>DATDJF010000319.1:0-9359 GCA_036520715.1 Burkholderiaceae bacterium | reverse complement strand
GCGCCGCCGGCTGCGCGTTGGCGTTCACGGCGCGCGGCGTCACGCGCCGGCGGTGACCCAAGATAGCAACCACCAGGCCAACAACGACACCAGGGCCAGCCAGACCGCCACCACGATGAGCGCGCCCCACAGCAGACGTGGGAGCTTTTCCTGTCCCACCTCCGCTTCAGCCACCCGCGCCAGCCACAGGTGGCGCGGCGTCAGCTTGACCGCCAGCGCGATGCCCAGCGGCAGCAGAATCACGTCGTCGAGCAGGCCCAGCACCGGAATGAAGTCGGGGATCAGGTCGATCGGGCTCAGCGCGTAGGCCAGCACCAGCAGCGCCACCAGCTTGGCCAGCCGCGGCGTTTCGGGGTGGCGAAACAGCTTCCACAGCGCCAGCAGGTGGGTAGCCAGGCGCGCGGTGTTGGCACGGCGCAGCAGCTTGCCGATACCGCTCATGTGCACTTGGCGCTACAGGAAAAAATCCCGGAACTCATGCGCCGATTTTGCGCCGCGGGGCACGCCTGCCGGGCGCCGCCGCCGGCGCCCCGGCGGGCGCATCGATCTCGGCATTGGCTTCCTTGAGGATTCGAGCCAGCCGGTCGGCCAGCTTCTCGGTCGACAGCTCTTCGCGGAAGCGCTCGACCATCAGCGCCAGCGCAAACGGGCTCGGCACTCGCAGCTGCACCGCCTCGACGCGCTGCGCACGCATGCGCTTCAGGCTCGCGCGCAGGCGCCGGATGTCGAGCTCCTGCGCCAGCACCTCGGCGTCGGCCTGGCCGAGCAGCTTGTTGGCCGGGTCGTACTTGCGAAACACCTCGTAGAACAGGCTCGAGCTCGCCTGCAGCTGCTTGGTGCTCTTGGGCGCACCGGGGTAGCCGGTGAACACCAGCCCGGCGACGCGCGCGATTTCGCGGAAGCGCCGCAGCGCGAGCTCGCTGCTGTTCAGGCTCGCCAGCACGTCGTGCAGCAACTCGGCGTCGTCGAACGCGCTCTGGTCGAGCAACGGCTGCGCGTCGAGCGGCTGCGCCGCCAGCAGCTCGAAGCCATAGTCGTTGAAGCTCATGCTGAAGGTGTTGGGCTGCATTCGCGAGAGGCGCCACGCCAGCAGGCTCGCCAGCCCGAGGTGCACGTAGCGGCCGGCGAACGGATAGATGAAGACGTGAAAGCCCTCGCGCGAGCGGTGCTGCTCGATCAGCAGCGTCTTGGGCGTCGGCAGCTTCGACAGCCGCGACTGCGCGGCCAGCATCGGCATCGCGGCCTGCAACTCGGGCTCGAAGAAGTCGCCCTGGCGGGCCGACTCCAGCGCCTCCAGCGTGGCGTCGGCGAGTTCGCTCGACAACGGCATCTTGCCGCCGGCCCAGGCCGGCACGATGCCGCTCTTCCTGGTGGCGCGGCGCACGTAGGCCGCCATGTCGTGCGTGCGCACGTACTCGAGCACGCGGCCGGCGAACACGAAGTGGTCGCCCTTGTTCAGCCGCGCGATGAAGCCCTCTTCGATCTGCCCGATGGTGCCGCCGCTCAGCCACTTCACCAGCATCGACGCCTCGCTGACGATGGTGCCCACCTGCAGCCGGTGGCGCAGCGCGATGCCGCGGTCGGGCACACGATGGATGGCGTCGTCGCCGCGCACCACGCGGTGGTACTCGGGGTAGGCCTTCAGGCTGGAGCCGCCGCGCGTGACGAAGTCGAGCGCCCACTGGAACTCCTCGCGCGTCAGCGCGCGATAGCTGTAGGCCGTGCGCACCTCGTCGAACAACTCGTCGGCGACGAAGCCGCCGCCCAGCGCCATGCTCACCAGGTGCTGCACCAGCACGTCGAGCGGCTTGTCGGGCGCGAAACGCTTTTCGATGCGGCCGGCCGCCACCGCGCGGCGTGCCGCGACGGCCTCGACCAGCTCCAGCGTGTTGGTCGGCACCAGCGTCACCCGGCTCACGCGCCCGGGCTGGTGGCCCGAGCGGCCGGCCCGCTGCAGCAGCCGCGCCACGCCCTTGGCCGAGCCGATCTGCAGCACGCGCTGCACCGGCAGGAAGTCGACACCGAGGTCGAGCGACGAGGTGGCGACCACCGCCTTCAGCGTGCCGGCCTTCAGGCCCTGTTCGACCCAGGCGCGCACGTCGCGGTCGAGCGAGCCGTGGTGCAGCGCGATCTGGCCGGCCCACTCGGGCCGCGAGCGCAGGAGCATCTGGTACCAGATCTCGGCCTGCGAGCGCACGTTGGTGAACACCAGCGTGGTACCGCTGGTTTCGATCTCGTGCACCACCGGCGCCTCCATCTGCGCGCCGAGGTGGCCGCCCCACGAGAAGCGGCCTGGCTCGTGAGGCAGCAGCGTGTCGACGATCAGCGGCTTCTCGACCTTGCCTTGCACCAGCGCGCCCTGGTCGTGCGCGAGCAGCATCGCCATGGCGTCGTCGAGGTTGCCGAGCGTCGCCGACAAGCCCCACACCACGAGCCGCGGGTTCCAGCGCTTCAGCCGCGCCAACACGAGCTGCACCTGCACGCCACGCTTGTTGCCGACCATCTCGTGCCACTCGTCGACGACCACCGTGTGGACGCTGCCCAAACGCTCGTGCGCGTCGGCGCGCGTCAGCAGCAGCGTGGCCGACTCGGGCGTGGTCACCAGCGCCGTGGGCAGCTTGCGGTCCTGCTTGGCGCGTTCGCCGGCCGGCGTGTCGCCGGTGCGCAGCCCCACTGTCCACTCGGGAGCCATGTCCGGCAGCGGCAACTCGAGCGCACGCCGCGTGTCGGCGGCGAGCGCACGCATCGGTGTAAGCCAGAGGACCTGCAGTCCTCTGGCTGTGCCAGCCGCAGCTTGAGCTTCCCGTGCCAGCGCGCCCATCCAGACGGCGTAGGTCTTGCCGCTGCCGGTGGTGGCGTGCAGCAGGCCGCTGCGGCCGGCGGCGATCGCGGCCCAGACCTCGCGCTGAAATGCGAACGGTTGCCAACCGCGCCGGGCGAACCACTGATCTGCAGCGACGCAGGCGTCGGTCATTGCCGCATTATTCGCGCTCGATGCTGGTGCCTCCGGAGTCACGGGGTTTGACCGATCTCATGGTCGAGCGGGCAGTGTGCAGGCAGCATCGCCCCATGGCCGATCTGCAAGCCCCCGCCGTCTTCAGCGCACGCGGGCTGACCAAGACCTATCGCACCGGCGAGGTCGAGGTGCGCGCGCTGGTCGACGTCAGCCTGGAGATCGGACGCGGCGAGTTCGTGGTGCTGCTCGGGCCCTCGGGCAGCGGCAAGTCGACGCTGCTCAACATCCTGGGCGGCCTGGACGTGCCCACTTCCGGCGAGGTGCGCTTCGGCGACCACCGGCTCGACGGCGCCGGCGAGGCCGCGCTCACCACCTACCGCCGCGAGCACGTGGGATTCGTGTTCCAGTTCTACAACCTGATCCCCAGCCTCACGGTGCGCGAGAACGTGGCGCTGGTCACCGACATCGTGGCGCACCCGATGTCGGTGGACGACGCCATCGATCGTGTCGGCTTGACGCCGCGGCGCGACCACTTTCCGGCACAGCTGTCCGGCGGCGAGCAACAGCGGGTGGCGATCGCGCGTGCGATCGTCAAGCAACCCGACGTGCTGCTGTGCGACGAGCCCACCGGCGCGCTCGACTACCAGACCGGGAAGCTGGTGCTCGAAGTGATCGAACGCATCAACCGTGAGCTCGGTACCACCACCGTGGTGATCACCCACAACGCCGCCATTGCCGGCATGGCCGACCGCGTGATCCGCCTGGGCGACGGCCGCGTGGTCAGCGTCGAGCGCAACGACAAGAAGCTGTCACCGTCGGAGTTGTCGTGGTGACCTTTCCCAGCAGTTGCCCATGAAGGCCCTCGACCGCAAGCTGTTGCGCGACCTGCGGCTGATGTGGAGCCAGGCGCTCACCATCGCGCTGGTGGTGGGCAGCGGCATCGGCGGCTTCATCACCCCGCTGTCGGCGGTGGATTCGCTCGAGCAGGCGCGCGACGCCTACTACGTGGCCGGGCGTTTTGCCGACGTGTTCGCGGTGGTCAAGCGCGCGCCGCAATCGTTGGCCGACGTGCTGCGTGGATTGCCCGGCGTGGCCGACGTGCAGACCACCACCGAGATGGCGGTGCGGGTGGAGATCGAAGGCAAGACCGACCCGATCATCGGCCAACTGATCGGCCTCGATGCGCGGCATCCGCAGCGGCTCAACCGCGTCAGCGTGCGCCAAGGCCGGCTGCTCGAAGACGGATTCGACTACGGCGCACGGCCGTCCGATGGTTCGATCCCGACGCTGGTGTCCGAAACGTTTGCGCTCGCGCACGGCCTCAAGCCCGGCGCGCGGCTGACCGCGCTGATGAACGGCAAACGCCGCACGCTGGTGGTAGCGGGCATCGCGCTGTCGCCCGAGTACGTCTTCGCCGGCCTGTGGGGCATGCCCGACCAGCGCGGCTTCGGCGTGTTCTGGATCGACGCACAGACGATGGCTGCCGCGTACGACATGGAAGGCGCGTTCAACCGCGTGGCGGTGCGGCTGGCGCCCGCCGCCCGCGAACGCGAGGTGATCGACGCGTTGACCCGCACGCTCGGGCCCTTTGGTGGGCGCGACGCGATCGGCCGCACCGATCAGACCTCGCACGCGATGCTCGACAACGAGATCAAGGAGCAGCACGTGCTGGGCAGCGTGCTGCCGTCGATCTTTCTCGCGGTGGCGGCGTTCCTGCTCAACGTGGTGATCTCGCGGCTGGTGTCGACGCAGCGCGAACAGATCGCGGCGCTCAAGGCGCTCGGCTACCCCAACCGCACGATCGCGCTGCACTACCTGAAGCTGGTGCTGGCGATCGTCGCCGTGGGCCTCGCGATCGGCGTCTGGCTCGGCGACTGGCTGGGCACGATGCTGATGCAGCTGTACGCCGAGTTCTTCCGCTTCCCCGTATTCGAGCACCGCATCGCGCCGTGGCTGCTGGTGGTCAGCCTCACGTTGTGCATGGCCACCGCGGTGCTGGGAACGCTCAATGCGATCGCGGCCACCGTGCGGCTGGCCCCGGCCGAGGCGATGCGCCCGCCGGCACCCGGGCGCTACCGGCGCACGCTGATCGAGCGCATCAAGTGGATCCAGAGCGGCCCGGCGCTGCGCATGATCCTGCGCAACATGGAACGGCGGCCCTGGCGCACCGGCCTGGCGATCGGCGGCGTGGCGGCGGCGGTGGCGATCGTCGTGATGGGCAACTTCTTTCGCGATGCGATCGAGGCCATCGTCGACACCCAGTTCACGCTGGTGATGCGCAACGACGTGGCGGTGTGGACGCTCGAGCCGGGTGACGACCGCGCGCGGCTCGAGCTGGCACGGCTGGCAGGCGTGACCGCTGTCGAATCGAGCCGCTTCGTCCCGGTGGCGCTGATCAACGGCCACCGGCGCGAACGCAGCTTGATCCGCGGCTACGCCACCGTGCCGCAGCTCTACCGAATCATCGACGTGCACAACCGCGAGACCGTGCCGAGCGGTGACGGCCTGATCCTCACCGACCGCCTGGCCGACAAGCTCGGCGTGCGCGTGGGCGACCGCCTGCGCGTGGAGGTGCTCGAGGGCAAGGCACGCACGCTCGAGCTGCCGGTGGACGCCACCGTGCGCGAAATGATGGGCCTCAATGCCTACATGAACCGCGACGCCTTGAACCATGCGCTGGGCGAAGGCGACCTGTCCACCGGCTACTCGCTCGCGGTCGAGCGCGGCCGCGAGGCCGACCTGCTGCAGGCCAGCAAGGCTCTGCCCGGTGTGGCCGGCGCCTTCAGCAAGGCCACGATGCTGCGCAACATGCAGGAGCTGACGGCGCGCAACGTGCGCATCATGAGCACAGTGCTGACGCTGTTCGCCAGCGTGATCGCGGTGGGCGTGGTCTACAACAACGCGCGCATCGCGCTGGCCGAGCGCACCTGGGAGTTGGCCAGCCTGCGTGTGCTCGGCTTCAGCCGCGCCGAGGTGTCGGCGCTGCTGCTGGGCGAGATGGCGATCGTGATCGGCCTGGCGCTGCCGCTGGGCATGGTGCTCGGCTGGGCGCTGGTGCACACCGTCGTCGAGTTGCTGAAGAGCGACCAGTTCTATTTTCCGGTGGCGATCTACGCGCGCACCTATGCCTGGGCCGGTATCGCGGTGCTGGCCGCCGGCGTGGCCCGCGCGCTGGTGGTGCGGCGACGCATCGACAGGCTCGACATGGTGGCCGCACTAAAAACAAGAGATTGAGATGCACAACAAGACCAAATGGCTGATCGCCGGCGGCACGCTCGCCACCGTGGCACTGCTGGCCTGGGCGTTCGCGCCGCGGCCGGTGGAGGTGGAGGTCGCGCGCGCGCGCATCGGCGCCTTCGAGACCACGATTGACGAAGACGGCAAGACGCGACTGGCCGATCGCTACGTGGTGTCGGCACCGCTGGCCGGGCGGCTGGCGCGCATCGTGCTGCGCGAGGGCGACGCAGTGGCCGCCAATTCGGTGGTGGCCACGCTGACACCGGTGCTCTCGCCGATGCTCGACGAGCGCAGCGTGCGCGAGCTGAGCGCGCGTGTCGAGGCGGCGCAGGCCAACCTCGAGCGCGCGGCCACGCGAATCGAACGCGCCAAGGTCGCGCACCAGCAGGCGCAGCTGGAGCTCAAGCGCAGCGAGCAGCTCGCGCAGCAGGGCTTCGTGGCGCCGACCAAGCTCGAGAACGACCGCCTGGCCGTCGCGGCGGCCCAGAAAGAGGTCGAGGCCGCCGTCGGCGACAGCCATGTCGCGACGCATGAACTCGCGGTGACGCGCGCGGCGCTGTCGGCGCTGCGCCCGGGAAGCGGCGGCTCGCGCGTGTTCGAGCTGCGCTCGCCGGTCGCCGGACGCGTGCTCAAGGTGCACCAGATCAGCGAAACCTCCGTCGCGATCGGCGCGCCGCTGGTCGATGTGGGCGACACCACGCAGCTCGAGGTGGTGGCCGAGATGCTGACCACCGACGCGCTGCGCTCCGCCGTCGGCGCCCTCGTGCGCATCGAGCGTTGGGGCGGCCCCGGCACGCTGGAGGGCCGCGTGCGCCTGGTCGAGCCGGCGGCGTTCACCAAGGTGTCGGCGCTCGGCGTCGAGGAGCAGCGCGTCAACGTGCGCATTCACATCACCAGCCCGGCCGAACAATGGCGCGCGCTCGGCGACGGCTACCGGGTCAGCGTGCGCGTGGTCACGCTGTCGATGCCGCAGGCGCTGCGCGTGCCGGCCAGCGCGGTGTTCCCGCGGCCCGAGGGCGGCTCGGCGGTGTTCGTGCTCGATGGCAAGCGCGCGCGGCTGGTGCCGGTGGAGATCGGCGCGCGCAACGGCACCGACGCCTGGGTGAAGGCGGGCCTGGCCGACGGCGCGACGGTGATCGTGTACCCGCCAGCCGCTGTCGGCGACGGCGTGCGCGTCACACCGCGCGCGGTGTGACGAAGCGGCACCGCAGCCCGCTCGGGCGCTGACGATTCAGCGTTCCGGCGCGTGCGGTCGCGACCTCGCGACGCGCTCAGTGCACGCTGCGCCAGTGGCCGAGCGCTGCGATCGCCGCGTCCCATGTGGCCGTCAGCTCGGCCCCTGCGGGCGCGGCGACGCGGCGCACGCCAGCACCGCCGGCCCACAAGCCGGTTGCGCGCGGCAGCGTTGCGCGCAGTTGGTCGAGCACGGCAGCGACGCGACGCCTCGGAAACGCGGCGGAGAACGACAGCGCGACGATGTCGGCGCGGTGCGCGGCGGCGGCATGCACGATCTCGGGCAACGGTGTCTGCGTGCCCAGCGAGATGCAGGTGGCGCCTTCCAGTGCCAGCACGGCCTCGGCCATCAGCAGGCCGAGCGCGTGCGGCTCGGCGGGCACGCTGGTGAGCAGCACGCGCGGTGCACGGCCGGGCGGCACCGCGGCGATCGCCTGGCGCAACACGCGCTCGGTGGTTTCGGTGAAGCGGTGCTCCTCGAACACCTGCAGCCGCCCGTCTTGCCATGCCTGTCCGATCTGCAAGGCCAGCGGCGACACGGTGTCCTGGACAAACCGCAGCAGTCCGTCGCGTGCGAGCCGCTGCTGCAACGCCCGGACGAAGGCGTCGTTGTCGTGTTTCTTGACGAGGCCGACCAGTTCGTCGAGGTCGCCGCCCGCGTGCGCGGCGGCGCGCGCGGCCGTCGCGTGGGGCGCTGCCAGCGCGCTCAGCTCGGCGGCCGTGCTCGTCAGCAGACGGCCGGGACGATGGCCGTGATCCATCAGGCGCTTGATCAGGCGCAGCCGCTCGACCTGATCGGCCGGGTACAGACGCTCGCCGCTCGGGCCGCGTCCGGGGACGGGGAAGCCGTAGCGGCGTTCCCACACGCGCAGCACGTCTTTCGAGAGGCCGACGTCGCGTTCGACGGCAGCGATCGGAAACGTTAAATCCCTCAATTTGTCCTGGACAAATGTTTGACTCGTGGCAATTGAGCCTCTATCCTAGCGCCCATCGTAGTTTTGTCCAGGACAAAGGAGTGGACAAGGTCATCCCGCCGCGGCCCTGAGCCGCGGCTTTCTTCCCACCATCCAGGAGTATTTCGATGAAAAGCTATTTCGCCATCACCGCCCTCGCACTGGCCGCCTGCGGCGTGCAGGCCAAGGACATCGTCGACACCGCGGTCGCCGCGGGTCAGTTCAACACACTGGCCGCCGCGCTCGACAAGGCCGGCCTCGTGGCCACGTTGAAGGGCAAGGGCCCGTTCACCGTGTTCGCCCCCACCGACGCGGCGTTCGCCAAGGTGCCGAAGGCCGACCTCGACGCGTTGCTCGCCGACAAGGCGAAACTCACCGCCGTGCTCACCTACCACGTGGTGCCCGGCAATGTGATGGCCAAGGACGTGAAGCCCGGCAAGGTGAAGACGGTGCAAGGCAGCGAGCTGACCCTGGCCACCAGCGGCAGCGGCGTCACCGTCGACGGCGCACACGTCGTCAAGGCCGACATCGTCGCCGACAACGGCGTGATCCACGTGATCGACAACGTCGTGCTGCCCAAGTGAGGCGCGGCCGCCGTCACGCGCTGACGATCCAGCCCTCGAGCGGATCGACGCGTGGCGGCAGCCCGTGGCCGGGCCGCGTCGTCGACCACGCGGCCTGCACCAGGCACAGCACCGCGTCGAGTGCATCGCCGCTGCCGTCGTCGAGCAACGCTTCGCGCTGATCCGCGTGCAGTTGCAGACGCAGGCGCAGGCGGGTGCGGCCCTCCTGCAGCGCATCGACGATCGCGATGCGCGCCAGCAAGCGCTCGTCGGTCTGCTTGGCGGTGTCGTCGCTCTTGTACGAGCGTGCACCGATCAGCTCGCGAGCGAGCAGCCCGGGATACGCTTCGAGCGCGACGCGGCGCGTGTCGCCGTCGTGCAGCGCCGGGACGTGCACGCCGGCGGCCAGCAGCAGCG
>DATDJF010000318.1:0-7764 GCA_036520715.1 Burkholderiaceae bacterium | reverse complement strand
ACGCTGATCGGCTGGCTGTCGGTGCGCACCGAGGGCATCTACACCATCATGATCACGCTGGCCATCGGCGTGGCGTTCTATTACCTGGTGCTGCAGAACTACAGCATCTTCAACGGCTTCCAGGGGCTGCGCGAGATCTATCCGCCCAAGGTGCTGGGCATCGGGTGGCGCGATCCGCTGCCGTTCTACTTCCTGTGCCTCGCCTGCGCGCTGGCGGGCTACTTCCTGGTGCGCTGGGTCGTGCGCGCGCCGTTCGGCATCGCGCTGCAGGGCATCCGCGACAACCCGCGCCGCATGGCGGCACTGGGCTTCGACGTCGTCGCGCACCGGGTCTCGGCCTATGCGCTGGCCGGGCTGATCGCCGCGGTCGGCGGTGTGCTGTTCGTCTGGTACAACGGCCTCGTCACCCCGGGATCGGTGGGCACCTCGTGGCTGATCAACATCCTGGTGGTGGCGGTGCTGGGCGGCATGCGCCACCCGATCGGCGCCTTTCTCGGCGCCGTCGCCTTCGTGCTGCTGCAGACCTTCGCGATCGACCTGATCGACCGCGAGCGCTTCAACCTCGTGATCGGCGGCGTGTTCCTCGCCATCGTGCTGTTTTCCCCCGACGGCCTGCTCGGGCTGTGGGCGAAGCTACGTGCTTCGTTCGGTTCGAACCGGGCCATAACGTCCCAACAAAGGAGACAACCGTGAGAGTGACCAAGAGAGTGTGGATGCGTTCTGTTCTGGGCGCCGCGGCCGCCGCCGCGCTGACCGGCGGCGTCTGGGCGCAGGGCCAGCCGGTCAAGATCGGCCTGCTGGCCACGCTCGAAGGGCCGTTCGCGGCCGGCGGTGCCGACGGCATGCGCGGCGCCGAGATGGCCGTCAAGCAGCGCGGCGGCGTGGTGGCCGGCCGCAAGATCGAGATCATCAAGGCGAGCTCGGATGCCAAGCCCGACGTCGCCGTGAATGCCACGCGCAAGCTGGTGGAGCAGGACAAGGTCGACATCATGGTCGGCCCGCTGTCCGGCGGCGAAGGCATCGCGGTCAAGGACTACTCCAAGACGCAGCCCAACATCACCTTCATCAACGGCAGCTCGGGCGCGCAGGCCACCACACTGGTGAACACGAGCCCCAACTTCTTCCGCTTCAACACCGAGGGTGCGCAGTGGATGGTGGGCCTGGGCAAGGCGGCGCTCGACAAGGGCTACAAGCGTGTGATGGTGATCGCCGAGGACTACGCCTTCCCGTACTCGCAGGTGCAGGGCTTCATGGCCGAGTACTGCCGGCTCGGCGGCAAGGTGCCCGAGAAGGCCTGGGTGCCGCTGGGCGGCAAGGACTACGCGTCCGTCATCGCCAAGATCCCGAAGGACGTCGACGCGATGCTGGTGGTGCTCGGCGGCGCCGACGCGGTGAACTTCCTCAACCAGTACGAGGCCGCGGGCGGCGACAAGCCGATCGTCGGCGGCTCGATCACGGTCAGCCAGGACATCCTCAACTACCGCGGCAAGCGGCGCGACTCGCTGGTGGGCACGCTGTCGGCAGGCCCGGTGGCCGACGCCTACGACGGCGCCGACTGGAAGGCCTTCGTCGCCGACTACCAGAAGAACTATCCGGTGTCGTCGGGCGGCTTTCCGAGCCCGAGCCTGTTCGCCTACGTCTACTACGTCAACATGAAGGCCGCGCTCGACGGGCTCGATGCGGTGAAGGGCGATCTGTCCGGCGGCCAGGCCAAGTACCGCGAGGCGCTGTCGAAGATGGTGCTCAAGACGCCCACCGGCGACGTGCGGCTCGACGGCAACCGCCAGGCCATCGGCAGCACATTCGTCACCGAGGTGGTGAAGGATTCGCAGGGCAACCTCTTCAACAAGGTGCACCGCAAGGTCGACGGCATCGATCAGATGCTGGGCATGAAGAAGGAAGACTTCCAGATGGGCTCGCGCGACGTGCCGGCCTGCCCCTGACCGAGCGTTCGAGTGGCCTCCGTCACCGACATCGGGCGCGCCCGGACCGCACACGGTCCGGGCAGCGCGCAGGCCGCGCGACACGGCGGCCTGCGCGTGCCAGCGTCGGCGCCCCTGGCGTCGAACGACGCGCTGGTGCTCACCAACGTGACACGCGCGTTCGGCGCGCTGCGCGCGGTCGACGACGTGTCGTTGTCGGTGGCGGCAGGCCAGAAGTACGCCATCCTCGGCTCCAACGGGGCCGGCAAGACCACCCTGTTCAACACCATCACCGGCGACTTCCCGCCCACTGCGGGGCGGGTGGCGTTCTTCGGTGAAGACATTACCGGGCTGCCGCCGCACGAGCGCATCCGCAAGGGGCTGCGCCGCACCTACCAGTCGTCGCTGCTGTTTCGCGAGCTGAGCGTGCGCGACAACCTGTTCCTCGCCGTGCGCGGCGTGGCCAACGGCCGCTTCAGCTTCTGGCGTCCCGGCGCAGGCCATGCCTCGCAGGCGGCCACGCACGACCTGCTGGAGCGCGCGCGGCTCGCCCACATCGCCGACGAGCGTGTGGCCAACCTGGCGCACGGCCAGCAGCGCCAGCTCGAGATCGGCATGGCGCTGGCCGGCGCGCCGCGCTTGATCCTGTTCGACGAGCCGGCCGCCGGGCTGTCGCCCGCCGAGCGACGCGAGCTGGTGGCGCTGCTGACCTCGCTGCCGGCGCACATGAGCTTCGTGCTGATCGAGCACGACCTCGACATTGCGCTGCGCGTGGCCGAGCGCGTGACCGTGATGCACAACGGCCGCGTGCTGAAGACCGGCACGCCGGCGCAGATTCAAGACGATCCCCAGGTGCAGGCCATCTACATGGGAGGGCACCACTGATGGTTCACCCCCACGCTCACTTCGTTCACTGCCCCCCGAGGGGGCCGAGTGCCGCGGCTCCATGCCGGCCTGCGCCGGCATGGACGGCTCGAGGAGGCGTTGCGTCTCGCAACGCCGCGGCCTGCAAGGCCTCAGCGCCCTTCGGGCGGCCGGGCGGGCGCTGATGCAGTGGTTTGGCCGCGATCGCGCCGAGAGCGCCGCACCGCGCGCGGGCCCGGCCCTCGTGGTGCAAGGCCTGGACGTCTACTACGGCCGTGGCCACGCCTTGCAGGGTGTGAGCCTCACGCTCGAGCGCGGCGTGCTGGCCATCGTCGGCCGCAACGGCATGGGCAAGACCACGCTGTGCAATGCGGTCACCGGCCTGGTGCGCGCCACCGGCAGCGTGAAGTTCGCCGGCGAGGAGATCCTCGGCCTGGCACCCAACCAGATCACGCGCCGCGGCATCGCCTACGTGCCGCAGGGCCGCCGCGTCTGGCCGTCACTGTCGGTCGACGAGACCTTGCGCCTGGTGGCCAAGCATCGGCGCGACATCGACCGCGTGTACACGATGTTCCCGCGCCTGGCCGAGCGCAAGGGCCACGGCGGCGCGCAGCTCTCCGGCGGCGAGCAGCAGATGCTGGCCATCGGCCGCGCGCTGCTGCTCGAGCCGAGGCTGCTGGTGATGGACGAGCCCACCGAGGGGCTCGCGCCAGCCATCGTCGAGCAGGTGGTGCAGGCGCTGCGCGAGCTGGCCGGCGGCGAGATCGCGGTGCTGCTGGTCGAGCAGAACCTCGGCGTGGCGATCGACGTCGCCGACCGCATCGGCGTGATGGTCAACGGCCGCATCGCGCACGACATGCCGGCGCAGGCACTGGCCGCCGACCGCGAGCTGCAAGAGCGGCTGCTCGGCGTGCGCGCCAACGACGAGGCAGACGACGCCGCGTCTCCGGCGGCCGCTGCGCCGACCGCCGAGCCCGACAGCGTGCAGGTGCTGACGGTGCGGCGCGCGTTCGCCGACGGATCGGCACCGGCGCTCGACGACCCGGCGCCGCGCACGGTGCGCGGCTTCAACCGCTGGAACGCCGGCGGCACCGCGGCGCCCGCGGCCGACATCGCTCGTGGGCCGGCGACCCCACGGCCCGCGGGTACTGGCCCGACGGCGGGCGAACCGATGTCCGGCGCGACATCGGCACGTCCGGCGGTCGTGTTCGACTTCCCGGTCGCCGCCGGCAGCGGCCGCGCCGCCTACGTGGCCGGCACCTTCGACACCAAGGGCCGCGAGCTGTTCTATCTGCGCCAGTGCCTGGAGAAGCTCGGCCTGCGTGTGGTCACGGTCGACCTCGCGACTTCGGGCAAGACCTCATCGGCCAGCGTGCACCCGCGCGAGGTGGCGCGCCACCATCCCGACGGCGAGCGCGCGGTGTTCACCAACGACCGCGGCAGCTCGGTCAGCGCGATGGCGATCGCCTTCGAGCGCTTCATGCTCTTGCGGCGCGACGTCGGTGGCCTCATCTCGGCCGGCGGCTCGGGCGGCACCACGCTGGCCACACGCGCGATGCGTGCGCTGCCGATCGGCTGCCCCAAGGTGATGGTGTCGACCATGGCCTCGGGTGACACCCGCCCGTACGTGGGCCCGAGCGACATCTGCATGATGTATTCGATCACCGACGTGTCGGGCATCAACCGCATCAGCGAGAAGGTGCTCGCCAACGCGGCGCACGCGCTGGCCGGCATGATCGCGCACCCGGTGGCGGGCGACAGCGCCACCAAGCCCGCGCTCGGCCTGACGATGTTCGGCGTCACCACGGCGTGCGTGCAGATGGTCACCAAGCGGCTCGAGGCCGACTACGATTGCCTGGTGTTCCATGCCACCGGTGTCGGTGGACAGTCGATGGAGAAGCTCGCCGACTCGGGGTTGCTGGCCGGCGTGATCGACGTCTCGACCACCGAGATCGCCGACGAGATCGCCGGCGGCGTGCTGTCGGCCGGGCCGACGCGTCTGGACGTGTTCGCGCGTCACCCGCTGCCGTACGTGGGCTCGTGCGGCGCGCTCGACATGGCCAACTTCGGCCCGTGGGACACGGTGCCCGAGCGTTTCAAGGGGCGCCTGCTGCACCGTCACAACCCGACCGTGACGCTGATGCGCACGACGGTGGAGGAGAACCGCGCGATCGGCGAGTTCATCGCGCGCAAGCTCAACGCGATGAGCGGGCCGGTGCGCTTCCTGATTCCCGAAGGCGGCGTGTCGCAGATCGACCGCCCGGGTCAGCCGTTCCACGACCCCGAGGCCGATCGTGTGCTGTTCGAGACGATCGAGCGCAATTTTCGCGGTGGCGCCAATCGCTCGTTGAAGCGGCTGCCGCTGCACGTCAACGACGAAGCGTTCGCCGACGCGCTGGTGGCGGCCTGGCGCGACGTCACCGCCACGCCGATGGCTGCGCGTGCGGCCCGTTGAATCCGACGAGAACCCCATGCCCCGCATCGCCCGCCAGACCATTCTCGACAGCCTGCGCCGCAAGATCGCCGCGCGCACGCCGATCATCGGCGGCGGCGCCGGCACCGGCCTGTCGGCCAAGTGCGAGGAGGCCGGCGGCATCGACCTGATCGTGATCTACAACTCGGGCCGCTACCGCATGGCCGGCCGCGGCTCGCTCGCCGGCTTGCTGGCCTACGGCAACGCCAACGACATCGTCTGCGAGATGGCGCACGAGGTGTTGCCGGTGGTCAAGCACACACCGGTGCTCGCGGGTGTCAACGGCACCGACCCGTTCATGATTCCCGAGCAGTTCCTGCAGCGATTGATCGCGCTCGGCTTCTCGGGCATCCAGAACTTTCCGACCGTCGGGCTGATCGACGGTACCTTCCGCGCCAACCTCGAAGAAACCGGCATGGGCTACGGCCTGGAGGTCGAGCTGGTCGCGCGCGCCCGTGCGCTCGACCTGCTGACCACGCCGTACGTCTTCAGCGAGCAGGAGGCGCGCGACATGGCATCGGCCGGCGCCGACATCATCGTCGCGCACATGGGCCTGACCACCGGCGGCGCAATCGGCGCCGAAACGGCGCTGAAGCTGGCCGACTGCGTGGCGCCGATCAACGCCTACGCGGCGGCGGCCAAGGCGGTGCGATCCGACGTGATCGTGCTGTGCCACGGCGGGCCGATCGCGACGCCCGACGATGCAAGCTTCATCCTCGCGCGCTGCCCCGATTGCCACGGCTTCTACGGCGCCAGCTCGATGGAGCGGCTGCCCACCGAGGTGGCGCTGACCGAGACGACGCGGCGCTTCACGCAGATCAAGAGATAACGAGATTCAAGGAGACGCACATGACCGGCGCCCAATTCGGAACCTTCATCCTCGGCCTGATCGTCACGGCGATCGTCGTTGCGATCATCGTCTGGCTGCTGCACTGGCTGTACCTGCGCTCCAGCAAGGAGCGCGCCTTCGTGCGCACGGGGCTGGGCGGCCAGAAGGTGGTGCTCGACGGCGGTGCGCTGGTGCTGCCGATCGTGCACGAGGTGATCCCGGTCAACATGAACACGCTGCGGCTCGAAGTAGCGCGCGGCCGCGACAAGGCGCTGATCACCAAGGACCGCATGCGCGTCGACGTGATCGCCGAGTTCTACGTGCGCGTGGCGGCCTTGCCCGAGGCGGTGGCGGCCGCGGCGCAGACGCTCGGCCAGCGCACGCTCGAGCCCGAGCAGCTCAAGGAGCTGGTCGAGGGCAAGTTCGTCGACGCGCTGCGCACCGCTGCGGCCGAGATGACGATGGAAGAGCTGCACGAAAAGCGCGGTGCCTACGTCAAGCGCGTGCGCGAGGCGGTGGCGGGCGACCTCAAGAAGAACGGCCTGGAGCTGGAGGCCGCCTCGTTGACGCAGCTCGACCAGACCGCGATGGAGTTCTTCAACCCGAGCAATGCCTTCGACGCCGAGGGCCTGACGCGCCTCACCGAGCAGATCGAGCACCGCAAGAAGCAGCGCAACGACGTCGAGCAGGACACGCTGATCGCGATCCGCAACAAGAACCTGGAGGCCGAGAAGCTCTCGCTCGACATCGACCGCGAGAGTGAATACGCACGCCTGACGCAGCAGCGCGAGGTGGAGGTCGCGCGGGCGCGGCAGCGCGCCGAAGTGGCCACCGAGCGCGCGCAGCGCGAGCAGGACTCCGAGCAGGCGCAGATCACCGCCAAGCAGACCATCGAGGCGGCGCGCATCCGCAGCGACCTCAGCGTCGAACAGGAGCGCATCCAGAAGGAGCGTGCCGTGCAGGCGGCCGAGGTGGCGCGCCGCCAGGCGCTCGAGCTGGCCGAACAGCAGCGCGCGATCGCGGTGGCGCGCGAGAGCAAGGCTCAGAGTGAAGCGCAAACGTTGGCCGAAGAAGCACGCGCATTGACCGTGTCGGCCGAAGAAAAGGTGTTCACCGCGCGCGAGGTCGAGATGGCCGAGCGCAAGAAGGCGATCGATCTGATCGGCGCTGCGCAGGCCGCCGAGCGGGAGTCGCTGCGCCTCACCTCCGCCGCCAGGGCCGAGATGACCGCCAGCGCCGACCGCGGCGCGGCGATCCGCGCGCAGGCGCAGGCCGATGCCGACGCCGACAAGATCAAGTCGCTGGCCACCAAGGTGCGTGCCGAGATCGAGGCCGAGGCCGCGCGCCTGATGAACGAGGCCCAGAACGTGTTGTCGCCCGAGGCGCGCATGTCGGCGCTGCGCATGAGGCTGGTCGAGAAGGCCGAGGCCATCATCCGCGAAGCGGTGAAGCCGATGGAGCGCATCGAGGGCATCAAGATCCTGCACGTCGACGGCCTGGTCGGCGGCAGTGGCGGCAACGGCGACGGCAGCAACGGCGGCTTCGCCGACAGCGTGGTCAATTCGGCGCTGCGCTTCCGCGCGCAGGCGCCGATCGTCGACCAGTTGCTGCGCGAGATCGGCCTGGAGTCGGGCGACATCCAGCGCCTGGCCGGTGGCGTGTCGGGCGCGACGGCG
>DATDJF010000317.1:0-5557 GCA_036520715.1 Burkholderiaceae bacterium | reverse complement strand
GGCGTCGAGCAGCGGACCACCGCTGTTGCCCGGATAGGCCGTGGCATCGAGCTGCAGCAGCGCGAAGTCGGTGCGGCGGATGTGGGCGATGGCGCGCTCGTCGAGTTGCCTCGACGTCTGGGCCGGCAGGGCAGCGGTGGTGATGGCCGCCACGATCCCCTGGTGTGCGACGGTCGAGTAGCCGAACACGCCGCCGATCGGAAAGCCCAGCAACAACACGCCTTGGCCTTGCTGCACGTTGTCACCAGCCGCCAGCGGCAGGGCGGGCAGGGCCGGGCCATCGATCTTGAGCAAGGCCAGATCGTGCGTCCGGTCGACCATCACGACGCGCGCGGCCCTCGTGTTGGCCGCCCGGTCATCACCCGGGATCAGCACGGTCAGCCGATCCAGCGCCTCGAGTTCGGTGGTCCCCGGCACGACGTGGGCACCCGTGGCCACGAGCGTGCCGTCGCCGACCGCAAACCCGCTGCCGCGGAATCCGAAGCGCGGGTTGTCGACGGGGTTCAGCGTGCCGATGGCGACCACGGCCGGCTTGGCGGCGCTGATCACGGCGATCGGTCCCGTGAACGCCCAGCACGCCGGCCCGAACACGGCGAGCGGCAGGACTGCAACGCTTCTGCGCAGCAATTTCACACCTCGGCCACACGCTCGGCGAGCGCCTGGCCCATCTCGGTGGTGGTGGCGTTGCCGCCCAGGTCGGGCGTGCGCGGCCCTTCGCGCAGCACGCCGGCGATGGCACGCAGGATCGCGTCGTGCGCGTCGCGCCCGGCGCCGGTGGAGCGCGTGAGGAAGTCGAGCATCATCGCGCCGGCCCAGATCTGCCCCACCGGGTTGGCGATGTTGCGGCCGTAGATGTCGGGCGCCGAGCCGTGAACCGGCTCGAACAGGCTCGGGAACTTGCGCTCCGGGTTCATGTTGGCCGACGGCGCGATGCCGATGGTGCCGGTGCAGGCAGGCCCGAGGTCGGACAGGATGTCGCCGAACAGGTTGGTCGCCGCCACCACGTCGAAGCGCTGCGGCTGCATCACGAAGCGCGCGCACAGGATGTCGATGTGCTGCTTGTCCCAGGCGACGTCGGGGTACGACGCGGCCATCTCGGCGCAACGTTCGTCCCACCACGGCATCGAGATCGAGATGCCGTTGCTCTTGGTGGCCAGCGTCAAGGCCTTGCGCGGGCGCGTGCGCGCCAGCTCGAACGCGAACTTCAGCAGCCGCTCGCTGCCGGTGCGCGAGAAGATCGAGGTCTGCGCCACGAACTCGCGCTCGGTGCCCGGGTACATCACGCCGCCGACCGCCGAGTACTCGCCCTCGGTGTTCTCGCGCACGATCATCATGTCGATGTCGCCCGGCTTGCGGCCGGCCAACGGGCACGGCACGCCGTCGAACAGGCGCGCCGGCCGCAGATTGATGTACTGGTCGAAGTCGCGGCGGAACTTGATCAGCGACCCCCACAGCGACACGTGGTCGGGCACGCTGTCCGGCCAGCCCACGGCACCGAAGTACAACGCATCGATGCCTTCGAGCCGGCGCTTCCAGTCGTCGGGCATCATCTGCCCGTGCTGCGCGTAGTAGTCGCAGCTCGCCCACTCGATCGGCTGCCACTGCAGCTGCAGCTTGAAGCGCCGGGCCGCCGCGTCGAGTACGCGCACGCCTTCGGGCATCACTTCCTTGCCGATGCCATCACCGGGAATGACCGCGATGCGGAAGGTCGAAGCCATGGCGCTCTCCTGTGGTCGGGGAACCGACGACGACCCGATGCTATTGCATGGTGCGAGCTCCGGCCGCCGAGGCCGCGCATCGACGGACAGCCCGGCGGGCGCCGCCTGCGGCATTGCCAATGCCCGTGGCTCCCGCCCACACGGCCTTCGTGCGGGCCGGGGCCATGGCAGACTGCTGCGCTTCAGAGCGAGGAGACGCCCATGAACGCCCGCAGTTCCCAACCCCACAACCGCGTTGCGCTGGTCACCGGTGCCGGCTCGGGCATCGGCGCCGCTTGCGCGCAGGCACTGCTGGCCGACGGCTGGCGAGTCGCGTTCGCCGGCCGCCGCGCCGATGCGCTGCAGCAGGCCATCGCCAAGGCCGGCGACCCGTTCGGCGACATCGCCCAGCGCGCGCTGGCGGTGCCCACCGACGTCACCCAGCCGGCGCAGGTGAAGGCGCTGTTCGACAGCGTGGTCAGCCGCTTCGGCCGGCTGGACCTGCTGTTCAACAACGCCGGCATGGGCGCGCCGGCGGTGCCGATCGACGAGTTGCCGCTCGACAAGTGGCAACAGGTGGTCGACACCAACCTGAGCGGCTCGTTTTATTGCCTGCAGCACGCCTTTCGCGTGATGAAGGCGCAGAGCCCCAGGGGCGGGCGCATCGTCAACAACGGGTCGATCTCGGCCTACGCGCCGCGCCCGATGTCGATCGCCTACACCGCCACCAAGCACGCGGTGAGCGGGCTCACGAAGACGGCCGCGCTCGACGGGCGCGCCTACGAGATCGCGGTGGGCCAGCTCGACATCGGCAACGCCGCCAGCGAGATGACCGATCGCATGGTGGGCGGCGTGCCGCAGGCCGACGGTACGATGAAGCCCGAGCCGCGCATGCCGCTGCAATCGGTGGCCGATGCGCTGCTGACGATGGCCAACCTGCCGCCCGACAGCAACGTGCTGTACATGACGGTGATGGCCACCAAGATGCCCTTCGTCGGGCGCGGGTGAGCAGAGGGAGATCTCAAGGGAGTCATGGCTGCATTCAATGAAGAGACGGTGCAAAGCGTCCACCACTGGACCGACCGCTTGTTCACCTTCACCACCACGCGCGACCCGACGCTGCGTTTCTCCAACGGCCACTTCACGATGCTCGGCCTGCGCGTCGAGGGCAAGCCGCTGCTGCGCGCCTACAGCATCGTCAGCGCGAACTATGAAGACCACCTGGAGTTCCTGAGCATCAAGGTGCCGCACGGGCCGCTGACTTCGCGGCTGCAGCACGTGCGGCCCGGCGACACCGTGATCATCGGCCGCAAGCCCACCGGCACGCTGGTGATCGACTACCTGCTGCCCGGCCGCCGCCTGTACCTGCTGGGCACCGGCACCGGGCTGGCGCCCTTCATGAGCATCGTGCGCGATCCCGACACCTACGAGAAGTTCGAGCAGGTGGTGCTGGTGCACGGCGTGCGCACCGTCGACGAACTGGCCTACCACGACCTGCTGGTCGAGCACCTGCCGAGCCACGAGTTCCTCGGCGAGCTGGTGACCAGCAAGCTGCGCTACTACCCCACCGTCACGCGGCAGAGCTACCGCAACATGGGGCGCATCACGCAGCTCATCGAATCGGGCAAGTTGTTCACCGACCTCGGGCTGCCGGTGATCGATCCCGCGCACGACCGCGTGATGATCTGCGGCAGCCCGGCGATGCTGCGCGACCTGAAGCACATGCTCGAGCATCGCGGCTTCAAGGAAGGCAACACCTCGACGCCGGGCGACTTCGTGATCGAGCGTGCGTTCGCGGAGCAGTGAGCCGGTCAGGCGCTGACGGCGGCGCGTGCAGGCGCCGCGCTTGCGGGCAAACCCTCGCCGCGCCGGCACCGGCCGCGGCGTACACCGCAGTCGCGCACCCCCAAGGAACCGGACATGCGAGTCGCTCACTTCACACCTCTTCGTGTCGCCGCGGGCGCGGCGTTGGCCGCCGTGGCGACAGCCCTGGCCGTGGGTTGTGCCACGCCCACGGTCGACGGCGCGGCGGTGATCGCGCGCGCCAACCAGGCGATGGGCGGCAACGATCTGAAGTCGATCCGCTACAGCACCGAAGGCAGCGGCTACACCTTCGGCCAGGCATTCGTGCCGACGGCGGCATGGCCGAAGATCACCGTGCACAGCCAGGTGCGCAGCATCAACTACGACACCGGGTCGATGCGCGAGGAGATCGCGCTGTCGCGCGCCGAGCCCAACGGCGGTGGCGGCTACCCGCTGATGGGCCTGGGCCAGCAACGCAACGACCAGTTCGTCAGCAGCGGCTTTGCCTGGAACGTGGCTGCGGCCGGCCCGGCACCGGGCCCGCGCTTCGTGGCCGACCGCACGCACCAGCTCTGGATCACGCCGCACGGCGTGTTGAAGGCGGCGCAGCGCAACAAGGCTGCGGCGCAAGCGCGTGCCGACGGCAGCACGGCGCTGACGTTCACCGAGCCGGGGCGCTTCACCGCGACGGCGATCGTCGGCACCGACGGCCTGGTGCAGGGCGTCGACTCGCGGGTGCCCGATCCCGTGCTGGGCGAGGTCGATGTCGTCACGCGCTATTTGAACTACCGCGACGTCAGCGCGGGGGTCAAGTTCCCCGGCCGCATCGTCCAGAGCATGGCGGGGCAGCCGGTGCTCGACGTGCAGGTGGGCAGCGTCGAGCCCAACGCGGCGGTCGAGATCGCCATCCCCGACGCGGTGCGCAGCGCCACCGAGCGCGTGACCACCGACAAGATCGCCGACGGCCTGTGGTTCGTCGCCGGGGGCTCGCACAACAGCGTGGCCATCGAGATGAAGGATCACCTGGTGCTGGTCGAGGCGCCGCTCAACGACGGCCGCGCCGCGCCGGTGATCGCCGCGGTCAAGGCGCTCGCGCCGGGCAAGCCGCTGCGCTACGTGATCAACTCGCACCCGCACTTCGACCACTCCGGCGGCCTGCGCGCGGCGGCCGCAGAGGGCGCCACCGTCGTCACCCAGGCGGCCGCCGTGCCGTACTTCGAGCGCGCGTTCGCCACGCCGGCGCGCATCGCGCCCGACCTGCTCACCACCTCCGGGCGCAAGGCCACCTTCATGGCGGTGGCCGACCGCGCGCAGCTCAGCGATGGCACGCGCACGATCGACATTCACCGCATCGCCGGCGGCGTGCACAGCGATTCGTTCCTGATGGTTCACCTGCCGGTCGAGAAGATCCTGATCGAGGCCGACGCCTATACCCCGTTGGCAGCCAATGCCGCGCTACCGGCGACGGCGAACGCGAACAACGTCAATCTGATCAACAACATCGAGCGCCTGAAGCTGAACGTCGAGCGCATTGCACCGTTGCACGGGCGTGTGGTGCCGCTGGCCGAGCTGTACACCACCGCACGCATGACGCCGCGTTGAGACACCGGCCGGCCGTGTGGCGCCGTCGCTAAGATGCGGCACCCGCCACACGGATGAGGCCATCATGGATCTGCAACTCAACGGCAAGCGGGCGCTCGTCACCGGCGGCAGCCGAGGCATCGGCAAGGCGATTGCGCGCGTGCTGGCGCAGGAGGGCGCCGACGTCGCGCTGCTGGCGCGCAACGAAGCGGCGTTGACGGATGCGGCGGCCGAGATCGCCGCCGCAACCGGCCGCACAGTCATCGGCGTGCGCGGCGACACCACCAGCGACGAGCAGGTCAAGGCGGCGGTGGCCGACGCAGTGCGCCGACTGGGCGGCGAAATCGACATCCTGGTCAACGCGGCCGCCGAGCCGGCCGGATTCGCGGCACCGCCGCAGTTGGCCGACATCAGCGGCGCGTACTTCCACGCCGAGCTCGACACCAAGGTGATGGGCTACATCCGCTGCGCGCGTG
>DATDJF010000316.1:0-7122 GCA_036520715.1 Burkholderiaceae bacterium | reverse complement strand
CAAGAGCCGCGCCTACGCCAACGAGCAGATCGCGCAGCAGAAGGCCGACCGCCAGCGCCTGGGCGTGCTCGGCCTCTGGGAGCACCCCTACCGCACGATGGATTCGGCCAACGAGGCCGGCGAGCTGCGTGCGTTGAAGCGCGTGATCGAGCGCGGCTTCGTCTACCGCGGGCTGAAGCCGGTGTACTGGTGCTTCGACTGCGGCTCGTCGCTGGCCGAGTTCGAGATCGAATATGCCGACAAGAAGAGCGACGCGGTCGACGTTGGCTTCCTGTGCGCCGAGCCCGACAAGCTCGCGGCTGCGTTCGGCTTGCCGGCGCTCGGCAAAGAAGCATTCGCGATGATCTGGACCACGACCGCGTGGACCATCCCCGCGAACCAGGCGCTCAATCTGAACCCGGCGCTCGACTATGCCCTGGTCGACACGCCGCGCGGGCTGCTGCTGCTGGCCGCGTCGCTGGTCGAGGCCTGCCTGCAGCGCTATCGCCTGCAAGGCACGGTGCGCGCCACCACGAAGGGCGAGAAGCTCGGCGGCATTCGATTCCACCATCCACTGGCGCAGGTCGACCCAGGCTACGACCGGCTGTCGCCGGTGGTCCTGGCCGACTACGCGACTGCGGAAGACGGCACCGGCATCGTCCACTCGTCACCCGCGTATGGCCTCGACGACTTCAACTCGTGCATCGCACACGGCATGGCGGTCGACGAGATCCTGAACCCGGTGCAGGGCAACGGCTCGTACGCGGCCGACTTTGCGCTGTTCGGCGGGCTGCACATCTGGAAGGCGGTGCCCAAGATCATCGAGGCGCTGGACGGCGCCGGCCGGCTGTTCGCGCACGCGACCATCACGCACAGCTACCCACACTGCTGGCGCCACAAGACGCCGGTGATCTACCGCGCCGCGGCGCAGTGGTTCATCCGCATGGACGAGGGCGACGGCGTGTTCACCAAGGACAAGGCGCCGAAGACATTGCGCCAGATGGCGCTGGAGGCGATCGACGCGACCGCGTTCTACCCCGAGAGCGGGCGCGCACGCTTGCGCGACATGATCGCCAACCGACCCGACTGGTGCATCAGCCGGCAGCGCAGCTGGGGCGTGCCGCTGCCGTTCTTCCTGCACGTCGACAGCGGCGAACCCCATCCGGACACGATGGCGATCATCGACCGCGCCGCCGCGATCGTCGAGCGCGGCGGCGTCGAGGCCTGGAGCCGCGTGACGGCCGAGGAAATCATCGGGGCCGAGGACGCGAAGGTCTATCGCAAGAGCACCGACATCCTCGAGGTCTGGTTCGACTCGGGCTCGACCTTCTTCCACGTGCTGCGCGGTTCGCACCGCGGGCCCGACGGTGACCCGGGCTTTCACACCACCGGCCCCGAAGCCGACCTGTATCTCGAAGGCCACGACCAGCACCGCGGCTGGTTCCACAGCTCGCTGTTGCTCGGCTGCGCGATCGAAGGCCGCGCGCCGTACCGCGCCTTGCTGACGCACGGCTTCACGGTCGACGGCCAGGGTCGCAAGATGAGCAAGTCGCTTGGCAACATCATCGAGATCGGCCAGGCCGCGAAAGACCCGGGCTCGGAGGTGACGCGGTTGTGGGTGGCGCTCACCGACTATTCCAGCGACCCGCCGATCGACAAGCAGGTGCTCGCGCGCGTGGTCGACGCCTACCGGCGCATCCGCAACACGCTGCGCTTCATGCTCGCCAACGTCTCCGACTTCGACGCCAGCCGCGATGCGGTGCCGCAGGCGCAGTTGCTCGAGGTCGACCGCTGGGCGCTGGCGCGCGCGGCGCAACTGCAGGCCGAGATCGCGGCGCACTACGAGAAATACGAGTTCCAGCCGGTGGCGACCAAGCTGCAGCTGTTCTGCTCCGAGGATCTCGGCGCGTTCTGGCTCGACGTCCTGAAGGACCGCCTCTACACCACGGCGCCGAAGTCGCACGCCCGCCGCTCGGCGCAGACCGCCCTCTCGCACATCACGCACGCGATGCTGCGCTGGATGGCGCCGTTCCTGAGCTTCACCGCCGAGGAGGCTTGGGCCGTGCTGGCACCCGGCCGCTCGGTGTCGATCTTCTGCGAGACGTTCGTCGATACCCAGGGCTGGCGCGACGATGCGCTGCTCGTGAAGTGGCAGCGCCTCCGTGAGGTCCGCGACGCGGTCAATCAGTCGATCGAGGTCGTGCGTGCCGCCGGCGGCGTGGGTTCGTCGCTGCAGGCCGAGATCGTGATCGTAGCGCCGCCGGCCGATCACGACCTGCTGGCAAGCCTCGGCAACGACCTGCGCTTCGTGACGATCACGTCGCAGGCGCGCGTGGTGGCGGGCGACACGCTCGCGGTGACGGTGACGCCGTCGTCGGCGCCCAAGTGCGAGCGCTGCTGGCACTACCGCGACGACGTCGGCAGCGATGCCGCGCATCCCACGATCTGCGGCCGCTGCGCGAGCAACCTGTTCGGCGCCGGCGAGAAGCGGAGCATTGCGTGAGCAACTCACGCACCAGCCTGTGGGTGTGGCTCGGCCTGGCGCTGATCGTCATCGTGCTCGATCAGGTCACCAAGACCTTGATCGTCAGCCAGTTCACCTTGCACGACACCCGCGTCGTGACGCCGTTCTTCAACATCGTGCGGGCCCACAACACGGGCGCGGCGTTTTCGTTTCTCGCCAGCGCGGCCGGCTGGCAGCGCTGGTTCTTCGTCGTGCTGGGCATCGCGGCGTCGGTGTTCATCGTCTGGATGCTGCGCAAGCACCCGGACCAGACGCTGTTCTGTTTCGCGGTCAGCCTGATCCTGGGCGGTGCGCTCGGCAACGTGATCGATCGCCTGCTGCACGGCTACGTGGTCGATTTCCTCGACTTTCATTTCAGCTTCCTGCAGCCGCTGTTTCCGCAGGGCCACTTCCCGAGCTTCAACGTCGCCGACAGCGCGATCACGGTCGGCGCGGTGTGCCTGATCCTCGACGAGCTGCGGCGCGTGCGCCGCGCCTGATCGGGGCACCGATCGACGCCACCGTGGATGCGCCCTCGCCTGCCGATCGGTCACCAGGCCCCGTGGCGCCGGCAGTGCACCTGCGCGGGTTGCGGTGGCGCGATCCGGCACGCTGGCTGCTGCTCGGTTGGCGCGACTTCGTGCGCTGCCCGGGCATCGGCCTGTTCTACGGCGCGTGCTTCACCGGCATGGGCTGGGCGCTGATGAAGGTGTACGAGGCCGCGCCGGCCTACGTGCTGGCGCTGTCGGCGGGCTTCCTGCTGGTCGGGCCGTTCCTCTGCCTGGGGCTGTACCAGGTGAGCCGGCGGCTCGAGCAGGGCCAACGCCCGACGCTGATCGACTCGCTCACCGCCTGGCGCGAGCGCACCGGCACGCTGGCGATCTTCGGCCTCGTGCTGCTGGTGCTCGAGATGCTGTGGGGTCGCGCGTCGCTGGTGGTGTTTGCGCTGAGCTTCGACGGCATGCCGGACTTCAAGGGTTCGCTGCTCGCCTTGCTCGACCCCGACAACGTGCAGTTCATCGTCGCCTACCTGCTGGTCGGCGGCGTGTTCGCGGGCTTGATATACGCCGTCAGCGTGGTGTCGATCCCGATGATCCTCGATCGGCCGGTCGACGCCATCACCGCCGGCATCACCAGCATGCGGCTGGTGCTCACGCAGACCGGCGTGTGCTTGTGGTGGGGCGCGCTGCTCACCGTGTGCGTGGTGCTGGCGATGCTGCCGTGGTTCGCAGGCCTGTTGGTCGTCGGCCCGGTGCTCGGCCATGCCTCATGGCATGCCTACCGCGCGGCGGTGGCCAACGAACCCGCAAACGCCGTGCCCGCCGCGTAGCAGGGCCAAGCGCAGCGGCGAGCGGCAAGCAGCAACGGCGCCCGCGACAATGCCGCACAGGTACCGATCCATTTTTCGATGATGCAAAAGACCTGGCTGCGCCGCATCGCCATCGTGCTGAGTGCCTTGGTGGTGCTCGTCATCGTTGCGGCCGCGGTGCTGGTGGCCACCTTCGACGCCAACCGCTACAAGGGCATGGCGATCGACTGGATGAAGACCGAGCGCCAGCGCACGCTGGCGATCGACGGGCCGATCGAGCTGTCGCTGTTTCCGCGGCTGGCGATCGAGGTGTCGAAGGTGCGGCTGTCGGAGCACGGCCGCGCCGACGAGTTCCTGGCCATCGACGAGGCCGCGCTCGCGGTGGCGGTGCTGCCGCTGCTGCGCAAGCAGGTGGTGGTCGATCGCATCAGCGCGCGCGGCGTGCGCGCGGTCTACACGCGCGACGCCAAGGGCGCGCGCAACATCGACGACCTCGTCGGCGCGGCCGGCACCTCAGCGCCCGCAACGCCCAGCCCTTCCGCGGGCGGCGGCAACGCCGTGCGCCTCGACGTCAGCGCGGTCAAGCTCGAAGAGGTGCAGCTGCGCGTGCGCGATGCGATGGCCAAGGTCGACGGCACCGTCGCGCTGCAGTCCCTCAGCTCGGGCCCGCTGGCCTGGGACGGCGCTGCACTACGCGCCGGCCCGCTGAAGGTCGCGCTGAAGAGCGCCAGCCTCGGCACCGACACGCTCGGCGCGTCGACTCTGGCGGTCAAGCAACTCCTGTTCGACGCCGGCGGCCAGCGGCTCGCGCTCGATGCACTCGAGGTCGCGCTGTCCGGGCGCCGTGGCGCCGACATGCCGTTCGAGGTGACGCTCGACTGGCCGCAACTGGCGGTCGACGCGCAGTCGCTGAAAGGCAGTGACCTGTCGGGCAAGTTCAAGACGACCGGCCCGATCGCGCTGTCAGGCGACATTCGCACGGGTGCACCGAGCGGCAGCTTCGACGCGCTGCGCCTGCCGGGAGTGACGTTGACGCTGCAGGGCCAGATGCAGCAGCGCAAGGTCGACGGCACCTGGAAGTCCGACGTCGTCGTCCACGCCGGCCGCGGCGCGGTCGCGCTCGATGCGATCGACCTCAAGGCCAACCTCAGCGACCCCGGCTTGCAGCCGCTGGCGCTCACCGTGCGTGGCAAGGCCAATGCCGATGCCAAGGCCGTGTCGTGGACGCTCGACGGCGCGCTCAGCGGCAACCGCTTCGAGAGCAGCGGGCAAGCCGTGCTCGGTGGCGCGGTGCCGAACATCAAGGCCAACGCGCGTTTCGACAGCCTCGACCTCAACAAGGTGCTCGCGCCCGACAAGCCCGCGGCCGCGCCGGCGCCCAGCGGCCCGGCGCCGGCCGACGCGCCGGTGGCGCTCGACGGGCTGAAGGCGGTCAACGGGCAATTCCACTTCACGGCCGGCGCGCTGGCGTTTCGGCAATACCGCGTCAGCGAAGTCAAGGTCGACGCCACGCTCGACAACGGGCTGCTGCGCATCGGCAAGCTCGCCGGCCGCGCCTGGGGCGGCACGGTCGACGGCAGCGGCAGCGCCGAAGCCGGCAGCCGCCGCCTGGCGATCAAGCTGGCGGCCGACGGCGTGGACGTCAACGCGTTGCTGAAGAACGTGGCCGGCAAGGACCTGCTCGAAGGCACCGGCCGCGTCACCGCCGACGTCAACACCGCTGGCGCCACGGTGGGCGCGCTGCGCAGCGCGCTCGCCGGCCAGGTGGCGCTGCAGGTGCGCGACGGTGCGATCAAGGGCGTCAACCTCGCACGGATGCTGCGCCAGGCCAAGGCCGCACTGGCGCTGAAGAGCGACTCGCTCAGCCAGGCCGCCGCGACCGAGAAGACCGACTTCTCCGAACTCACCGCAAGCGCGCGCATCGCGGGCGGCGTGGCGCACAGCGACGACCTCGACGTCAAGAGCCCGTTCCTGCGCATCGGTGGCGCCGGCCGCTTCGACATCGGCCGCGGCACCGTCGACTACACCGCGCGTGCGACGGTGGTCGAGACCTCCAAGGGCCAGGAAGGCGCCGACCTCGCGGCACTGAAGGGCCTGACGGTGCCGGTGCAACTCAGTGGCCCGTTCGATGCGATCGCCTGGAAGGTCCAGTGGTCGGCCGTGGCCGGCAAGGTGCTCGAGAGCCAGCTCAAAGACAAGCTCGCCGAGCGGCTGGGCATCAAGCCGGTGCCGCCGCCCGTGGGTGCGGCTGCAGGTACCGCAGCGCCGGCGGCGTCAGCGCCACCGCGCTCGGACAAGGACAAGCTGCGCGACAAGCTCAAGGGCTTGCTCAAGTAGCCGCGTCAGCGAGAACCCGCCAACTGCGCGATGGGACGCTATGGCCGCGGCGGCCCGGCGTCGCTGAGCGCCTCACCGAAAATCAAACGCGCCACCTGCGCCTCGGCCGCCGCCAGCTCGCACTGACGACACGGCCTGGACGTCGAGTAGAGCACGCTGCCGGCCAGGCTCCGGCGCCCCAGCGCACGCTGCGCATCGGCAATGGCCTCACGTTCAGCGTGGGCCGTGGCGTCACCTCGTGTCACCACGCGGCTCGGGCCTCGGCCGACGATCGCGCCGTCGGCCACCAGCACCGCGCCATAGGGCTGATCCCCCGCCGACTCGGCCAGGCGTTTCATCGCAGCGGCCGCCTCGTACCAGCGGCGCTCGGGCTTGACCAGGCCATCCGATGGGTCGGCCGAACCGGCGTGGCGGCCCGCGAGCACGAGCCCGGCGCACGAGAGTGCCTGCAGCAGGGCAGCGCGGCGCGTCAAACCCAGCCGCCGTCGACGATGAAGTCCTGCGCGGTGCACATCGCGCTGTCGTCGGCGGCCAGGAACAGCGCCATGCTGGCGATGTGGATCGGCATCAGGTCGCGGTTGATGCACTGGCCGCGCGCCTTTTCGGCCTTGCTGGCTTCGTCGAGCCACATGGTCTTCTGCTTCTCGGTCATCACCCAGCCCGGCACGATGGTGTTGACACGGATGTTGAACGGCCCGAAGTCGCGCGCCAGGCTGCGCGTCAGGCCCTGCACCGCCGACTTGGCGGTGGTGTACACCGGCATGCCGCCTTGCTTGAGCTTCCAGCTCGCCGACCCGAAATTGATGATCGAGCCGCCGCCCGCGGCCTTCATGTCGCCGCTCACCTTCTTGGTGGCGAAGAACTGGTGCTTCAGGTTCACTGCGATGCCGGCATCCCAGCTCTGCGACGTGGTGTCTTCGATCTTGTGGCGCACGTCGTTGGCCGCGTTGTTGAGCAGCACGGTGATCGGGCCGAGGCGCTCGCGCACCACGTC
>DATDJF010000315.1:0-4860 GCA_036520715.1 Burkholderiaceae bacterium | reverse complement strand
TCGTGCAGCTGGCTGGCGATCGCCGAGGCCAGCGCCAGGCCGTCGAAGGTGGAGGTGCCGCGGCCGATCTCGTCCATCAGCACCAGCGAGTGCTCGGTGGCGGCATGCACGATCGCGGCCGCCTCCGTCATCTCGACCATGAAGGTCGACTGCGCATTGGCCAGGTCGTCGGCGGCGCCGATGCGGGTGTGGATGGCGTCGATCGGACCCAGCACGCACGACGCCGCCGGCACGTGCGAGCCGATCGATGCCAGCAGCACGATCAGCGCCACCTGGCGCATGTAGGTGCTCTTGCCGCCCATGTTGGGGCCGGTGATCACCAGCATGCGCGTCTTCGTGTCGAGCCGGCAGTCGTTGGCGATGAACGGCACGCCCTGCGCCTCGGCCAGCCGCGCCTCGACCACCGGATGGCGGCCGCGCTGGATGTGAATGCACGGGTGGCTCACGAACTGCGGCGCACACCAGCCGAGCGTGCGCGCGCGCTGCGCCAGGTTGACCAGCACGTCGAGCTGGGCCAGCGCGCGGGCGAGGGCGGCCAACTCGGGCACGTGGGGCGCCAGCGCATCGAGCAGACGCTCCCACAGCAGCCGCTCGCGCGCCAGCGCCCGCTCCTGCGCCGACAACGCCTTGTCCTCGAACGCCTTGAGCTCGGGCGTGATGAAGCGCTCGGCGTTCTTCATCGTCTGGCGGCGCTGGTAGTCGGCCGGTACGCGGTCGAGGCCGCTGGCCGTGACCTCGATGTAGTAGCCGTGCACGCGGTTGAACTGCACGCGCAGGTTGCCGATGCCGGTGCGGGCGCGCTCGCGCACTTCGAGCGCCAGCAGATAGGCGTCGCCGTTGTCGCCGATGGCGCGCAACTCGTCGAGCTCGGCGTCGTGGCCGCCGGCGATGACGCCGCCGTCGCGCAGCTGCACGGCAGGGTCGTCGGCCAGTGCCGCGTTAAGGTGCTCGAGCACCGCACCGTCAGGCTGCATCGCGGCCTGGATCGCGTCGAGCAGATCGCAACCCGTGGGCGTCAGCGCCCGCAGCTGCGGCAGCGTGTGCAGCGTGGTGCGCAGCCCGGCCAGCTCGCGCGGGCGCACCTGGCGCAACGCCACGCGGGCCGCGCTCCGCTCGACATCGCTGACGCCGCGCAACGCATCGCGCAGCGAACCCGGGCCGCCGGCCGACAGATGCTCGATCGCCGCCAGGCGGGCGATCGCCATCGTGCGTTCGCGCGGCGGGTGGGTCAGCCAGTGGCGCAGCAGGCGGCTGCCCATGCCGGTGGCGCAGCCGTCGAGCAGCGACAGCAGCGTCGGTGCGGCCTCGCCGCGCAACGTCTGCGTGATCTCCAGGTTACGCAGCGTGGTGAACGGCAGTTCGATCAGATCGCCTGCTCGCTCGACCTTGAGCTCCACCACGTGGGCGACCGTGCCCCCCTGCGTGCGCTCGGCGTACGACAGCAGCGCGGCAGCGGCGGCGTGGGCGAGCGTGCAGTCCTCGGCACCGTAGCCGGCGAGGTGCGCCACCTTCAGCGCTTCGCACAGCTTGCGGCGCCCGAGGGCGGCATCGAACTGCCACGAAGGCCGCACGGCGCGAGGCGCTGCACAAGCCTGCAGCGCCGGCGGCGCGTCAGCCTGGTCGAGCAACACCTCGGCCGGCTCGATGCGCGACAGCCACAGCGGCAGCTCGTCGGCCGCGGTCTGCGCGAGCACGCAGCGGCCGCTGGCCAGGCTCAGCCATGCGAGGCCCCAGTGTGCGCCGCGGGGGTCGCGCGCCAGCGCCAGCAGCGTGGTGTCGCTGCGCTCGGCGAGCAACTCGCTGTCGGTGACGGTGCCCGGCGTGACGACGCGCGTCACGCGCCGCTCGACCGGGCCCTTGGCGGTGGCGACGTCACCCACCTGCTCGGCGATGGCCACCGACTCGCCGAGCTTGATCAGCTTGGCGAGGTAGCTTTCCAGCGCGTGCACCGGCACGCCGGCCATCACCACCGGCTCGCCGGCGCTCGCACCGCGCGACGTGAGCGTGATGTCGAGCAGCCGGTTGGCGCGCCGCGCGTCGTCGTAGAACAGCTCGTAGAAGTCGCCCATCCGGTACAGCACCAGGATGTCGGGATGCTCGGCCTTTATGCGCAGGTACTGCTGCATCATCGGCGTGTGGGCCAACAAGTCAGCGGTTGATAGGCTCGACGTACTCATGGAAGAGGCGACCCAGGCTGAAGCAAGAGTGATCGAAGCCTTGGCGGTGCCTGGCAACAGATCGCGGATTGTGCATTCGCCGTTACGACGGTCGGCTTTCGTTGGCCGTGCCGTCTGCTCTGGGGTCGAGGCCGTGTGAGAACGCCGTTCAGGTCGAATCGTCCCTATAGCGGACCGTGGACTTCAGAGGAGTCCCCAGACGCAGGGTCGAGTACGACAGCTGTAGCAGCATCGGCCGGTGACCGGCGTCGCGCCGAAACATCCCCTGGCAGGTCGCAAGAGCCGGCTGATCAAGGACCTGAAGGGCTGCAACTGCGTGCACACCCTCCGCTCAGGCACTGTTCCAGTTTCAGCGGCTCGGGCTCGGGTTCACCGATTCGAAGCTGCCGCTTCGAGCTCGCGCTCGTGGCGATCGGCGGCGGCGTAGAGGTCGCTCGCGAAGCCCGGGTCGGATTTCCGGAAACTGTCGGCCAGCGCTCGCACTGCAGCAGCGTCCTCGCCGACTTCACGCACGCCTGCCTTGGCGCGCCACTCTGCCGGTTTGCGCAGAATCGCGCGCGCCGGCAGCAGCAGGGTGTGGCGCCATCGGTAGAGCAAGGTACCCTGCGCCAAGAAGGTGCTGACTGGCGTCATGATGGGCTCCTCGGCTGTCACTCGGTGTCGAACAAGGCGGCCTCACGCAGGCAGCGAGCGAGTCCGGGGTCGAACGGTTCGTGCCACGCGGCCCGCGCCATCAACTCGCGCGCGGCACGCCGGCGTCCTGCGCGTTTGAGCGCCCGCCAGATGGAACCTCCGATGACGCTGATCAGCGTCGGTGTCATGCGCCGATGGGTGGATCCGTCGGCCTGCGCAGCTTGATCGCTTGGTCCGCTCATCGTGGTTCCGCTGCGACCGAGGCGCAAAAGCCAGTCGACCATTGCCGCCGCCCACGCCGCGCCGCGCGGGGTAGCGACTGGCGCCGGAACAACCACCTGAATCGTTTCTGTCGACATGGCTTCAACGCTTCCTTGCTGTGGCCCCAATCGGCCTTCCGGGCAGAGACTAGGGTTTACACTGAGTCGAATCCAATTGACGATCGAGACCCGGGTATCACGGCCGTGAATGCCCCGGGGCAATACCTCACCTGTGAACTTCCGCACCCTCGACCTGAACCTCTTACGCGTGTTCGACGTCGTGATGGTCGAACGCAACGTCACGCGCGCCGCCGAGCGCTTGGCGATGTCGCAACCCGCGGTCAGCAACGCCCTGCGTCGACTGCGCGAGGCGATCGGCGAGGAACTTTTCGTTCCGGGCCCGACCGGCGTCTTGCCGACCGAGCAAGCTTGCTCGCTGTGGCCCGCCGTGCGGCAATCGCTGGCGCGCCTGCGCGAGGTGTTCGATCCGCAAGCCTTCGATCCAGTCGAGGACGAGCGCAGCTTCGCCTTGACGATGGCCGATGCCACGGCCACCGTGTTGGTGCCGTCGCTGATGGAGCGCCTCGACGGTGAACGATCGCAGGTCCACCTTCGCATCGAGCCGCTGACCACACGCGACCCTCGACCGCAACTCGATCGCGGCGCGGTGGATGCAGCGATCGGCTTCTTCCCCGATGTCGCACGCGCGCTGGCCGCCTCCGGCGGACAGGGTGAGGTCGTGCTCGAGCCGATGTACGAGTGCGAGTACGTGTGTGTCATGGGGCGTGGCCATCCGCTGGCCGCACGACCCACTCTCACGCTCGACGACTACTGCGAGGCCTTACATGCACGCGTGAGCTTCGCAGGTCGCACGCACGGCTTTGTCGACGAGGCCCTATCGCGCCTGGGACGCTCGCGTCGGGTCCAGCTGCTCATCAATCACTTCTCGACCGCGGCACGGGTCGTAGGTCAGTCGGATCTGTTGAGCGTGTTTCCGCGCAGCTATGTGCCTATGTGTGGCGTGGCGAGTGAACTGCTCGTCCGCCCGATGCCGTTCGAGATGCCTCGCATCGAAGTAGGGCTGCTCTGGCATCGGCGCCACGAGCGCGACCCTGCGCACCGCTGGCTGCGTGAGCTCGTGTCTCAGGTCAGGCCACTGACAACAGTGGCCATCTCCGACGCTGCTGTTGCCACGATGACGGCAGAGATTTGCGGATCCTAGCGTTTGGGCGCGGCGGTCTCTCGCGCACGAGGGGCCAAAACGAGGACACCCACGTGTGGCCAGGCCGCTGCGGTTGGCAGCGGTGGGTATCCGACTCTAAGTCCGGGCCACTCAGTCTTTGTCAGGTGCGCACAAGCGATTTGCGGCATGCTGCAGTGCACCATGATCGCTGCAACCACCATCGGGTTTCGCTTGGGTTTGGAGGACGTGCTGGGGAGCCTGCAGCATGCCCGTCGCAGTGGTGACCTGGGTCGCCTGGCACTTCTCGCCTATTGCGAGGTGCGGCGTTGGGCCAGGCAGGCCGGCGAAGCGGAACTGGCGGATCACTCGCTGGCCTTGATCACCGACATCCCGCACGCCACGCGGGACGAGTTTCTGCACAAGGTGGATGACCTGATTGAAGAGCTCGAAGCCGTGCGCCATCGTCTGTTGTCGTAGCGCGCGCTCAGCTGCCCGCACAGCACGAGCTTTTTCCGAGTCAGACGAACATCGACTTGCTGGCCGGACATGCGATCACTGACCGAACGCCTGCGATCGTTCCGATCTCGCCGGGCGAGGCTGATCATCG
>DATDJF010000314.1:0-2674 GCA_036520715.1 Burkholderiaceae bacterium | reverse complement strand
GAACTCACGCCCGACGGCGCGCGACAGCGGCGTGACGACCACGCGGGCCGCCTGCTCGCCGGCCGGCAGCACGAAGGTCGCTTCCTCGAGCGCGGCATCGACCCAGGCCGTGAATTCCTCGAGGCTCCACATTGTTGCCATTGAATCCAGCCACACGCCGCGGCCCTGCTCGTCCAGGCGCAATGCGCGGCGCAACTGCACCGCGGCTGCGTCATCGCGCCAAGGCGCCGAATGTGGAGCGCCGTACAACAAGGAGTCGAACGCACGCAGCCAGCGGGCCAGCGGCCGGTGGGGCGGCCGCGCGAACGTGTCCAGGCGTGCGCGCCCGGATTGCCAAAGCGCGTCGGCTCTTGCGCGCATCCGCGCATCGCTGACACGGCCGCCGCGCCACAGCTTCTCCAGCGCCGCCAACTCGCCGGCCACCGGCTCGCCGAGATCGGCCTTCAGCCAGTCCAGCAAGTCGTCCGCGCGCGCATCGGGCCGCGTGGCACGCAACGCTGCCGCCGCATGCGCGCCTGCCCGCGTGGTGGCCAGCGACCAGCCGGTCTCATCGACGACGTCGATGTCCAATCGCTCGAGCAAGGCGCGCACGCGCCGCACCAGCGCACGGTCCTGGGCGACCAGCGCCACCGGGGTGGACCCGCCGCGCACCTGCTGCGCCACCTGCCACGCCGTGGCAAGGGCCTCCGTCTCGGCATCGTCGGCAACCTCGAGTTCGAACCCACAGCGTTCGGGCCAGTCCTCGAACGGATCGCTCGACGCCGGGTCAGCCGACAACTGCAGCACCGGCACACCCTGCGCAGCCGCCTCGCGCAGCACATTGAGCGCGAGCGGATCCTCGCCGCCCAGCGTCACGACGATCCACGCCGCCGGGCGATGCTCGAACAGGCGGTCGGTGTCCGCGCCGTCACCGAGCGCGCACCATTCGATCGCCACGCGCAGCAACAACCGATGCGTGGCGCCCACGCCGCCGCCGCTGGCGACCTGTTGCCGGGCGAGCTGCCACCAGGCAGCGCGCTCGTGCGGTGGTCGCGAGACGGCGGCGCTGCGCAGTTCGTGCGCCGCGTGCACCAGGCTGTGCAACGCCGCATCGAAGGCACGCGGATCGCGCTGCAGCCAGGCTGCCGCCCAGGCCTGGCCACGCAGCAGGTCGCGCGCCGTCGCACGATCGATCGTGGCATCGCCGGTGAGCTCGCCGGCCGCGTGAGGCAGCGGCGGGCCCAGCGCCGCGGCCAGGGTGCGCGTCGTGTGCACACGAGGCAGCCAGCCGCCCGACTGCGCCAGGGCACCACGCGCCGGTGCCAGCAATTCTGCGAACGGCAACAGCAGCACCGCATCGGCCGCCGGCAAGCGCCGTTCGGCCAGCCAGCCGCGCGTGGCATGCGCCACCGCTGTCCAGAGTTCGGCGGGCCGCGTCGCAGCGGACAACAGCAGCGTTTCAATGGTCGCCATTGACAACGCAGATTGTGCGTCGAGCGCTAAGGTCAACCCGATGTGTCAGAATCACCGCGCGCTGGCCCGCACGGGGCACGCCCGCCCGTCGAGGAGCCACTCCATGAGCAACGAACTGATCAAGCATGTGTCCGACGCGTCTTTCGACAGCGATGTGCTGAAGGCCGACACGCCGGTGCTGGTCGACTATTGGGCGGAGTGGTGCGGCCCGTGCAAGATGATCGCGCCCATCCTCGCCGAAGCGGCGAAGGACTACACCGGCCGCCTGCAGATCGCCAAGATGAACGTCGACGAGAACCACGACGTGCCGGCCAAGTTCGGCATTCGCGGCATCCCGACGCTGATGCTGTTCAAGGGCGGGCAGCTTGCCGCCACCAAGGTCGGCGCCCTCTCGAAATCGCAATTGACCGCTTTCCTCGACGGTCATCTATAATCCGCGCCATCGCGGCGCCTGAGGGCCAACAGCCCTCAGCACTTGCCGCCACAAGATTGCCGCCGCGTCAGTGACCTTTCGACGCGGTTCCGGCCCTCAACCCCGAAGCTTCGATTGATTCGCCCCGTCGCGGGGCGCTGATGCTGCGGAACACGGCCGGTCATCCCGGTCGTCCGCCCATCTGGCATCGGGCCCGATCCTTCCTGAGTCTCAGCAGCACATGCATCTGTCCGAACTGAAGGCGCTCCACGTCTCCGCGCTCATCCAGATGGGCGAGGAATTGGAGATCGAGAACGTCGCCCGCCTGCGCAAGCAGGAGCTGATGTTCGCGATCATGAAGAAGCGCGCCAAGGGCGGCGAGCAGGTGTTCGGCGACGGCGTGCTCGAGGTGCTGCCCGACGGCTTCGGCTTCCTGCGCTCGATCGAGGCCAGCTACATGGCCAGCACCGACGACATCTACCTGTCGCCCAGCCAGATCCGCCGCTTCAACCTGCACACCGGCGACATGGTCGAAGGCGAGGTGCGGGTGCCGAAGGACGGTGAACGCTACTTCGCGCTGGTCAAGGTCGACCGCGTCAACGGCGTGCCGCCCGAGGAGAGCAAGCACAAGATCATGTTCGAGAACTTGACGCCGCTGTTCCCGAAGGAGCAGTTCAAGCTCGAACGCGACATCAAGAGCGAAGAAAACATCACCAGCCGCATCATTGATCTGGTCGCGCCGCTCGGCAAAGGCCAGCGCGCGCTGCTGGTGTCGCAGCCGAAGAGCGGCAAGACGGTGATGATGCAGCA
>DATDJF010000313.1:0-11506 GCA_036520715.1 Burkholderiaceae bacterium | reverse complement strand
GAGATCCGCGATGTCGACTTGTTCGCCAAGCCGGAGGACCTCGCGCTGATGAACCCCTACAACGAGGTGCCGATCCTCGTCGAGCGCGACCTGATCCTCTATGAGTCGCACATCATCAACGAGTACATCGACGAGCGCTTTCCGCATCCGCAGCTGATGCCGGGCGACCCGGTGGCGCGTGCGCGGGTGCGGCTGTTCCTGCTCAACTTCGAGAAGGAGCTGTTCGCGCACGTCAACGTGCTCGAGAACCGCGGCATCAAGCCCACCGACAAGCAGCTCGAGCGCGCACGCTCGCAGATCCGCGACCGCCTCACGCAGCTGGCGCCGATCTTCCTGAAGAACAAGTACATGCTCGGCGACGACTTCTCGATGCTCGACGTGGCGATCGCGCCGCTGCTGTGGCGGCTCGACTTCTACGGCATCGACATGTCGAAGAACGCGGCGCCGCTGCTGAAGTACGCCGAGCGCATCTTCTCGCGGCCGGCCTACATCGAGGCGCTGACGCCGTCGGAAAAGGTGATGCGCAAGTAGGCATGTCGAGAAGTAGATGAGCAAACCACCGGGCGGCGAATCGCAAGGCAGCTCGACGCGGCCGTACCTGATCCGTGCCTTGCACGACTGGTGCACCGACAACGGCTTCACGCCGTACGTGGCGGTGTTCGTCGACGGCAGCGTGCAGGTGCCGGTGGAGTACGTCAAGAACAGCGAGATCGTGCTCAACATCGGCTTCGAAGCCACCAGCGGCCTGCGCCTGGGCAACGACAGCATCGAATTCAAGGCGCGCTTCGGCGGCGTGGCGCGCGACATCGTGGTGCCGATCGACCACGTGGTCGCGATCTACGCGCGCGAAAACGGCCAGGGCATGGCTTTTCCGGCGCCGCACGCCGACGGTGGCGAACAGCAGCCCACGCCGATCGAGCCGCGGCCCGACGCGAGCCGCGGCCTGCGCCTGGCCTCCAGCGACGATGCGCCGGCGACGTCACCCGTCGGCCCGCGCCTGCTCACCAACGATGCCAGCAAGGCCAGCGAGCCGGTGCCGCCTGACCCGCCGGCCGCTCCCGCCGGCGGCCGACCCTCGTTGAAGCGCGTGAAGTAGATCGTCGGCTTCAGACCGCGGCCGTTGCGGGCCGACGTGTCGAAGCAGCGCCGCCTACAATCGCCCGCGCGCCGACTTAGCTCAGTTGGTAGAGCAACCGCCTTGTAAGCGGTAGGTCATCTGTTCGAGTCAGATAGTCGGCACCAAAACGCGGTCCCTGCAGGAGTCCCTCAGTGCGAACCGCAGTCGACGGCTTGTGCGTCGTGACTCGTCGGGAAATTCGCGACCTTCACCCTTATCGGCAGCGGTGAGAAACCGCTGGTGACAAGCCGGGCGTCCAACAGCGGCACGAGTTGACGCAATTTGGCAGCCGCAGCCGGGGTGACCGCCAGTAAAGTCCAGCCGTGTGCGTCCACCGGACCGGGCTTGGCAAGGCCCGCCAGCGGTGGTGGCAGCACGGCTTCGATGCATTCGAAGCGGCGCTTGGAATCTTTCAGCCGCGCGGCCAGACGCGCCAGCGGCTCGCTGCCTTGCAGCGCGTCGGCCAGTGGCATTGCCGGTGGCACGTGGGCGGGCATGGCAAGGAGTTTAACGATGCAGATCCTGATCACCGACTCAAGCCTCGTGCGCACGCGAGTGCTTCACTTCCGGCGCTGGCAGGTGGCGCTCGGCGGGCTGTTGCTGGCCGGCCTGCTGATGGCGTTGATGGGCCTCGCATACCACTTCATCTTTATCTCCGCCGCCCGCCAGGGCTGGCCGCTGGCCAGCCAGCTCGTCAAGCTGATGGTGCGCGACGAGCTCGCGCAGCAGGAGCGGGTGATGCGCGAAAACCTCGATGCCATCGCGCTGCGCGTGGGCGAGATGCAAGCCAAGCTGGTCAAGCTCGAGGCGCTGGGCGAGCGCGTCACCGGCATGGCCGGCGTCAAGACCGACGACCTGAAAGCGTTGCCGGCGCGCGCCAAGGGCGGCCAGGGCGGACCGTTCGTGCCGCTCAGCCGCCCCACGCCGGCGCAACTCAACGAGGCGATCGATCGGCTCGACGAGCGCGCCGACGTCGGCGGCGACCTCTTCACGCTGGTCGAATCGCGGCTGTTCGAGTCACGATTGCAGGCGCTGCTGGTGCCGAGCAGCCACCCGGTCGAAGGGCCGGTCGGCTCGGGCTTCGGCTTTCGCATCGACCCCTTCACCGGCCGCGCGGCGCTGCACACCGGGCTGGATTTCCCATCCGACGTCGGCACCTCGATTCAGGCCGCCGCCGGCGGCATGGTGGTGGTCAGCGAGGTGCACCCGGCCTACGGCAACATGATCGAGATCGATCACGGCAATTCACTGGTCACCCGCTACGCGCACGCAGCGAAGCTGCTGGTCAAGGCTGGCATGATGGTCAAGCGCGGCCAGAAGATCGCCGAGGTCGGCACTTCCGGCCGCTCGACGGGCCCGCACCTGCACTTCGAAGTGATGCTGGCCGGCGTGCAGCAGAATCCGGCGCGCTTTCTGGCCGGCCACGTCACCTCGCCGGCGATGGTGGCCGACGCCCCGGCCTCGTCGGGCAAGGCACGCACGCAACGCAAGCGCAGCGTCGCCGCGGCGGAACCACCGGCCGCCTGGGCGACGCCGAGCCCGCCGTCGGAGTTTGCGGCGTCGGGCACCGGCGCCCCGCCGATGTCGGCGCCCGCGCCGGCGCCTTCGCTGGCCCCCGCGCGTGCGGCGCCCGCCGCGGAAACCGCAGCCGACCCCGCGCCCTGAGCGGCGCTGCCGCCGCTGCTAAACTGCCCCGTTTTCGCGGCACGCTGGGCGGTCCGGTTCGGGCCGCCAATTTGACCCCGATGCGCCGCCGCCCGCGCGGTGCGAAGCAGCCGACGCTGCCCCGCGCAGCGCCCACTTCCCAGCTCGCATGTTGCCAAAGATCCTCACCTCGATATTCGGCAGTCGCAACGACCGCCTGCTCAAACAGTACGGACGCGTGGTCGAACGCATCAACGCGCTCGAGGGTGGGTTGGAGCACCTCGATGACGCGGCGCTGCGTGCCAAGACCGACGAGTTCCGCCAACGCCTGAGCCAGGGCACCGCGCTCGACGACTTGCTGCCCGAGGCCTTCGCCGTGGTGCGCGAGGCCGGCAAGCGTTCGCTCAAGATGCGCCACTTCGATGTGCAGATGGTCGGCGGCATCGCGCTGCATCAGGGCAAGATCGCCGAGATGCGCACCGGCGAGGGCAAGACGCTGGTGGCCACGCTGCCCGTGTACCTCAATGCGCTCGGCGGCAAGGGCGTGCACGTGGTCACCGTCAACGACTACCTGGCGCGCCGCGACGCCGAGTGGATGGGGCGCCTGTACACCTTCCTCGGCCTCACGGTGGGCGTCAACGTGCCGGGCATGGGCCGCGAGGAGAAGCAGGCCGCGTTCGGCGCCGACGTGACCTACGGCACCAACAACGAGTTCGGCTTCGACTACCTGCGCGACAACATGGTCTACGAGGTCGCCGACCGCGTGGCGCGCGGCCTCAACTACGCGATCGTCGACGAGGTCGACTCGATCCTGATCGACGAGGCGCGCACGCCGCTGATCATCAGCGGGCAGGCCGAAGACCACACCGAGATGTACGTGCGCATCGACGCCATCGTGCCGGGGCTGAAAAAGCAGATCGGCGAGCTCGACCTGCGCACCGGCGAAGGCGTGATCGATCCGGGCGACTTCACGGTCGACGAGAAGAGCCGGCAGATCTACCTCACCGAAGACGGCCACGAGAATGCCGAGGCGCTGCTGTCCAAGGCAGGCCTGCTGGTCGAGGGCGCGAGCCTGTACGACCCCGCCAACATCACGCTGATGCACCACGTGTATGCCGCGCTGCGCGCGCATCACCTGTTCCACCGCGACCAGCACTACGTGGTGCAGAACGGCGAGATCATCATCGTCGACGAGTTCACCGGCCGCCTGATGACGGGCCGCCGCTGGAGCGATGGCCTGCACCAGGCGGTGGAAGCCAAGGAGCACGTGGCGATCCAGAGCGAGAACCAGACGCTCGCCTCGATCACGTTCCAGAACTACTTTCGCATGTACGGCAAGCTCGCCGGCATGACGGGCACCGCCGACACCGAGGCCTACGAGTTCCAGGAGATCTACGGCCTGGAAACGGTGGTGATTCCGCCCAACAAGCCGACCATCCGCAAGGACGAGCTCGACCTGATCTACAAGACCTCGCGCGAGAAGTACGAGGCGGTGGTCGAGGACATCCGCGATTGCCACACCCGCGGCCAGCCGACGCTGGTGGGCACCACGTCGATCGAGAACTCCGAGTTGATCGCCGAGCTGCTCAACAAGGCCAAGCTGCCGCACCAGGTGCTCAATGCCAAGCAGCACGCCAAGGAGGCCGAGATCGTGGCGCAGGCGGGCCGCCCCGGCGTGATCACCATCGCCACCAACATGGCCGGCCGTGGCACCGACATCGTGCTCGGCGGCAACGTCGAGAACCAGACCAAGTTCCTGCTCGCCGACGAGGCGCTGGCGCAGGAAGAACAAGAGCGCCGCATCCGCCAGCTCGAGCAGGAGTGGCAGGGCCTGCACGAAAAGGTCAAGGCCGAAGGTGGGCTGCGCATCATCGCCACCGAGCGCCACGAGAGCCGGCGCATCGACAACCAGCTGCGCGGCCGCTCGGGCCGCCAGGGCGATCCGGGCCAGTCGCGCTTTTACCTGTCGCTCGAAGACCCGCTGATGCGCATCTTCGCCGGCGACCGTGTCAAGGCGATCATGGAACGGCTGAAGATGCCCGAGGGCGAGGCCATCGAAGCCGGCATCGTCAACCGCTCGATCGAGAACGCGCAACGCAAGGTCGAGGCGCGCAACTTCGACATTCGCAAGCAGTTGCTCGAGTACGACGATGTCGCCAATGATCAGCGGCGGGTGATCTACCAGCAGCGCAACGAGATCCTCGAGTCTGCGTCGGTGGCCGACCAGATCGCCAACCTGCGCAAGAGTGCGATGACCGACGTCGTGCGTACCTTCGTCCCGATCGAGAGCCTCGAAGAGCAGTGGGACCTGCCGGGCCTGGAGGCGGTGCTGCGCGACGAGTGGCAACTGCCGGTGGACCTGCAGGCCGAGGTGGCCAAGAGCGACTCCATCACCGATGACGACATCGTCGAGCGGGTGGTCGCCGCCGCCGATGCGATGTTCGCCGGCAAGGTGGAGCTGGTCGGCGGCGAGCAGTTCAACCCGTTCACTCGCATGGTGCTGCTGCAGTCGATCGACTCGCACTGGCGCGAGCACCTGGCCGCGCTCGACTACCTGCGCCAGGGCATCCACCTGCGCGGCTATGCGCAGAAGAACCCCAAGCAGGAGTACAAGCGCGAGGCGTTCGAGCTGTTTGCGCAACTGCTCGATCTGGTCAAGCTCGAAGTCACGCGCCTGCTGATGACCGTGCGCATCCAGTCGCAGGAGCAGGTGACCGAGGCGGCACAGGCGATCGAGGAGCGTGCCAGCCACGTCAGCAACGTGACCTACACGCACCCCAACGAGGACGGCAGCGTGTCCGAAGAGGCTGACCGCGACACCCAGGTGCTCGCCGTGCCCAAGGTCGGCCGCAACGACCCGTGCCCTTGTGGCAGCGGCAAGAAGTACAAGCACTGTCACGGCAGGCTCGCGTGAAGCTCGCTGCATGGCCGTCAACCTGAGCGCTCCCGAGGCAGGTGACCTGCACGCCGTGCCAGGTGTGCGCATCGGTGTGGCGATGGCCGGCATTCGCAAGGCCAACCGCAAGGACGTGGTGGTGTTCGCGCTCGACGAGGGCGCCGCGGTCGCCGGCGTTTTCACGAGCAATCGCTTCTGCGCGGCGCCGGTGCAGCTTTGCCGCGAGCACTTGGCGGCCGCGCGCGGCATCCGCGCGCTGCTGATCAACACCGGCAACGCCAACGCCGGCACCGGCGCCGACGGCCTGGCGCGGGCGCGCCGCAGTTGCGAGGCGCTGGCCGCCGAGATGAAGATCACCGCTCAGCAGGTGCTGCCGTTTTCCACCGGCGTCATCATGGAGCCGTTGCCGCTGGAGCGGCTGCAGGCGGGTTTGGCGCCGGCGCTGCGCGCGCTGAATGCCAACGCCTGGCTCGATGCGGCGCAAGGCATCATGACCACCGACACGTTGCCCAAGGCGGCATCGCGGGTGGTGACGGTCGGCGGCCGCGACGTGCACGTGACCGGCATCGCCAAGGGCGCGGGCATGATCCGCCCGGACATGGCGACGATGCTCGGCTTCGTCGCCACTGATGCAGTGATCGCCGCACCGGCGCTGGATCAACTCGTGCACGAGGCCGCCGACGCCAGCTTCAACCGCATCACGGTCGATGGCGACACCTCGACCAACGACTCGTTCATCGTGATGGCCACGCAGCGTGCCGGCCATGCGCGCATTCACTCGCTCGACTCGCCCGAGGGCCAGGCGCTGCGCGATGCGGTGATCGCGGTGTCGGTGCAGTTGGCGCAGGCGATCGTGCGCGACGGCGAAGGTGCGACCAAGTTCATCACCGTGCGCGTCGAGGGCGGCCGCGACACCGGCGAATGCCGCCGCGTGGCCTATGCCATTGCGCACTCGCCGCTGGTCAAGACGGCGTTCTTCGCCAGCGACCCCAACCTCGGCCGCATCCTCGCGGCGGTGGGCTACGCCGGCATCGCCGACCTCGATCCCGACCTGATCGATCTGTACCTCGACGACGTGCACGTCGCGCGCCAGGGCGGCCGTCACCCGCAATATCAGGAGGCCGACGGCCAGCGGGTGATGAAGCAGCCGGAGATCACGGTGCGCGTGGTCCTTCATCGCGGCGCGGCCGCCAGCGAAGTCTGGACCTGCGACCTGTCGCACGACTACGTCAGCATCAACGCCGACTACCGGTCGTAACGGCCGCGCCACGCGTAGCGGCTCACCCTCTTGCGGCGTCACGGGGCGCGCTGTTAGCATGGCGCACCCCAATTGCGCGGGAGCCCTGCACCATGATCCAGCACGCACACACACATCGACGCGCCGACCGTGGCACGCTGATCGTGCGTGCTTCTGTGGTGGCAGTGGGCCTCGCCGCATCCGTGGGCTTGCAACTGATCGAGCCCGAGCCCAAGGGCCCCGCCAGTTGGACCGCGAGCAACCCGTCGTCGGTCTTGTGCGTGGACGCGAACGATTCGTTCGCCTTCCAGTAGCACCCTCTCAGCCCCGCTTGCGCTTCGGAGCCCGCTGAGAAATCGGCGGCAGCGGCGAACCGTTGTTCGCCTCCCGTTTCGCTGAAGCATCGACCGCGGTCTCACAAGGATGCGCGGTCCCCGCGGAGTAGAAGAATGAACATGATTCTCGAACAGCTCGTCGTCTGGCGTCGGCGCGCACAGCTCGATGCCAACGATCTGTTGCGCGACGCCACCTACCGCCGGCTGTGGACGTCGATCCTGGTCAGCTCGTTGGGCGGCCAGGTGACGATGCTCGCGCTGCCGCTCACGGCCGCCGTGCTGCTGCATGCCTCACCCACGCAGATGGGGTTGCTGACGGCGATGGAGATCGCGCCGTTCGTGCTGTTTTCGCTGCCCTCGGGCGTGTGGCTCGATCGTGTGCGCAAGCTGCCCATCTACGTGGGCGGCGAGGTCGCGCTGGCCCTCACGGTGGCCAGCGTGCCGTTGGCCTGGATGCTGGGCGTGCTGACGATGCCCTGGATGTACGTGGTCGCGTTTGCGTTGGGCACGGTGTTCACCACCGCCGGCAGCGCGGCGCAGATCGTGCTCACGCAGGTGGTGCCGCGCGAGCGGCTGGTCGAGGCCCACGCCAAGAACGCGCTGGCCAGCTCGGGGGCCGAAGTCGTGGGTCCTGGTCTGGCAGGCCTGCTGATCCGCGTCTTGGGCGCGCCGGTGGCCTTGCTGGTCGACGCGCTGATGCTGCTGTGGTCGGCCTGGATCCTGCGCGGCGTGCGCGTCACCGAGCGCCTCGAGCCACGCGCGGATGCCCACTTCTGGCGCGACCTGCATGCCGGCCTGCGCTTCGTGGCCGGCACTCGTTTGCTGGTGGCGTTGGCCGCGGTGGTGGGCTGCTGGCAGCTCTTTCATCAGGCGGCGATGGTGGTCAACATCCTGTTCGCGACACGCGAGCTCGGCCTGACGGAGCAACAGATCGGCGCGTGTTTCGTCGCGCTCGGCGCCGGTACCGTGCTGGCCAGCGCGCTCGGCAACCGGCTGAGCCGCCGCATCGGCCCTGGCCCCAGCCTGCCGTTGGCGATCGCGGTGTGCGGCGCCGGCTGGCTGCTGCTGGCCGTTGCGCCGGCCAATCAGTGGGGCGTGGCGGCGTTCGCCTTCATGCTGTTCACGTTCGGCATCGGGGCAGTGCTGATCTTCATCAACTTCCTGGCCATGCGCCAGGCGGTGACGCCCGAGCCGCTGCTCGGCCGCATGACCAGCACCATGCGCTGGCTGATCCTGCTGCCGGCGGGGCCTGGTGCGCTGATCGGCGGCTGGCTCGGCGAGCACGTGAGCCTGCGCGCGGCGCTTGCGTTCGCCGGCGTGGGTGGCCTGCTGCTGGCGGCGCTCGCGGCCTGGCTGTCGACGATCCGCCAGGTGCGTGTGCTGCCCAAGCCGGACGGTGCGCTGCCGGAATTCGGCAGCGAGGCGACGCTGCACGCGCCGCCGGCGCTGGAGCGTTCGTGATGTCCAGCATCGAGCCACTGCTGATCGACTGGCCACCCGTGCTGCCAAGCGAGCGGCTGCTGCTGCGCGCGCCCCAAGCCGGCGATGGCGCCGCGCTCAACGAGGCGGTGGCGCAGTCGATCGCTGAACTCAGGCCTTGGATGCCATGGGCCCGGAAAGTGCCCACGCGCAAGCAGTCCGAACTGACGTGCCGGCAGATGGCAGCTCGATTTGCGCAGCGCAGCGATCTGCCGCTGTTCATCTTCGCGCGTGCGGCCGACGGCGGCTGCGGGCGCCTGCTCGGCGGCACCGGACTGCATCGCGTGGACTGGAGCGTGCCACGGTTCGAGATCGGCTATTGGCGGCGCAGCGGCGAGCAGGGCCACGGCTGGATCACCGAGGCCGTGCGCACGCTGTCCCGATTTGCGTTCGATCAGCTTGGCGCGCGGCGGGTCGAGATTCGCATGTCGAGCGACAACGTGAAGAGCCGCGCGGTCGCCGAGCGTTGCGGCTTCACGCTGGAAGGCGTGCTGCGGCAGGATTCGCTGGACGTGCACGGCCGGCCGCGCGATACCGCGGTGTACGCCCGCGTACGTGGTGTCGAGGAGCCCGCGCGATCCGGGGCACAGCCCAGGCCGGCCGGCCGACAGCCGCCGCTCAAGACGGCGAAGGCGAGCGCGGCGAAAAGAGGTCGACCGCGTCGGTGACGATGCCGTCGATGCCGAGCGCGATCAGTTCACGCGCCCGTGCCGTGTCGTTGACGGTGTAGACGAGCGCTCGCTGTCCGGCGGCGTGGACCTGCGCCAGCAGTGCCGCGTCCATCAGCGTGTGGTTGGTGATGACTGCCACGCAGTCGAGCGACGCTGCCATCTCCATGCGACCCGGCCACAGCGTGTCGAGCAGCAACGCCCGCGGCAGTTCGGGCGCTGTCTCGCGGGCGCCCATCAACGCCTGCGGCTTGAACGAGCTCAGCAGCACCGGCGTGCCGCGCCACAGCCGGCGCACCCATTGCCCGACGGTTCGCCCGGTGTCGGCATCGGTGCCGGGGCTCGGCTTGATCTCGAGGTCCAGCAAGCAGCCGTTGGCGGTGCAGAACGCGGCGACGGCTTCGAGGCTGGCGATCGGCTCGCCGGCGAACGCCGCGCTGTGCCAACGGCCCGCGTCCAGCCGCGACAGCTCGGCCCAGTCACGTTCGCCGGCGACGCCTTGGCCGCTGGTGGTGCGCTCCAGCGTGTCGTCGTGCAGCAGGAAGGGCACGCCGTCGGCGCTCAGCTTGACGTCGCATTCGAACGCGGTGTGGCCGAACGACGCGCCGAGGCGAAACGCCGCCAGCGTGTTCTCGGGGGCCAGCTTGCCGGCGCCGCGGTGCGCGATCCACAGCGGAAACGGCCATGGCGCCGCAGTCATCTCGCCTCCTTGGTACCGCACGCCTCACAGGCGGTGTTGGCTTGCGGCGTCGAACCAGTGCAATTGATCGGGTGCCGCATGCAGCGCCACGGTGTCGCCGATCTTCGGCGGCGCCAGCGTGGAATCCTGCCGCACGGTGAACGGCAGCGTGCCGATGCGGCCGTGGATCAGCCGCTCCGCACCGAGCATTTCGATCATTTCCACCTGCAGTGGCCAGCCGTTGCCGCCGTTGCGCAACTCGGCATGCTCGGGCCTCAGGCCGAGCATCAGCTCGCCCGCACGCGGCGCGGCTGCTGCGAGCTGCAGCGAGGCGCCGTTCACAACGAAGGCCATGCCCTCGGCGCGCCCGTGCAGCAGGTTCATCGGCGGCGAGCCGATGAAGCCGGCCACGAAAGTGGTAGCCGGCCTCGCATACACCTCCTCGGGCGTGCCGATCTGCTCCATGTGGCCGGCGTTCATCACGATCAGCCGCTGGCCCAGCGTCATCGCCTCGACCTGGTCGTGGGTGACGAACAGCGACGTCACGCCGAGCTCGCGGTGCAGCTTCTGGATTTCCAGGCGGGTCTGCGCGCGCAGCTTGGCGTCGAGATTCGACAGCGGCTCGTCGAACAGGAACACCTGCGGCTGGCGCACGATGGCACGGCCCATCGCCACCCGCTGGCGCTGGCCGCCCGACAGCTCGCGCGGTTTGCGCGCGAGAAAGGGGGCGAGCTGCAGGATGCCGGCCGCCTTGTCGACGCGCTGCTTGATCTCGGCCACCGGCACCTTGGCGATCTTCAGGCCGTAGGCCATGTTGTCGAACACCGTCATGTGCGGGTACAGCGCGTAGTTCTGGAACACCATCGCGATGTCGCGCTCGGCCGGCTCGATGTCGTTGACCACGCGGCCGGCGATCGCGATCTCGCCGCCGGAGATCTCTTCCAGGCCGGCCACCATGCGCAGCAGCGTGCTCTTGCCGCAGCCCGACGGGCCGACGATGACGATGAACTCGCCGTCGGCGATCTCGGCGTTGACGCCGTGGATCACCGGGTTGGCCTTGGCGCCGACGCCGTAGCGCTTGACCACGTTGCGGATGCTGATCGCCCCCATCTCTTCGATTCCTATTTTTCGGTATCGACCAGGCCTTTGACGAACCACTTCTGCATCAGCAGTACCACCAGCGCCGGCGGGATCATCGCCAGGATCGCGGTGGCCATGATCAGGTTCCACTCGTTGGCGGCATCGCCACCGGCGAACATGCGCTTGATGCCCATCACGATCGGGTAGCGGCTCTCGTCGGTGGTGACCAGCAGCGGCCACAGGTACTGGTTCCAGCCGTAGATGAACTGGATCACGAACAGCGCCGCCACGCTGGTCATCGACAGCGGCACCAGCACGTCCTTGAAGAATCGCATCGGCCCGGCGCCGTCGATGCGCGAAGCCTCGACCAG
>DATDJF010000312.1:0-16362 GCA_036520715.1 Burkholderiaceae bacterium | reverse complement strand
GCCCACCGGCCGCAACCTCGACGTCGCGCTGAAGGGCAATGCGTGGCTCGCGGTGCAGGGCCTCGACGGCACCGAAGCCTACACGCGCGCAGGCGCGCTCGACCTCGATGCCGAAGGCCTGTTGATCACCAAGACCGGCCTGCCGGTGCTCGGCGACGGCGGGCCGATCACGATCCCGGCCAACGCGCAGGTGCAGATCGCATCCGACGGCACCATCAGCGCCGCGGTGGGCAATGCGCGGCCGCAGTCGGTGGGCAAGCTGAAGCTGGTGACCCCCGAGGCGCCGCTGCAGCGCGGCGAAGACGGCTTGTTCCGCGCGCCCGAAGGCGACTTGACTGCCGATCCCAACGCGCGCCTGCAGGATGGCGCGCTCGAAGGCAGCAACGTCAGCGCGGTGGAGACGATGATCGCGATGATCGCGGCGGCGCGCCAGTTCGAGCAGCAGATGAAGATGGTGCACAGCGCGCAGGAAAAAGAGCAGGTCGCCTCCAAGCTCCTGAGCAACGGCTAAGTCGCCCGCACCAACCGTAAGAAGCGCTGCCAAGGCAGCGCTTTTTGCTTCATCGCTGCCCTCAAGCTCGGCCGATCATGGCTCCAAACTTTGGTGGAGCCATTGGCCATGATGCGATCGCTGTGGATCAGCAAGACCGGAATGGAAGCCCAGCAAACCCAGCTGGATACCATCGCGCACAACCTCGCCAACGTCGGCACCAACGGCTTCAAGCGCGGCCACGCGGTGTTCGAGGACCTGATCTATCAGAACCTGCGCCAGGCCGGCGCCAACAGCTCCGAGCAGACGCAACTGCCCACCGGCCTGCAGGTCGGCCTGGGCGTGCGGCCGGTGTCGCTGTCGCGCAATTTCTCGCAGGGCAACCTGCAGCAGACCGGCAACAACCTCGACCTCGCGGTCAAGGGCAACGGCTTCTTCCAGATCCAGATGCCCGACGGCGTGGTGGCCTACACGCGCGACGGCGCGTTCCAGGTCAATTCGCAGGGCCAGCTCGTCACCAACAACGGCTTCCCCGTGCAGCCGGGCATCACGATTCCCGCCGAAGCGCGCAGCGTCACCATCGCCGCCGACGGCACGGTGGGTGTGCTGCTGCCAGGGCAATCGGCGCCGACCTCGGTGGGCCAGTTGTCGCTGGCCGCGTTCGCCAACCCGGCCGGCCTCGAGCCGCGCGGGCAAAACCTGTTCACCGAGACCGCCGCCTCCGGCACGCCGATCAACAACACCCCCGGCAGCGACGGCATGGGCACGCTGGCGCAGGGTTATGTCGAGACCAGCAACGTCAACGTCGTCGAGGAGCTGGTGGCGATGATCCAGACGCAGCGCGCCTACGAGATCAACTCCAAGGCGATCCAGACCTCTGACCAGATGCTGCAGCGATTGGGGCAACTATGAGGCGCGCGCTGCTGCCGTTGCTGGCGGCACTGCTGGGCAGCGGCTGCGCCGTGCTCGAGCAGGTGCAGCGGGTGCCGCCGGTGGAGGTGCTCGACGCCAAGGGCGTCGAGCCGGTCACCGTGGTGGAGCCGGTGCGCAACAACGGCGCGATCTTCCAGGGCGACCGCTATCGCCCGCTGTTCGAGGACCATCGCGCGCGGCTGGTCGGCGACACGCTGATCGTGGTGATCACCGAGAAGGTGAGCGCGACGCAGAAGTCCAGCAGCACGATCGACCGCGAGGGCACGTTGACGGCGGGCATCACCGCGGTGCCGTTCGCCAGCCCCAATTCGTTCAACCGCGCGCGCGCCGAAGCCACCCACAAGAACGACTTCGAAGGCAAGGGCACCACCGAGAACAGCAACGACTTCTCCGGCACCATCACCGCCACCGTGGTGCGCGTGCTGGCCAACGGCCACCTGATCGTCGCCGGCGAAAAGCAGATCGGCGTCAACGCCAACGTCGACGTGCTGCGCTTCTCGGGCCAGGTCGATCCGCGCGCCATCGCGCCGGGCAACAGCGTGCCGTCGACCGCGATCGCCAACGTGCGCATCGAGCAGCGCGGCCGCGGCCAGCAGGCCGAGGCGCAGTCGATGGGCTGGCTGGCGCGCTTCTTCCTCAGCCTCTGGCCTGTGTAGGAATGCCGATCATGTCGCCCACCCAATACGATACGTTGTACGAGCTGCCGGCGCCGCAACCGAGCGAACGCGCGGTGCACCGGCTGGTGTGGCTCGTCGTGCTGCTGGCAGGCCTGCTGGTCTGGTGGCCCTCGCACGCCGCCCGCATCAAGGAAGTGGCCACCGTGCAGGGGGTGCGTCCCAACCAGCTCACGGGTTATGGCCTGGTGGTGGGCCTCGACGGCACCGGCGACCAGTCGACGCAGGCGCCGTTCACCACGCAGAGCATCATCGCGATGCTGCAGCAGATGGGGGTGAGCCTGCCCAGCGGCACGCAGATGCAGCTGCGTAACGTGGCCGCCGTGATGATCACCGCCGAGCTGCCCGCCTTCGCACAGCCGGGACAACGCATCGACATCGGCGTGTCGTCGATCGCCAACGCCAAGAGCCTGCGCGGCGGCACCCTGATCGCCACGCCGCTGAAAGGCGCCGACGGCCAGATCTATGCCCTGGCCCAGGGCAACCTGGTGGTCGGTGGCGCGGGTGCTGCCGCCGGCGGCTCCAAGGTGCAGATCAATCACCTGTCGGCCGGCCGCGTGCCCCAGGGCGCCACCGTCGAGCGCGCGGTGCCGACGCCGCTGCAGCAGGGCGACTGGCTGCAGCTCGATCTGAACGCGGCCGACTTCGCCACCGCGCGCGAGGTGGCACGCACGATCAATGCCGCCAAGGGCGGCGGCACCGCGCAGGCGCTCGACGCGCGCGTGGTGCGCGTGCGCATGCCCGGCGAGCCCGACGAGCGGGTGTCGTTTCTCGCGGACATCGAAAACCTGGCGCTGACGCTGGCGCGGCCGGCGGCGAAGATCGTGCTCAACGCGCGCACCGGCTCGGTGGTGATGAACGAGGCGGTCACGCTCGGCGCCTGCGCGGTGGCGCACGGCTCGCTGTCGGTGACGATCAACTCGACGCCGGTGGTCAGCCAGCCCAATTCGTTCAACCACAGCGGCCAGACCGTGGTGTCCGAAAAGACCGACATCACCATCACGCAACAAAGCGGCTCGCTGATGCAGTTGAGCGCCGGCGCCCAACTGAGCGACGTGGTCAAGGCGCTCAACGCGCTGGGCGCGACGCCGCAAGACTTGTTGGCGATCCTGCAGGCGATGAAGAGTGCCGGTGCGCTCAACGCCGAGATCGAGGTGATCTGATGGCCGCGCCGTTGGTGGGCGGACTGGCCGGTGACGCGCGCAGCCTGCAGGCGCTGCGCAGCGATGCCGCGCGTGACCCCAAGTTCGCGGCGCGCGAGGCAGCCAAACAATTCGAGGCCCTGTTCATGCAGGAGCTGATGAAGAGCATGCGCGCCGCGCAGGTGGGCACCTCGATGCTCGACAACGACGCCAGCCGCATGGGCACCGAGATGCTCGATGCGCAGATGGCAACTTCGTTCGCCGGCCGCCCGGGTGGCTTGTCGGACGTGATCGCCAGGCAACTCGAGCGCCAGATGGGCTTGCGGCCGGGGCCGATTCCCAAGCCCGAGGTCAAGCCGCTGGTGCTGCCGCCGGCCACCGGCGAGGCCGAGCGTGCGTCACGCGGTCCGCGCATCCCCGAGCGCGCGGCGGCCACGTTCCTGCAGCAGCACGAGCAGGCGGCGGTCGCCGCCGAGCGCGCCAGCGGCATCCCGGCCACTTTCATGCTCGCGCAGGCGGGCCACGAGTCGGGCTGGGGCCGGCGCGAACTGCGCCACGCCGATGGCTCGCCGACGCACAACCTGTTCGGCATCAAGGCCGGCGCAGCGTGGAAGGGTGCGGTGGCCGAAGTCACCACCACCGAATACGTGAACGGCGAGCCGAAACGTCTGGTGCAGCGCTTCCGCGCCTATGCGAGCCACGCCGAATCGTTCGCCGACTACGCGGCGTTGATGAAGAGCCAGCCGCGCTACCAGGCCGTGCGCGAGGCCGGCGGCGATGCCAATGCGTTCGCCGCTGGCCTGCAGCGCGCGGGTTACGCCACCGATCCGCGTTATGCCGACAAGTTGAGCGGCGCCATCGCTACCGCGCAGCGCCTGCGCGGCGGCAACGCTTGAAGAGGTTCACACCATGACCGCCTCGGCCATCATGTCGCTCGGCGTGCGGGCGATGTTCGCCAACTACGCCGGCCTGCAGACCGCGGGCCACAACATCGCCAATGCCGGCGTCGAAGGCTACTCGCGCCAGCAGGTGGAGTTGCAGACCGCGATCGGCCAGTTCAGCGGCGCGGGCTTCATCGGCAAGGGCGTCGACGTCAAGTCGATCACGCGCATCTACGACCAGTTCCTGTCGCGCGAGGCGATGACCTCGCGCTCGCAAGCGCAGTTCGATGCCACGCGGCTGAATCAGCTGCAGCAGCTCGAGGCGGTGTTCGCCGGCGGCGACGACGGCGTCGGCCAGTCGGCGGGGGCGCTGCTCAACGCGATGGTCGACCTGGCCAACCGGCCGCAGGACATGGCGGCGCGCAGCGTCGTGCTCGGGCGCGCCGGCGAGCTGGCGTCGCGCTTCTCGGCAGCGGCCTCGCAACTCGACGACATCCAGTCGGGCGTGACGCAGATGCTGCAGGCCTCGGTGGCGCAGGTCAACCAGCTCGCCACCCAGATCGCCGCGGTGAACGACCGCATCGCGGCGTCGCAAGGCGTCGGCCAGCCGCCCAACGACCTGCTCGACTTGCGCGATCGCCTGTTGTCCGACCTCTCCGGCTACGTGCAGATCACCACCATCGCGGCCGACGACGGCACGCTGGGCGTGTTCATCGGCGGCGGGCAGCGCCTGGTGCTCGGTGGCCAGGCCGCGCAGCTCGAATTGAGCCCCGACCTGTACGACGGCTCGCGCATGGCGGTGTCGATCGTCGACACCGCTGGCCCGCGGTTGCTGTCGGCGTCGCTGATCGGTTCCGGTTCGATCGGCGGCCTGCTGCGCTTCCAGGACGACGACATGGTGAGCGCCCGCACGATGCTGGGCCAGCTCGGCGCGGCCATCGCCGGTACCTTGAACGGGCAACAAGCCCTCGGCCTGGACCTGCGCGTGCCCCCGGGTGCGGGCGCGCCGCTGTTCACGATCGGCGGGCCGCAGGCGCAACCGGCGGACACCAATGCGAGGGTCGGCCCGGGCGGCGCCTTCATCGCCAACGTCACGCTCGCGGTGACCGATGCGACCCAACTGCAGGCCAGCGAGTACGAGCTGGTGCAAAGCGGCGGCGCCTGGCAGTTGACGCGCCGGCTCGACGGCTTCACGCAGACCGTGGTCGACGGCTCGGTGGTCGACGGCTTTCAGATCAACCTCGGCGCACCGCCGCCGGCGGCGACCGATCGATATCTGCTGCAGCCGGTGACCTACGCCGCCAACTCGATGACACGCGCGCTCGACGATCCGCGCGGCATCGCTGCCGCCTCGCCGGTGACCGCGACGGCGGCGGCCACCAACAGCGGCGCCGCGGCGATCGCCGGGCTCACCGTGGTGAGCCCCAGCGTCGACCCCGACCAGACCGCCACCATCACCTTCACTTCGGGCAGCGGCGCCTACGACTGGGAACTGCGCGACCGCATCACCAATGCGTTGTTGAGCAACGGCAGCGGCACCTGGACCGCGGGCCAGCCGATCGCGCTCAACGGCTTCGAGTTGCGGCTCTCCGGCGTGCCCGGCACGGGCGACACCTTCACGGTGGCGCAGACCCCTTTTCCCGCCACCAGCAACGGCAACGCGCTGGCGATGGCGGCATTGCGCGACGCGGTGCTGGTCGGCCGTGTTCCCAATGGCGGCGGCGGCCTTGCCGGCGGCCTGGGGCTGACCGACGCGTGGGCGCAGGCGATGGCCGACATCGGGGTGCGCACGCAAGGCACGTTGACGGCGTCGGCGATCTCCACGCAAGTGGCCGACAGCGCCAAGCAGGCCCTGAGCAACCGCACCGGCGTCAACCTCGACGAGGAAGCCGCGCGGCTGATGCAGTACCAGCAGGGCTACCAGGCAGCGGCCAAGGTGCTGCAGGTGGCGCAGACTTTGTTCGACACCTTGCTCGACGCCGCTGGATGAAGCCCCCACGCTCACTGCGTTCGCTGCCCCCCGAGGGGGCCCGGTCGGCTTGGGGCGGCCCGGCGCCGACCGAGCGACGCACCATTGACCGACAGAGGACATCGTGATCCGCATCTCCACCGCGAGCGCATTCGACACCGGCATCAGCACGCTGCAAAAGCGCCAGGGCGACCTCAACGAGGCGCAGCAGCAACTCACCAGCGGCAAGCGCATCTCGCGCCTGTCCGACGATCCGGTGGCGGCGGCGCGCGCCGAGCGTGCGCGCGCGGCCCAGGCGCGCGCCGATGCCGACCAGCGGGCGGTGGATGCCAGCCGCGCCACTGTGGCGCAAGTCGAATCGGCGTTCAGCGACGCCAATGACCTGGTGCAGCAGGCGCGCGAGCTGATGGTGGCGGCAGGCAACACCAGCTACGGACCCAGCGAGCGCCGCAGCATCGCGCAACAGCTGGCTGGCATCCGCACGCAGTTGCTCCAGGTGGCCAACCGCGGCGACGGTGCGGGCGGCTTCCTGTTCAGCGGCCAGGGGGTCGGCTCGCCACCGTTCGTCGATGCACCTGGCGGCGTGACATATGGCGCAACCGCCGGCACCACGCACACGGCGTCGAGCGAGCCGTTGCCGTTGGCCGCCGACGGCCGCGCGGCGTTCCTCGAGGCGCGTGGCGGCAACGGCGTGTTCGTGACGGCGGCCGCGGGCGTGGCCGGCACGGCGTGGATCGATGCCGGCGGCGTCACCGACCCCAGCCAGCTCACCGGGCTGCCCTACAGCGTGCAGTTCACGGTCGGCGGCGCCGGCACCACCTACACCGTGCAACGCAACGGCGCGGCCACGGCACTGACGAACGTGCCGTATGTCTCGGGCCAGTCGATCCAGATCGACGGCATGGCGTTCGCGATCACCGGCGTGCCGGCCAATGGGGACAACTTCACGATCACGCCGTCGGCGCCGGACCTGTCGCTGTTCGATGCGCTCGACTCCGCGGTCGTCGCGCTCAACAACGCCAGCCTGGGCGCCGGTGCGCTCAGCCAGACGGTGGCCGACGGCCTGCGCGACATCGATGCCGCGGCGATGCAGCTCAGCGGCGCGCGCGCCGACGCGGGCAGTTGGCTGCAGCGGCTCGATAACGTGGAATCCCGCATCAGCGGCGGGAAATTGCTCGCTCAAACCGAGCAATCGAATGCCGAAGACCTGGACATGGTGCACGCCATTTCAGACTTTCAGCTCAAGCAAACGGGCTACGATGCCGCGCTGCGGGCCTATTCGTCGATGCAGCGCCTGTCCCTGTTCAACTACCTCGGCTCATGATGCCCGTCACCACGTTCGTGTTGCCTGCTGCCCGCCCGCGGCGCGCCGGTCGCCCGGGTCGCGGCGCCGTGCCGGCCGCACGATGAGCGAACAACCCGTACTGGGCCAGGTGGTGCTCGGCTATTCGCCGATGGTCGACCGCCATCGTGCGATCACGGCCGCGCGCCTGACTGTTTTTCCCAGCCGCCCCGATGCCGCGCCCGATGCCTCGGCGCTGCTCGAAGCGGTGGCCGAGGTGTGGCCCGCCGACGGCGGCCGCGTGTCGCTCAACGTGGCGAGCGAGACCGCGCTGCAGGATCTGGTGCGGTTCCGGCCGGCGCCCAACGTGATGGTCGAGATACCGGCCTTCATGGCCTGCGACGTCGCCAACAGCGAAGCGCTGCGAGCGATGCACGCGCACGGCAGCACGCTGCTGATCAAGGGCCGGCCATTGCAGCCGCTGCCGCGCGAGGTGCTGCCGTGCTTCGCTTATTCGATCATCGACGTCGCCGACGAGCGGCGCGACGGCTCGCCGCCGCCGGGCGGGGTGACGCGCACGATTCCGCACATCCAGTCGGGCGTGCGCACGCTGGCCGAGATGGAGCAATCGTTCCAGCGCGGCGCGATCGCCGTGCTCGGCTGGCCGATCGACGACGTCATGGCCAGCAACGGCAAGAACGGCGGCAAGAGCGGCCCGCGGCCCGAGCTGCAATTCATCGTCGAGCTGATCAACCGCGTCGACCGTGAAGAGCCGGCCGATCGCCTGGAGGCGGTGCTCAAGACCGACCCCACGCTCGCCTTCCGGCTGATGCGCTACATCAACTCGCCGGCGTTCGGCCTGAGCGTGGAGATCAACTCGTTCCGGCACGCGATCATGGTGCTCGGCTACAACCGGCTCAAGCGCTGGCTGGCGCTGCTGCTGGCCTCGGCGAGCAAGGATCCCAACGTCAAGCCGGTGATGTACGCCGCGGTGCGCCGCGGGCTGCTGATGGAGGAGTTGGGCCGCCAGGGCGCCACGTCCGACCAGCGCAGCGAGATGTTCATCTGCGGCGTGTTCTCGCTGCTCGATCGCCTGATGGGCCAGCCGCTGTCCGAACTGATGCAGTCGATCCCGGTGCCCGATGCGGTGCGCGCCGCGCTGGTGGAGCAGACCGGGCCGTATCACGCGCACCTCGAGCTGGTGCGGGCGGTGGAGGCGGAGTCGGTGTTCGACATCCGCAGCGCCGCCGAAGCGACGATGCTCGGCCTGCCCGAGGTCAACCGCGCAGTGCTGCGCGCGCTGGCCGGTGCGCGGCAGCTCGACTGAACCCTTTCCATCCCTCACGCCGCGTGCCAGCCATGAGTTTCAGCGTCAACGCGTCCGATCCGTCCAGCGTGCTCGATGCGGGCGCACTGGCACGGCTTGCCGAGCTCGATCCGCAGGGCAGCGCCGGCCTCGTGCAGCGGGTGCTCACCGCCTATGCCAACGCGCTGGAGCGCTCGCGCCAGGAGCTGCTGCTGCTGCGCCAGCCGCTGCAGCAGGAGCCGTTGCGCCACCTCGCACACACGCTGAAGTCGTCGTCGGCGAGCGTCGGCGCGCTGGCGCTGTCGGCGCTTTGCGCGCAAGTCGAACACAATGTACGCTCGCAGCAGGCGGGCGACATCGGCAAGCTGCTCGATGCCATGCAGGCCGAGATGCAACGGGTGGCCAGCGCCGTCCAGACCATGCTGCGCACGTAGTCACGCTGTTTTTCGAACATGCTGTCCATCGACCCCCTCGGCTCCGACCCGTCGTACCGGCCGAAGCTGCTGCTGGTCGATGACGACGAAGTCAGCCTGATGCTGATCGCTGTGGCGTTGCGCGAGCGCGGGTTCGACGTGGTCGAGGCGGGCAGCGGCGACCGTGCCCTGCAGCTGCTGACCGAGCGTCCCACCGACGCCGTGGTGCTCGACGCCATGATGCCGGGCCGCGACGGCTTCGAGACCTGCCGCACGCTGCGCAAGATGACGGGCCACGAGCACGTGCCGGTGCTGATGCTCACGGGCCTCGACGACAACGCGTCGATCGCGCGCGCCTTCGAGGCGGGCGCCACCGACTTCTTCGTCAAGTCGCACCAGTGGAGCCTGCTGGCCGGGCGCCTGCACTACCTGCTGCGCGCCTCGCAGACCCGCATGGAGCTCGAGCGCAGCAAGGCCAAGCTCGCGCGCGCGCAAGACCTGGCGCGCATGGGCAGCTTCGATTGGCGCCGCGCCAGCGACGATCAGCTCGGCAACTTCGTGCTGTCGCCCGAGGGGCTGCGCGTGTTCGGCCTGCCGCCGCAGCACGCGCTGTCGATGCACCAGTTGCTGCGCATGGTGCCCGAGGCCGATCGCCGCGGCACGCTGCGCATGCTGCACGACGTGCTGCGCACCAGCACCGTGCTGGCCACCGACGTGCCAGTCACGGTGGTCGACGGCCGCCAGCGCATCGTGCACGTGGAGGCCGAGCCCGAGTTCAACGACTCGGGCTATTGCGTCGGCTACACCGGCATCGTGCAGGACGTCACCGACCGCCGTGCTGCCGAAGACCGCATCCGCCACCTGGCGAACTTCGACGCGCTGACCGGCCTGCCCAACCGCCGCCAGCTCATGTGGCGCGCCGAACGCTCGCTCGACGCGGCGCGGCGCAGCGGCCACCAGGTGGCGCTGCTGATGATCGACATCGACCGCTTCAAGGTCATCAACGACACGCTGGGCCACGCCGCCGGCGACGACCTGCTGGTCGAGGTGGCACGCCGCCTGCGCGCCTGCGTGCGCCACTCCGACCAGGTGATGGAAGGCACGCTCGAATCGCAGGGCTCGCGCTCGCACCGCTCGCTCGAGGCGGTGGGGCGCCTGGGCGGCGACGAGTTCGTCGCGCTGCTGCCCGAGGTCGGCGGCGAAGGGGATGCCGAGCGCGTCGCGCAGCGTGTGCTCGACACCACCCGCGAGCCGATCTTCGTGGCCGGCCAGGAGTGTTTCGTCACCGCCAGCGTGGGCATCGCGATGTATCCGCGCGACGGCGCCACCGTGGCCGACCTGATGCGCAACTCCGACGTCGCGATGTACTCGGTGAAGTCGGGCGGGCGCAACGCGCAGGCGCTGTACACGCCGCACCTGTCGGGTCGCGGCCGCGAGAAGCTCGAGCTCGAGAGCGCACTGCACAAGGCGATCGAACGCGACGAGCTGGTGCTGCACTATCAGCCGAAGATCGACGTGCGCGCCGCGCGCATGGTCGGCGTCGAGGCGCTGATGCGCTGGAACCGCAACGGCACGCTGGTGCCGCCGGGCGACTTCATTCCGCTGGCCGAGGAAACCGGCCTCATCGTGCCGCTGTCGGAGTGGGCGGTGCGCGAGGCGGCGCGCCAGGCCAAGGCCTGGCTGATGAGCTTCGGCTTCGCCGATTCGGTGGCGGTCAACCTGCCCAGCCGCCTGTTCGAGCGCTCGGACCTGGTGGAGCACATTCATCAGGCGGCGTCTTCGTACGGCGTGCCGCATCGCTCGATCCAGCTCGAGATCACCGAAAACGCGTTGATGCGCGACCTGCAGAACGTGATCCCGTCGCTGCACCGCCTCAACGAGATCGGCGTCGAGATCGCGATCGACGACTTCGGCACCGGCTACTCGTCGCTGGCCTACCTGACGCAGCTGCCGATCTCCGAACTCAAGATCGACCGCGTCTTCGTGCGCGACCTCGGCATCACGCCGCAGAGCTCGGCGGTGGTCACCGCCATCATCGCGCTGGCGCGTTCGCTGGGCCTGCGCGTGGTCGCCGAAGGCGTGGAGAACCTGCGCCAGATGGATGTGCTGCACCGCCTGGGCTGCGGCGTGATGCAGGGCTTTCTCTTCAGCCGGGCGATTCCGCCGGACGACCTGGAGGCGTGGCTCAAGAGCACGATCCTGCCGCGGCGTGCGCCCTGGATCGGGCAGGCCGGTGCGCCCGATGCGGCCGACGATGCCCGCGCGCAGACGCTGGGCCGCTGACGCAGCGCTCGTTCGAAGTCTGTCGTGAGCGCGAGCGCACCGACCACTGCCGCCACGCCGGCGCAGATCGCCAAGGGCGCGCTGCGCCGGCTGGCGAGCCAGCAACTGGAACCCACCCCCGAGCACTTCGCGCGCGCGTATGCGCAAGAAGCCGGGCAGCCGCCCGCCGAGGATGCCGGCCGCGCCTGGGCGACGCTGATCGGGCGCCTGGCGCGCGGCCTCGAGCGCGGCGGCCGCCACTGGACCGGCGCACGCAAGAAGCAGAGCCTGCAGCGTGTGCTCGACAGCAGCCGCTCCGATGCCACGCGCCTGTCGCAGCGGCTCGGCCAGCTCTTGAACGCATGGGATGACGACAAGCCGGCGGCCGACGTCGAGCCCAGCGGCCTGGCGCCGCTCGACGAGGCGAGCGACGGTCCGGGCGCAAGCCATGTCGCCGCTGCGGCCATCGCGCAGGCCTCGGCAGCCGATGCCGCGGCGCAGCCGGCGCAGGCCGGCGGTGCCTGGACCCCGCTGCTGCACGAGGTGCGCAGCACGCTGGCGGTGGCGCTGCCGCGCGAGCGTCCCGACGCTGCGGCGCTGGCCGATGCATTGGCCGCCGCGGCGCAGCGCCTGGCCGAGCACGGGCCCGATGCCGCGCTGGTGAACGAGATCGCGCTGCTGTGCGAACAGGCGCGTGCGCACCTGTCGCACCGCCACCATCTGCTCGACGAATTGACCGGGTTGTGCCGCGCGATGACCGACAGCCTCGGTGAACTCGCCGAAGACGAGAGCTGGGCACGCGGCCAGTGCGACGCCTTGCGCGAGCGGCTCGGCGAGGGCCTGAGCGTGCGCGGCGTGCATGCAGCCGCCGAGCTGCTGGCCGCCACGCGGGCGCGCCAGCACGAGCTGAAGCGCGAGCGTGAGGGCGCGCGTGATGCGCTGAAGGCGATGATCCAGCACATGCTGGCCGAACTCGCAGACCTCGGCCAGCACACCGGCCGCTTCAACGACAACGTGCAGCGCTATGCGCACACCATCGAGCAGGCCGACTCGCTGCAGGGCCTGGCCGGCGTGGTGCAGGAGATGGTCGCCGAGACGCGCGCCGTGCATGCGGTGGTCGACGGCGCGCGCGAGCGCCTGAGCCGCGAGCATGCGCGCGCCAGCGAGCTGGAGCAGCGCGTGCGCGAGCTCGAGGGCGAGTTGCGCCGCCTGTCGGACGAGGTGTCGACCGATGCGCTGACGCAGGTGGCCAACCGGCGCGGCCTGCTGCAGGCGTTCGAGGCCGAGAGCTCGCGTGCGCGACGCGACGGTGCCACGCTGGCGGTGGGGCTGATCGACATCGACAACTTCAAGAAGCTCAACGACTCGCTCGGCCATGCGGCCGGCGACGAGGCGCTCAAGGCCTTGGCCACCAACGTCAAGCAATGGCTGCGGCCGATGGACCACGTGGCGCGCTTTGGCGGCGAGGAGTTCGTCGTGCTGCTGCCGGCCACCACACGCGACGATGCGCAGGCGCTGCTGGCGCGCCTGCAGCGCAAGCTGAGCGCGAGCCTGTTCATGCACGAGGGCCGCGAGGTGTTCGTCACCTTCTCGGCCGGTGTCACGGCGTTGCGCGCCGGCGAGGCGCTCGATGCCGCGCTCGAGCGCGCCGACCGCGCGCTCTACGAAGCCAAGCGCACCGGGAAAAACCGCACCTGCGTAGCTTGACCACCCCCGAAGCGGCCTGACGGCCGCTTCCCCCTCAAGGGGGCGACACCAGCGGACTGGCGAAGCCAGATCCGCGGTGTCCACTCGGGGACGCGCCACTGGAGTGGCGCGAACGAAGTGGGGCCGCGCACGATGGCATAGTCCCGCACCGGCGAAACCACTGCCCCTGCCCATGCGACTACCCAACCTGCTGGCCACCCCGCGCGGGCGCCTCGCGGCGTTTTTCTTCCTCTACATCACCGAGGGCATCCCGCTCGGCTTTGCCGCCACCGCCGTGGCCACGCAACTGCGCCGCCAGGACGTGGGGCCGGCCGAGATCGGCGCCTTCGTCGGCTCGTTCTATCTGCCATGGGCGTTCAAGTGGGCATTCGGCCCCTTCATCGACGTGTTCGCCTCCGAGCGCCTGGGGCGCCGGCGCGGCTGGATCATCGTCACGCAGGTGCTGATGGCGCTGACGCTGATGTCCACCGTGTTGCTCAAGCTGCCCGAGCAGCTGATGCTGTTCACGATCATCCTGCTGGTGCACAACAGCTTTGGCGCGATGCAGGACGTGGCGATCGACGCGCTGGCCGTCAACTCGCTGGGCGAGCACGAACGCGGCCTGGCCAACGGCCTGATGTTCGCCGGCGCGGCGATCGGCCAGGCCATCGGTGGCGCCGGCGTGTTGTTCCTGTCGGCGTACACCGGATTCCAGCCGACGTTCTTCTTCGTCGCCGGCTGCATCCTGGCGGTGACGCTGTTCGTCGTGCTGCCGATGCGAGAGGCGCCGTCAGTGGCCCGCGCGGTGGCCGCCGGCGTGTCGCGCTGGGCGCATGCGGCAGGCCAGATGCGTGACTTCGCGGTCGAGTCGTTCCGCTCGTTCCTCGGCACACGAGGCGCCTACCTCGGGCTGGCGTTCGCGCTGCTGCCGTCGGGTGCGATGTGCCTGGGGCTGGCGCTGCAATCGAACCTGGCGGTCGAGCTCGGCCTGGACGACAACCAGGTGGCCACGCTCAACCTGTGGTCGGGCATCGTGCAGGCGGGGTCCATGGTGATCGGCGGCTTCATGTCCGACCGCTTCGGCCGCCGCCGCATGCTGGCGCTGTACATCGCGCTGATGAGCGTGCCGGTGCTGTACCTGATGTCGGTGCTGCAGCAGCACGGCTGGGTGATGCCGCAAAGCGCCGCCAACCGCACGGTGGCGCCGGCAGTGCTGATCACCGCGTTGTGGGTTGCGACGCTGACCTACGGCGTGGCGCTCGGCCTGATGTACGGCACCCGCTCGGCGATCTTCATGGACGTCACCAACCCGGCGGTGGCGGCGACGCAGTTCACCGCCTACATGGCGCTGCTGAACCTGTCGATCGCCTACTCGGCCAATTGGCAAGGCATCGCGATCGAGGCGCTCGGTTATCCGACCACGATGCTGATCGACGCGATCTTCGGCCTGGCGTGCCTGGTGCTGCTGCCGTGGATCCGCACCGTGCGCGGCAACGCACCGGACGGCGGCGCACCGCTGCGCGCGCGCATCAGCGCGCTGGTGCTCGGGCTGGCGTGCCTTGCCTGGGTGCCGTACCGCCTGGGGCAGGGCGCACTGGGGGCTGCCGCGCCGATCTTCGAGACGGCGTTCACCGTGGTGTTCGTCGCGTCGGCGCTGTTCCTGCTCGCCGGTGCCGCGGTGCTGACGCAGGCCTCGCGCGTGCTGCTGCGCGGCGGCGCCTGGATGGCGCTGTTGCTGCTGCTGATGTATGCGCGGCGCTGGGCCGGCGGGCTCGGCACGCCGCTGGCCGACTATGCCGGGTGGCTGATCCTCGCGATACCGGTGCTCGCCGGAGCGCTGCTGCTGGCGCTGGCCGCGCAGGCGTGGCGCGAGCTGAACGGTGCGGCCGCTGTGGCGGCCGGCGGCCCTGTGCTGCCTCAGACCAGCGCTTCGATCAAGTAAGGCCCGCGGCTCGCGAAGCCGCGTTGCACCTCGCGCACGAATTGCTCGGGGGTCAACACGCTCGCCGCCGGCACGCCGTGGCCGCGCGCGATCGACACCCAGTCGAGCGCCGGGCGGTCGAGCGTCAGCATGTGCGTGGCCTTGGGGCCACTGACCGTGGCGCCTACGCCCTTCAGCTCCCCTTGCAGGATGCGGTAGGCGCGGTTGGCGAACACGATCACCACCACCGGCAGCGACTCGCGCGCGATGCTCCACAGCGCCTGCACGGTGTACATCGCGCTGCCGTCGCCTTCGAGCGCGAGCACCGTGCGGCCGGGTGCGCCGATCGCCGCACCCAGCGCCGCGGGCAGGCCGAAGCCGATCGCGCCACCCATCACCACCAGCCAGTCGTGCGGCGCCGCGGCAGCGAAGCGATTGCCGAACGCGCGCCCCGAGGTCACGGCTTCATCGACCACCACGGTCTGCTCCGGCAGCAGCGAGACGAGGGCGTGGCCGATCAAATCGGCGTCCAGCGTGGTGGCAGCGCGCAAGGCGTCGAGTGCCACCGGCACGGTCGCCGGCTGCGCCGCGCCGATCGGCGCGGCGCCGAGCTCGTCGCACAACGCCTGCAGCGCGGCCGGCACATCGTCGCGCGCGTCGGCGAGCATGAGCACGTTGCAGCCCGGCGGCTTGAGCTGATGCGGCTTGCCCGGATAGGCGAAGAACGAGATCGGCTCGCTGGCGCCGGCCAGCACCAGGCACTCGGCGCCCTTGAGCTTGTCGAGCGCGGCGTCCACGACGTAGGGCAGCCGTTCGATGCGCGTGCGGCCGCGGCCGCCCGGCGTGCGCGGGCTGTAGAACTCGGCCAACACGCGGCAGCCGGTCTTGCGCGCGATGGCCGCGGCCAGCGGCGCCGCGCGTTCACCGACACCGGCCGCACCGACCAGCAGCACAGCCCGTTCAGCGAGCGCCTTCAACGTGCGGGCCGCGCCGCGCACCGCGTCGGCATCGGGCGCGCGCAAAGGCTCGCGCGGCGGCGCCTGCGCGGCTTCACTGCCGGCGCCCCACGCGGTGTCGGCTGGCAGCACCAGGGTGGCGATGCGGCCGAGCGCGCCGTCGCGCGTGGCGGCGATCGCCTGTGCACCGTCGGCGGCGACGTCGCGGGCGCTGGCCGACGTCCTGACCCAGTGCGACACCGGACGCGCAATGCCCTCGATGTCGCTCTTCAGCGGCGACTCGTGCCGCGCATGGTCGTGCGCATGGTCGCCGACGATGTTGACGATGCCCGAGCGCGCCTTCTTCGCGTTGTGCAGGTTGGCCAGGCCGTTGCCGAGGCCAGGCCCGAGGTGCAGCAGCGTCGCGGCCGGCTTGCCGGCCATGCGGTAGTAGCCGTCGGCGGCACC
>DATDJF010000311.1:0-12078 GCA_036520715.1 Burkholderiaceae bacterium | reverse complement strand
GACGATGCGGCCCCGGGTGCCGAGGAGTCGACCGGACCGAGCGCGGAAGAGATCGACCTGCAGCGCCGCGAGGAAGAGGCCAGCGCGCAGGCCGAGGCCATTCGTCAGCAGGAGGCCGAGCTGGCCGAAGCGCGCCGCGTGCGCGAAGAGCAGGAACGCGCGGCGCGCGGCGTCTTCATCCTGACGGCGCATCAGCTCGGCCTGCCGCGCGGCCTCGGCTTCGCGGCGCTGCACCTCGGCTTCGTCGATCACCGGCGCGACGGGCTCTTCAATGGCCGCGGCGGCGGGGGCCTCTTCGCGCTTGACGAAGACGCGCTTCTTGCGCACTTCGACCTGGATGGTGCGCGCCTTGCCGGAGGCATCGGCCTGCTTGATCTCGCTGGTGGACTTGCGCGTCAGCGTGATCTTCTTGCGCTCGGCGCCGGACGTGCCGTGCGCGCTGCGCAGGAACTCGAGCAGGCGCTCCTTGTCGGTGTCGGTCAGCTTGTCGTCGGGCGACTTCTTGGCCACCCCGGCGGATTGCAGCTGCTCGAGCAGCGCCGCGCTCGGGCGGTTCAGCTCGGCGGCAAACTGGGCAACGGTGGTCACGGCCATTTGCTGCGGTTCCTTGGGCTTTCCGAAGTCTCGGTGGGGGTTGCGTGGGTCAGGTGCTGAACCAGTGTTCGCGCGCCTTCATGATCAACGTCTTGGCCTGCTCGTCGTCGACACCGGTGAGCTCCTGTAGCTCGTCGACCGCCAGGTCGGCCAGGTCGTCGCGCGTGTTGACGCCGCCTTCGGCCAGCTTGCCGATCAGCTCGGGCGACAGGCCTTCGAGGTCGCGCAGGTCCTGCGACACCTCTTCGACGCGCTCCTCGCGGGCGATCTCCATCGTCAGCAGGGCATCCTTGGCTCGCGTGCGCAGCTCGTTGATCGTGTCCTCGTCGAACGACTCGATCTCCAGCATCTCCTGCAGCGGCACGTAGGCGATCTCTTCCAGGCTGTTGAAGCCTTCGGCGATCAGGATGTTGGCCACTTCCTCGTCGACGTCGAGCTTCTCGACGAAGATCTTGCGCACCGAATCGGACTCCTGCGCCTGCTTGGCGCTGGACTCCTCGGCCGTCATGATGTTGATGCGCCAGCCGGTGAGCTCGGAGGCCAGGCGCACGTTCTGGCCACCGCGGCCGATGGCGATGGCGAGGTTCTCTTCGTCGACCACCACGTCCATCGCGTGCTTCTCTTCGTCGACGACGATCGACTGCACGTTGGCCGGCGCCAGCGCGCCGATCACGAACTGCGCCGGATCCTCGGACCACAGCACGATGTCGACGCGCTCGCCGGCGAGCTCGTTGGTGACCGCGTTGACGCGCGAGCCGCGCACGCCCACACAAGTGCCGATCGGGTCGACCCGCTTGTCGTGCGACTGCACCGCGATCTTGGCGCGCGAGCCGGCGTCGCGCGCGCAGCTCTTGATCTCGAGCAGGCCCTGCTCGATCTCGGGCACCTCCTGCGCGAACAGCTCCTTCATGAACGCCGGCGCCGAGCGCGACAGCAGGATCTGGGCGCCGCGCAGCGTGGGGTCGACGCCGAGAATCACCGCACGCACGCGGTCGCCGCTGCGCAGGTTTTCCTTGGCGATCATTTCGCTGCGCTTCAAGCGCCCCTCGACGCGACCCGACTCGACGATCAGGTCGCCCTTGTCGGCGCGCTTGACGGTGCCGACGAAGATCTTGTCGCCACGCGACATGAAATCGTTGAGGAGCTGCTCGCGCTCAGCGTCGCGGATCTTCTGCAGGATCACCTGCTTGGCCGCTTGCGCACCGATGCGGCCGATCGGCACCGAGTCGATCGGCTCCTCGATGTGATCGTCGACCTCGATGTCGGGAATCTGTTCCTTGGCCTCGAAGTGCAGGATCTCGGCATCCGGAATCTGCAGCCCCGCTTCATCGGGCACCACGTGCCAGCGGCGGAAGGTTTCGTAGTCGCCGGTGTCGCGATCCACCGCCACGCGGATGTCGACCTCGCCGCCGTGCAGCTTCTTCGTTGCCTGGGCCAACGCAGCCTCGACGGCGCCGAAGACGACGTCTCGCTCGACGCTCTTCTCGCGCGAGATGGCGTCCACCAGCATCAGCATTTCCCGATTCATGGCTTGTTCTGGCCTTTCCTCTATCCGTGGCGCGAGCTTCATGTCGCGGCCGGCCGTGCGCGACGGCTCTTGAAATCCAGTTGCGGCACCAGACGCGCCTCGCGCACCTCGTGCAGATCGAAGTCCAGCGCCTCGGTCGGGTTGGCGGCATCGCGCGGCAGCACCAGCCGCCAGCCCGCGTCGCGTGGCTGCAACTGGCCGCGCCAGTGTTTGCGGCCCTGGAACGGCGCGCGCAGCGTGACGGCAACTTCGCTGCCGGTGAAACGTTCCCAGTCAGCCGCCTTGCGCAGCGGCCTGTCCAGCCCAGGCGACGACACCTCCAGGCGCGCATAGTCGACATGGTCGACTTCCAGCGCGTACTGCAGGTGGCGCGTCACACGCTCGCAATCGTCGACGGTCACTGCGTCACCCGGGCCGGACTCGTAGCTCCGCCCGGCGACGCGGTCGATGAATACGCGCAGCAGGCCACCCGCCGATCGCTCGACGTCCACCAGTTCGTACCCCAGCGCGTGCACTCCGCGCTCCACCGCTTCCTGCCAAGACATTTCAGTGCTGCGACCTATCCGTTCTCTGCCATTCCCCGCAGGCTGCCGCCGTATGGCACCCGATTCGGCATCGCGATTTCGCATCGCGCTTCGGCAACCCGATTCGGCAACCCGATTCGCCAACGGCAAAAAAAATGGGCTGGATGAATCCGCCCATTTCCCTGCGCCAGCGAAAACGGGATTCTACTCTGCAAGACCCATACCGGCAAGGGTTGCGACGGGGCCGTGGCCTGTGCGTGCGAGAATCCGGCGCCTGCGCACCGCGCCATCGCTGCCCGCCTCCACCATGGGATTCCTCTCCGGCAAGCGCCTGCTGATCAGCGGCGTCCTCAACAACCGCTCGATCGCCTACGGCATCGCCCGCGCCTGTCACCGCGAGGGTGCGGAGCTGGCATTCAGCTACCAGGGCGAGCGTTTCAAGGACCGCATCGCCGAGTACGCGGCCGAATTCGGCTCCAGGCTGACCTTCGACTGCGATGTCGGCGACGACGCCCAGATCGCGCGGCTGTTCGGCCAGCTCGGCGAGGCCTGGGACGCCTTTGACGGCTTCGTGCACGCCATCGCTTTTGCCCCCCGCGAGGCGATCGCCGGCGACTTTCTGGACGGCTTCACGCGCGAGAACTTCCGCATCGCCCACGACATCTCGGCCTACAGCTTCCCCGCCATGGCCAAGGCGGCGCTGCCCCGGTTGCGGCCCGGTGCAGCGCTGGTGACCTTGAGCTACCTTGGTGCCGTGCGTTACGTGCCCAACTACAACACGATGGGCCTGGCCAAGGCGTCGCTGGAGGCCAGCGTGCGTTTTCTGGCCCAAAGCCTGGGCGCCAAGGGCGTGCGGGTCAACGGCATCTCGGCCGGCCCGATCAAGACGTTGGCCGCCTCCGGCATCAAGGACTTCGGCAAGCTGCAGGCGGAGTTCGCCGCCAACGCGCCGATCCGCCGCAACGTCACGATCGACGACGTGGGCAACGCGGCAGCGTTTCTGTTGTCGGATCTGGCGGCCGGGATCAGCGCCGAGATCGTGTACGTCGACGGGGGGTTCAGCCAGGTGGGGTTGGCGACGGCTGGGGGGTCTTAGGGCTCCGTACTGCCACCGCACCCCATTGCCCGGGCCTGCATGCCCGGGCCCGTTCGGCAGGCGCATGACAGTCCGCAGGGACTGCCATGCGTCCGGCCTCACCCCCTGACGCAATCCACGTAGTACGAGCGCCGAAAGCCCTCGGTTTCGTTTTCGACCAGACCGTGCACGTCGGTCTCGAAGCCGGGAAAGCGGGCGTTGAACTCCTGCACGAAGCGCAGGTACTCGACGATGCGGCGGTTGAAGCGCTCGCCGGGAATCAGCAGTGGAATGCCCGGTGGATACGGCGTCAGCATCGCGCTGGTGATGCGGCCCTCGAGCTCATCGATCGGCACACGCTCGGTGTCGCGGTGGGCGATGCGGGCAAACGCCTCCGACGGCTTCATCGCCGGCTGCAGATCCGACAGGTACATCTCGGTGGTCAGCCGCGCGATGTCGCCCTTGGAATAGGTTTCGTGGATGGCCTGGCTCAAGTCGCGCAGCCCCATGCGCTCGTACTTCGGCTGCTTCTGGCAGAACTCGGGCAGCACGCGCCACATCGGCGCGTTCTTGTCGTAGTCGTCCTTGAACTGCTGCAGCGCGGTCAGCAGCGTGTTCCAGCGGCCCTTGGTGATGCCGATCGTGAACATGATGAAGAACGAGTACAGGCTCGTCTTCTCGACCACCACGCCGTGCTCGGCCAGGTACTTGGTGACGATCGCCGCCGGGATGCCGGTTTTGGCGAACTTGCCGGTCACGTCGAGCCCCGGCGTGATGATCGTGCTCTTGATCGGGTCGAGCATGTTGAAGCCGGGCGCGAGGTCGCCGAAGCCATGCCACTTCTCGTTGGCGGTGAGCATCCAGTCGTCGCGCTTGCCGATGCCCTCGTGTGCGAGCTTCGGCGGCCCCCAGACCTGGAACCACCAGTCGCGGCCCCAGTCCTTGTCGATCTTGCGCATCGCGCGGCGAAACTCCATCGACTCGAGGATGCTTTCCTCCACCAGCGCGGTGCCGCCCGGCGGCTCCATCATCGACGCCGCCACATCGCAGCTTGCGATGATCGCGTACTGCGGCGAGGTCGAGGTGTGCATCAGGTAGGCCTCGTTGAACAGGTGCTGGTCGAGGCGCCGCGTCTCGGAGTCGGCCACCAGGATCTGCGAGGCCTGCGACAGGCCGGCCAGCAGCTTGTGCGTCGATTGCGTCGAGAACACCAGCGAGGTCTTGGTGCGCGGCCGGTCCTTGCCGATCGCGTGCATGCCCTTGTAGAAGTCGTGGAACGTGGCGTGCGGCAGCCAGGCTTCGTCGAAGTGCAGCGTGTCTGTGAAGCCGTCCTGCATCGTCTTGATCTGGTCGACGTTGTAGAGCACGCCGTCGTAGGTGCTCTGCGTGATGGTCAATACACGCGGCTGCTTCTTGCTGGCGCCGTTGTCGGCCAGCAGCGGGTTCTTGGCCATGCGGCGGCGAATCGCCTCGGGCTCGAACTCCGAGCGCGGAATCGGCCCGATGATGCCCAGGTGGTTGCGCGTCGGCGTCAGAAATACCGGGATCGAGCCGGTCATGATGATCGCGTGCAGGATGCTCTTGTGGCAGTTGCGGTCGACCACCACCACGTCGCCTGGCGCCACCGTGTGGTGCCACACCATCTTGTTGCTGGTGGAGGTGCCGTTGGTGACGAAGAAGCAGTGGTCGGCGTTGAAGATGCGCGCCGCGTTCTTCTCGCTGTCGGCCACCGGGCCGGTGTGGTCGAGCAACTGGCCGAGTTCATCGACTGAGTTGCAGACGTCGGCGCGCAGCATGTTCTCGCCGAAGAACTGGTGGAACATCTGGCCCACCGGGCTCTTGAGAAACGCGACCCCGCCGCTGTGGCCCGGGCAGTGCCAGGAGTACGAACCGTCCTGCGCATAGTCGACCAGCGCCTTGAAGAACGGCGGCGCCACACCGTCGAGGTAGCTGCGGGCCTCGCGGATGATGTGGCGGGCCACGAACTCCGGCGTGTCCTCGAACATGTGGATGAAGCCGTGCAGCTCGCGCAGGATGTCGTTGGGGATGTGCTGCGACGTGCGTGTCTCGCCGTACAGGTAGATCGGGATCTCGGTGTTGCGGCGGCGGATCTCGCCGATGAACTTGCGCAGGTTCAGCACCGCCGGGTCGAGCTCGGGGCCGGGCGTGAACTCCTCGTCGTCGATCGACAGGATGAAGGCGCTGGCCCGGCTTTGCTGCTGGGCAAATTGCGAGAGGTCGCCGTAGCTGGTGACGCCCAGCACCTCCATGCCCTCTTTCTCGATCGCCGAGGCCAGCGCGCGGATGCCCAGGCCCGAGGTGTTCTCGGAGCGGAAGTCCTCATCGATGATGACGATGGGGAAGTGGAAACGCAACATCGTGAGAGGCCTCCGGCCGGCGCGTCGGGATCGAGCAGCGCGAGAGTGTAGGACCGATCGGCGCGCGGATCGATGTCGCTACACTGCGCGCAAAGCAAACTTGCCATGGGAGGGCGGTTTCATGGATTGGCCGGCATCGACGCTGTGGTGGGTGGTGGCGGGCTTGCTGGTGGCCGCCGAGTTGGCCAGCGGCACCTTCTACCTGCTGATGCTCGCGCTCGGCGCTGCTGCCGCCGCCGTGGCGGCGCACCTAGGCACCGGCTTCAACGCTCAATTGGTCACCGCGGCGCTGGTGGGCGGCGGCGCGACCGCGCTGTGGCACTTCAAGCGCGTTCGTGCGCCGCAATCGGCTCCTGCCGAGGCCAACCCGGACGTCAATCTCGACATCGGCCAGACCGTGCGCGTCGATGCCTGGGGCGCCGACGGCAGCGCCCGTGTCAACTACCGCGGCGCCTCCTGGTCGGTGAGCTTCGGCGGCGCAGGGATGCCCGCGCCGGGCGAGCACACGATCGTCGCCGTGCAGGGCAGCCGCCTGGTGGTGGCGCCGCGCGCCGAGCGCTGAGTGCCCTCGCCCTCCCCGTTTTGATTTCCGCTGGAGAGACCCGACATGGAAGTCGCACTGATCGTCCTCGTCATCGCAGTGATCTTCGTGGTTCGCACGTTCAAGATCGTGCCGCAGCAGCACGCCTGGGTGGTGGAGCGGCTCGGTCGCTACGACCGCACGCTGACGCCGGGCCTGAAGTTCGTGATCCCGTTCGTCGATCGGGTCGCCTACAAACATTCGCTGAAGGAGATCCCGCTGGACGTGCCGAGCCAGGTGTGCATCACGAAGGACAACACGCAGTTGCAGGTGGACGGCATCCTGTACTTCCAGATCACCGACGCGATGCGCGCCAGCTACGGCTCGAGCAACTACGTGGTGGCGATCACGCAGCTGGCGCAGACCACGTTGCGCAGCGTGGTCGGCAAGATGGAGCTCGACAAGACCTTCGAGGAGCGCGGCGCGATCAACGCCGCGGTTGTCAGCGCGCTCGACGAGGCGGCGCTCAACTGGGGCGTCAAGGTGTTGCGCTACGAGATCAAGGACCTCACGCCGCCGAACGAGATCCTGCGCAGCATGCAGGCGCAGATCACCGCCGAGCGCGAGAAGCGCGCGTTGATCGCCGCCTCCGAAGGCCGCCGCCAGGAGCAGATCAACATCGCCACCGGCGAGCGCGAGGCCTCCATCGCGCGCTCCGAAGGCGAGAAGCAGGCCGAGATCAACAACGCGCAGGGCGAGGCCGCGGCCATCACGGCTGTCGCCGATGCCACCGCCGACGCCATCCGCAAGATCGCTGCTGCGATCCAGCAGCCCGGTGGTGAGCAGGCCGTGCAACTCAAGGTGGCCGAACGCGCGGTCGAGGCCTACCAGAACCTTGCGCGGGTCAACAACACGATGATCGTGCCCGGCAACATGAGCGAGGTGGCGGCGCTGATCGGCACCGCGATGACGCTGATGAAGGGTCAGGGCAAGAGTTAGGCTGGCCGGCTCTCGACGAGCCGGCGGCGGGCGCTACACCGGCGCGTTGACCGCGAACCGCGCCGCCTTTCGTTGCTGGCGCAGCGAGGCGGCGGCGCCCAGCAGATGGCTCAGCCGTTCGATCGATGCCGGCTTGATCAGCACATCGTCGGCACCGGCCTGCAGCAGCTCCGTGCGACTCAGCGGATCGGCATCGCCGGTGAGCGCGATGATCGGCACGCCGGCATCGCCACGCAGCTGTTCGTCGGCCCGCCACCGGCGCATGGCCTCGAGTCCGTCGATGCCGGGCATGCGGCGATCCATCAGCACCAGGTCGTAGCTGCGTTGGGACAGCAGATCCAGTGCCGCGCTTCCCGACTCGGCCACGTCGACCGCGGCGCCGAGATGCTCGAGCGCGGCTGCCACGATGATGCGGTTGGTCGGATCGTCTTCGACCAGCAGCACCAGCCGCCGCTGCCGCTGTGTGGCGTCCTGGGTCGCGTCGCCCGCCGGCTCGGCGGGCGCGCGCGGCATCGGCAGCCGCAGCGTGAAGCAGGTGCCGGCGGCCGGAGTGGAGTCGACGTCGATCGTGCCGCCCATCAGCGTGGTCAGCTCGCGGCAGATCGCCAAACCCAGCCCGCTGCCGCCATGGCGGCGCGGCACCGAGGCATCGAGCTGGACATAGGGCTGGAACAGGCGTTTCAGCGCGACCTCGTCCATGCCTTCGCCGCTGTCGCGAACGCGAATGACGACGCTGTCGTCGTCGACCGTGCCGCCGTTGCCGATCTCGATGTGCACGTGACCGCGCGCGGTGAACTTGACCGCGTTGGAGGTGAGATTCGCAAGAATCTGGCGAAGACGCGTGGCGTCGCCGAGCCGGGTGCCGGTTTCACGCTCGCCGCCGAGCATGGTGAGCACGATCCCCTTGTCCGCGGCCGCCGGCCGGAACATGGTCACCACCTGGGTCACCACCTCGGGCACGCTCAACGGCTGCGACTCCAGCAGCACGCCCGCGGTGCTCAGGCGCGAGTGGTCGAGCACGTTGTTGATCAAACCCAGCAGGTGGCGCGCGGCGCCGAGCTGGGCATCGACCAGCGTGCGCTGCACGCGTGTCATGTCCTGCTTGGCCAGCACTTCGGCGGCTGTCGTCAAGGCGTTCAACGGCGTGCGGATCTCGTGGTTCAGGTGGGTGATGAACTGATCCTTCAGCGCGTTGTGGCGAATCGCCTCGTCACGCGCTGCTGCCAGCTCGGCGGCCATCAGCTCGCGCCAGCGCTGCGAGTAGGTGGCGAACACGGCGAACAGCAACACGATCAGGCACGCCGAGACTGCGCGCTGCGGCGAGCCCACCGACACAGCGGCCGGCAGCCAGCCCGCGACCTCGGCCGTGTACAGCCCGACGACGAACAACAAGGTCGCACCGGTGATGGGCAGCGCGATCGACAGCCCCGCGACGATGGCGAGCGGCGACACCGCCAACAGCCAGGCCAGCGCGGGCGCCGTGAGGCCGCCTTGCAGCACGATCACGACGGCCAGCGCGAGCCAGGTCACGATCGCCACCCCACAAACGCCCCACTCGGGCGCATCGCGCCTGCTTGCGGTCAGATAGACGACGGCCAGCGCCACGAGGCCGGCCGCCTCCACCGCGGCCAACACCCAGCGGCCCGCCAGCGTATAGGCCAGCGCGTATCCCACGAGCGTGACGCCGAGCAGCGCGCCGCCCAGCCGCAAGACACGCCACATCACCTGCAAGCGCAAAGCATCGGGTGAGGCGGGAAGCGCCTTGAGTTTCATGCGTGCTGAAGCCCTGCGAAGACCATGTCAGGACGCGGATCTGCGTCGTCGCCCGGGACGACGGCCAGCGTCCCCGATCAGCGGCGGCACATTCTAGACATGGGGCATCTGGCTAGAATGCCAGCGAGCCCTGCAGCGACCGCGCGCAGCAGCGGAGGGATGGATGAGCGGTTTAAGTCGCATGCCTGGAAAGCATGTGTGGGTTAACAGCCCACCGCGGGTTCGAATCCCGCTCCCTCCGCCACCACGACCTGCTTGAGCGGTCAGACTCCGGCGATCACCATCGATCTGCGCCGCAACGCCTCAGCGTGGCAGACGCCGGCCGCACGTGGGACAACTCAGCGCGGACTTGCTGATTCGCTCGCGGCACCACTTGCAGCGCCTGGTCGCCGATTTGAGGATCCCGATCCCACCAAGCACCAGTGCGGCGCCGGCAACCATTGCCACGACGATGTCCACCTACCCGGCAGTGCAAACTCCGCGCCACCCGTGACGGCCGGGCAGGAAACCGGTACGGATCAACGACTTGGCGCCGTCGGGCGCTTCGACTGCGCCCGACCCTCTAGCCACTTGTCAGGAAATCCGACGTCCTGCGGTTCGGGCCCTCACCCTTCGTGCACTAGAACTGCAGCGCCGTCATGGATGGTCGCGCGTCCTTGGTTCTTCGGGTCAGGCGCCCCGCGACCCCGAACACGAGGAGCGTCGTCCCGACCAGCAAGAAGGAAGCAGGTTCAGGAACCTTGAACGTTGGGTACAGATCCCAAAACGTGAACCCGGTATGGGTCCGGTGGAAATCATGAGCCCAGGGTTGGAACGCAAGTGGTGTGTTGGACAGATCGTTGGTCCAACTGTCAACGTCCGGATGGAAGTAGGTCAGATAGCCGCCCAGGCCGGAGAGCACGGGGTTGGTGTACGTCAGCTGGAAGAGAAGCGCCGTGTCGTAGATGCCAGGCAACGCCGCTGCATCGAGCGCATGACCCACCAGGAGCGGCTGGTTGGGCGCGATTCCCCACGCGGGAATGCCGGCAGCGCCTGCGAAGACTGTCAGGGCGCCGCCCAACAGGTGGCCGGAAGGGGTCCCGTTGCCTTGGATCCGGGCATCGATGCGCATCTCAGCCGGAACAAGACCCTGGCCGTCGGAGAACGAAACGCGGTCGCTCCGAACCGAGTAGAGGGACGACGCAGTCGAATAGGAAACCCGATCGACAAACCCCGATAGAAAATTTGCAGAATCAAAATCGACGGCATAGCTCCCGCTGGCGTTGGACCAGCCCCGCACGTCTGAGTACCCGGCCGCTGACTCGTGGAGGATCGGACCGGCATGTCCTATCGAGGGCCCGAGCAGCGCAACGACGATCGCCAAGGCGCGCGCGCCTCGACCCGATGCATGAATCGGGGGACGCACTGAACTCGACAAGACGGTGGCTGATCGCATCGCAGATCCCCAGGTGAAAGACTCGTTGAGAGCGCCCTGGGCAAGCCCCATGCCGATGCATGAACCGCCCAAGAGAAAACGCCCCGTGAGGGGCGTTTTCCATTCACTCGAGTGGGTTCAATGGCGGTCGTATCGATTCGGGATGCCGTCGCCGTCGCGATCGTGGCGCCGGTTGTCGAAGCGATCGCGGCCGTTCGGGATGCCGTCGCCGTCGCGGTCCCACTGCGGGTTGTAGAGGCGGTCGTGGCGGTTGGGCAGGCCGTCGCCATCACGGTCCCAGCGCGTGGGTTGGCGATAGCGTTGGTCGTAGCGCACGGGGTGCATCACGGGGTACGGCATCGGCGCCGGCCTGACGACGACCGCCGGCAGCGGCAGCGCGGGCACGGGAAACGCATGCACCGGGGAGCCGATCGTGACCGACCAGCTCACCTGGGCTTCGTGGGCCTGCGCGGCACCGACGCCGAATGCCCCCGCTGCCACCAGCGCCGCTGCGGCCAACAGTCTGCTCTTGCTCATCACACTCTCCTGGGTTGCCGACCACGACGGTCGCCCTTCCACAACGAGGTGCTCGCTGGCGCCGACCACCGGCGGAGGTGAACGCTGCGTAAAGCTTCGCGAAGCTGCCCGCCAGCGGGCGATCTGCCGGCGTATGTGTTCCTGGCGGCGCCGTGCTGCTCGAGCTACATCACCGGCAGCACCGGCGCGGCGTGATTCGAGAGCACGCAAAGAAAAAGGGCGCCGCGAACGGCGCCCTGGTCGAGCGGAAACGAGACAGTGCTGATCAGTTCAGCGGCACCTTCTTGCCGTCCTTGTACATGTACAGCGTCATCGCGGGGTTCTTCAGCTCGCCGTCCTTCTCGAACCCGATGTTGGCCGTGACGCCCTTGTAGTTGATGGCCGCCAGCTTGGCCATGTAGACCTTGGGGTCGGCCGAGCCGGCCTCGACCATGGCCTGCACCAGCACGTGCGTGGCGTCGTAGGTGTAGGGCGAGTAGACCTGGAACTGCTTGGGGTACTTGGCGTCGTAGCGCGCCTTCCAGGCGGTACCGCCGGGCATCTTGGCCAGCGACGCGCCACCTTCGGCGCACACCACGTTGCCCAGCGTCTTGGCGCCGCCCGACAGCTCGATGATCTTGTCGGTGCAGATGCCGTCGCCGCCGAAGTACTTGACGTTGGCCAGGCCGAGTTGCTCCATCTGGCGCAGCATCGGGCCGGCTTGCGGGTCCATGCCGCCGAAGAAGATGCCGTCCGG
>DATDJF010000310.1:0-12077 GCA_036520715.1 Burkholderiaceae bacterium | reverse complement strand
GGGCGAAGAACCGTCGGCAGAGACGGCTCCTTCCCGACTCAGCCCATGTGCAGGCCGCCGTTGCACGAGAAGTCGGCGCCGGTGGTGAAGCCGGAGTCTTCGCTCGCCAGCCAGGCGCAGATCGAGCCGATCTCGTCGGGCGTGCCCAGGCGCTTCACCGGAATGGTGGCGACGATCTTCTCCAGGACTTCGGGCTTGATCGCGCGGACCATGTCGGTGCCGATGTAGCCCGGGCTCACCGTGTTGACGGTGACGCCCTTGTGGGCCATCTCCTGCGCCAGCGCCATCGTGAAGCCGTGCATGCCGGCCTTGGCGGCCGAGTAGTTGGTCTGGCCGGCCTGGCCCTTCTCGCCGTTGACCGAGCTGATCTGGATGATGCGGCCCCAGCCCTTTTCGACCATGCCCGGCACCACCTGCTTGGTGACGTTGAACATGCTGGTCAGGTTGGTGCTGATCACCGCGTCCCAATCCTCGCGCGTCATCTTCACGAACATGCGGTCGCGCGTGATGCCGGCGTTGTTGACGAGCACGTCGATCGCGCCGTGTTCGCTGATGGCCTTGGTGAAGGCCTGCACGGTGGAATCCCAATCGGCGACGTTGCCCACCGAGGTGTAGAACGTGTAGCCGAGGGCCTTTTGTTCCCCGATCCACTTGGTGAAGTCGCGCGTCGGGCCGCAGCCGGCGATGACCTTGAAGCCTTCCTTGTGCAGCCGCTGGCAGATGGCGGTGCCGATGCCGCCCATGCCGCCGGTGACGTACGCCACTTTCTGTGCCATGAATTCTCTCCTTGATATCCGTTTGAGTGTTCAGCGTGATCCGCACCGAGGGCGGGGTCAAGCGGGTTCGCCCTGAAGGCGAGCCAGCGCTTCGAATTCAGCGTTCGACGGTCAACGCAACCCCCATGCCACCACCGATGCACAGCGACGCGATGCCTTTCTTCGCACCGCGGCGCTGCATCTCGTGCAGCAGCGTCACCAGGATGCGGCAGCCCGACGCACCGATCGGGTGACCGATCGCGATGGCGCCGCCGTTGACGTTGACCTTGCTGGTGTCCCAGCCCATTTCCTTGTGCACCGCACACGCCTGCGCGGCGAAGGCCTCGTTGATCTCCAGCAGGTCGAGGTCGGCGGGCTTCCAGCCGGCGCGCTGCAGCGCCCGGGTCGACGCCGGCACCGGACCCATGCCCATGAGGGCGGGGTCGAGCGCCACGGGGGCATAGCTGGCAATGCGCGCCAGCGGCTGCAAGCCCAGTTGATCGGCGCGTTTGGCGCTCATCACCAGCACCGCGGCGGCGCCGTCGTTGAGGCCCGACGCGTTGCCGGCGGTCACGCCACCGGCCTTGTCGAACGCGGGGCGCAGGCCGGCGAGCGCCTCGGCGCTGGTCTTCTTGTTGATGAACTCGTCGGCCGCGAAGACGATCGGGTCGCCCTTCTTCTGCGCGATGCTGAACGGCACGATCTCGTCCTTGAAGCGGCCGGCCTCCTGTGCCGCGGCGGCCTTTTGCTGCGAAGCCAGGGCCAGCGCATCCTGCTGCTCGCGCGTGATGCCGTACTTCTTGGCCACGTTCTCGGCCGTGACGCCCATGTGGTACTGGTTGTAGACGTCCCATAGGCCGTCGGTGATCATGCTGTCGACCAGCTTCCAGTCGCCCATGCGCTGGCCGTCGCGCGAACCCGGCAGCACGTGGGGCGCCAGGCTCATGCTCTCCTGACCGCCGGCGATCACGATCTCGCTGTCGCCGTCGCGGATGGCCTGCGCGGCCAGCATCACCGCCTTCAGGCCCGAGCCGCACACGGCGTTGATGGTCAGCGCGGGCACGCTCTGCGGCAGCCCGCTCCGGATGACCGACTGGCGCGCCGGGTTCTGGCCGGCGCCGGCCTGCAGCACCTGGCCGAGGATGACTTCGCCCACCTGGTCGGCGGCGACGCCGGAGCGCTCGAGCACGGCCTTGATGACGGCGGCGCCGAGCTCGGGAGCGGGTGTCTTGGCGAGCGTGCCGCCGAACTTGCCGACGGCAGTGCGAGCAGCGGAGACGATGACGATTTCGGTGGTCATGGTGATGTTCCTTGGCTGAGTGTCTGGAGGTGCTGTCAGGCCTTCGCCTTGACGTAGCGGCCGGGGGCGGGCTCGATGGCCTTGTACTTGCGGGTGCCCGGTGACTTGGGTGCGGCAACCATCGGGCCACCCTGCGACTTGAGCCAGGCGGCCCAGTCGGTCCACCAGCTGCCTGGTTTTTCGGTCGCGCCGTCGAACCAGGCTTGCGCGGTGGCGGGCAGCTTGTCGCTGGTCCAGTAGCTGCGCTTGTTCTTGCTGGCCGGGTTGATGACGCCGGCGATGTGGCCCGAAGCGCCGAGCGTGAAGCGGCGCTTGCCGCTCAGGATGCCGGTGGATTGATACGCCGAGGTCCACGGCACGATGTGGTCCTCGCGCGAGGCATAGATGTAGGTCGGGATGCCGATGCTGCCGAGGTCGACCTTCTCGCCGCACACGGTGAGCTTGCCCGGCTGGCGCAGTTCGTTCTGCAAATACAGGTGGCGCAGGTACCAGCAGTACATCGGGCCCGGCAGGTTGGTGCCGTCGCCGTTCCAGTACAGCAGGTCGAACGGCGGCGGCGCTTCGCCCTTGAGGTAGTTGCCGACCACGTAGTTCCACACCAGGTCGTTGGGGCGCAGGAAGCTGAAGGTGGTGGCGAGTTCCTTGCCCTTGAGCAAGCCGGGGCCGTTGGGCGCCTGCTCGCCGATCGTCACCTCGCGCATCTGCACCGTCGACTCGTCGACGAAGACGTCGAGCACGCCGGTCTCCTTGAAGTCCAGCAGCGTGGTCAGCAAGGTCAGCGAGTGCGCGGGCTTCTCACCGCGCGCAGCCAGCACCGCCAGCGCGGTGGCGATGATGGTGCCGCCGACGCAAAAGCCCAGTACGTTGAGCTCCTCCTGGCCGGTGTTCTCGCTGACCACCCGCAAGGCCTCGATCGGGCCCTGCTCGATGTAGTCGTCCCACGTCGTGCCGGACAACGATTCGTCGGGGTTGCGCCAGCTCATCACGAACACGCGGTGGCCCTGCTCCACCGTGTAGCGGATCAGCGAGTTCTCCGGCTGCAGGTCGAGGATGTAGAACTTGTTGATGCACGGCGGCACCATCAGGAACGGCCGCTGGTGCACCTTGGGCGTCAGCGGCTTGTACTCGATGAGCTGGAACAGCTCGTTCTCGAACACCACCGAGCCCGCGCTGGTGGCCACGTTGCGGCCGACCTCGAACACCGTCTCGTCGGTCTGCGACACCGAGCCCTTGCGCAGGTCGTTCCAGAGTTGCGTCAGGCCCTGCGTGACGCTCTCGCCCTTGGTGTCGAGCGCTTTCTGTTGCGCCTCGGGGTTGAGCGCCAGGAAGTTGGCCGGGCTCATGGCGTCGATCCACTGCTGCACGCCGAAGCGCACCTTCGCCCGCACCTTGGGATCGCCCTCGATCGATTCGGCGAGCTGCATCAGCGTGCGTGCATTGAGCAGGTACATCTGCGCGGTGTAGGCCGCGGCCGGATTGGCCACCCACTCGCGCGCAGCAAAACGCTTGTCGTTCAGCGCGGCGGGTGCCGCCGCCTTGCCCTGCGCATCGGGTTGCGCACGCAGCAGCGTCTGGTTCCACAGCTCGGTGGCCTGCTTCACGTAGCCGGTCTGCAACTCGCTCACCGCTTCGATCGGTACCTTCAAGCCGGCGAACGACTTCCAGAAGTCGCCCACCGAATGACCGAGCGCGCGCGCGCTTTCAGCCACCTGCTCGGGCGCCTGGACTGTCTTGTGTCTCATGTTTTGTCTCCTGCTCGCAGAAAGCCGTCGCCGCGGTCGCCGCCTGGACATCAGTGATACGCCCACCCCTTGCGGACGTCTACGATGGCGTGGGTTTCTACTGGGATGGAACCTTAACCCAGGTTGGTCTCACTTTCATTACGCAATACTGCTATCCGTATTATGAAATGCTAGTGATCGGCATCGGGTGGGTGTTCGTCGTGGTGGTGTTTGCGCTCGGCCAGGTTTCATCGGCGGGCGGCACCTGGCTCGGCATGCTGGTCACGCTGGTGGTGGGCCTGGCCCCGCTGGCGGTGGTGGTCTACATCGCGCTGGCGGCGTCGCGACGCCGCCGGATGCGCCGGGCGTCAGCGGTGGATCCAGACCGCGGCGGCCATGCGCCCGGTGACGCCGTCGCGCCGGAAAGAAAAGAATCTTGAGCGCTCCTGCACAGTGCACCAGCCGCCGCCGCTGACGCGCCGCACGCCGAGCGCCGCCAGCCGGTCGCGCGCCAGGCCCGCGAGGTCGGCGCGCCAGCGCGGGTCGCCATCGGCGCGCGGCTGATAGCGAAAGCGCCCACCAGGGGTGTCGGGCGCAACACCGAACGCGCGGAGCACATCGCTGCCGACCTCGAAGGCATCGGGCCCGATGCAGGGTCCCAGCCAGGCGACGAGGTCCTGCGGCTCGCACGACGCGCCCGCGCACACTGCCTGCGCACAGCGCTCGAGCACGCCAGCGCTCAAACCGCGCCATCCGGCGTGCGCGGCACCGACCGCGCGCGCCTGCGGCGCCGCGAACAACACCGGCAGGCAATCGGACACCAGCACGGCGCAGGCCACGCCCGGCTCGCGCGTCCACGAGGCGTCGGCGGCTTCGACGGCGGCAGCCGCGCTGTGGGCATCGAGGCCCACCACACGCTCGCCGTGCACCTGGCGCAGGAACACCGGCGCGGCGTCGATCGCCGCCGCCAGGCGCTGGCGATTGGCACTCACGGCAGCGGGCGCGTCGCCGCTGCCGATGCCGAGGTTCATGCTGTCCCACGGCGGCACGCTGACGCCGCCGACTCGCGTGGTCATCAGCGCGCCGACGCGGGGGTCAGCGTCCCAATCCGGAACGATCGGCGTTAGCGCGGCCAGTCCGGCGCCGGGCCGCCCCAAGCCGGACTGCGCCCCATGGGTCACGAAGGGACCCCTACCGGTCCCTGGGGCAGCGCAGTCGCGTAGCGACAAGCGTGGGGACTCCTATTCCGCATCCGGACATTCGGACGGTTGAGTCCTGGCGAACGCCGGCAGCGCCATGCAAGCCTCGAACACCCGCATCGTGTGCGGCACGTGCTCGGTGCGGCACTTGAATCGCTGCGCGTTGAAGATCTGCGGCACCAGGCAACAGTCGGCCAGGGTCGGCGTGTCGCCGTGGCAATAGCGGGCCGGCATCGCCGCCAGCTGGCGCTCGACCACCTCGAGGCCGGTCTCGACCCAATGGCGATACCAGCGGTCCTTGTCGGCATCGGCCACCTTGAGATCGCGCACCAGGTAGCGCAGCACGCGCAGGTTGTTCAGCGGGTGGATCTCGCAGGCGATGTCGAGCGCCAGCGCGCGCACGCGCGCGCGCTCGGCCGGCGCCGCAGGCAGCAGCGGCGGCTCGGGGTGCGTCTCGTCGAGGTACTCGATGATCGCCAGCGACTGCGTCAGCGTGTGATCACCGTCGCGCAGCAGCGGCACCAGGCGCGACGCCGACACCGACGCGTACGACTCGTTGAACTGCTCGTTGTTGGCGATGTGCACCGGCTTGTAGTCGTAGGCCAGGCCCTTGAGCGCGAGCGCGATGCGCACGCGATACGACGCGGACGAGCGGAAGTAGTTGTAGAGCTCCATGGTTGCTCCAGCGGTGCACGAGGGGCTTCGCGGCGATCATGCCACCAGCGAGCCGGCGCTACACTGCTCGCGCCATGCTGCTGCCTCGACGCATCAAGCACTGCCGCGCATGCGGCACGGTGGTCGAGTACCGGATACCGAGCGACGACAACCGCGAGCGCGCCGTGTGCGGCGACTGTGGCACCGTGCACTACGAGAACCCGCTCAACGTGGTCGGCACCGTGCCGGTGTGGCAAGACCGCGTGCTGCTTTGCAAGCGCAACATCGAGCCGCGCTACGGGATGTGGACGCTGCCCGCCGGCTTCATGGAGCTCGGCGAGACCACCGAGGCCGGCGCGCTGCGCGAGACCGACGAGGAAGCCGGCGCCCGCGTCGAGCTGGAGGGCCTGTACACGATGCTCAACGTGGTGCGGGTCGGCCAGGTCCACTTCTTCTATCGCGCGCGGCTGCTGCACACCGATTTCAAGCCCGGCTTCGAGACCATCGAGGCGCGGCTGTTCCTCGAAGAAGAGGTGCCGTGGGAGCAACTGGCCTTCCGCACGGTTCGTGAAACCTTGCACCGATACTTCGACGATCGTCGGCGTGGCGCGTTCGGGCTGCATTTCGCCGATATCGTGTAACGATGGCCGTCACGCCAACCACCACGACAGCGCGCGAGCCGACCTCGGCCGCGCCAGCGGGACCAGGCGCAGCCGCATCGGGGCAGCCCGCAGGCCCCAGCGGCAGCGGGCCGCAAGCGACGGTGACGTCGGCGCCGCCGGCCGGGGTGACCGCTGCGCCGGCCGCTGCGCGACTGCGTGAAGACCTGATCCATCCCGATCCGCTGCTCGACTGCCTGGTCGAGGTGTGCCGCTTGCACGGCGTGAGCGCCTCGCGCGCGTCGCTGTCGGCCGGGCTGCCGCTGGTGGCCGGGCGGCTGACGCTCGAGCTGGCCGAGCGCGCGGCGGCGCGCGCCGGCATGTCGGCGCGTTTGCAGCGGCTGGCGCTCGACGACATCGACCCCGCGGCGCTGCCGGCGGTGCTGATCCTGGCCGACAACAAGGCCTGCGTGCTGCAGCGCCTGCGCGACGACGATGCGCGGGTGCTGTTGCCCGAGACGGCGCAGGGTTCGATCACGCTGTCGCGCAACGACCTCGCCGGCCGCTACAGCGGCGTGGTGCTGTTCGTGCGGCCGCACTTCCGCTTCGACCAGCGCACGCCGTTGCAGCGGCCCACTCGCCGCGGCCACTGGTTCTGGAGCGCGCTGCTGGCGCAGCGCTTCGTCTACCGCGACGTGCTGCTGGCGGCGCTGCTGGTGAACCTGTTCGCCCTCGCCTTCCCGCTGTTCTCGATGAACGTGTACGACCGTGTCGTGCCCAACAACGCCGTCGAGACGCTGTGGGCGTTGGCGATCGGCGTCACGCTGGTGCTGCTGGCCGACTTCGCGCTGCGCAGGCTGCGCAGCCGCTTCGTCGACGAGGCCAGCGCGCGCATCGACGTCGAGCTGTCGGCACGGCTGATGGAGCGTGTGCTCGGCATGCGGCTGGAGAACAAGCCCGAGTCGGTGGGCTCGTTCGCCTCCAACCTGCGCGGCTTCGAGCAGGTGCGCGACTTCATCGCGTCGGGCACGGTGACGGCATTGATCGATCTGCCATTCGCGGTGTTGTTCGTGGTCGTGACGCTGTGGATCTCGCCCTGGCTGGCGATTCCTCCTGTGGTCGTGTTCACCGTCATCGTGATCACCGGCTACATCGCGCAGCACCGGCTGCACGAGCTCGCCGAGACCACGTATCGGGCGAGCGCGCAGCGCAACGCCACGCTGGTGGAGAGCCTGGCCGGCATCGAGACCATCAAGACGCAAGGCGCCGAGGGCGTGATCCAGGCGCGCTGGGAACGCGTCAACACCTTCCTGGCGCGTATCAACGTGCGCATGCGCGGGCTCTCGTCGAGCGCGATGTACGCCGCCAACACGCTGCAGCAGTTCGCCACCGTGGCGGTGATCCTGATCGGCGTGTACCTGATCGGCGAGCGCGAGCTGACGATGGGCGGCCTGATCGCCGCCAGCATGCTGGCCGGACGCGCGCTGGCGCCCGCCGGGCAGATCGTCGGCCTGCTGATGCAATACCAGGGCGCGCTCACCGCACTCGAATCGCTCGACCGCCTGATGGCCAAGCCGGTGGAGCGGCCGTCGCCCGAGGAAGGCGGCCAGCCGTTCGTGCAGCGGCGCGACTTCAAGGGCGAGATCGAACTGCGCAACGTGCACTTCCACTATCCCGGCCGCGACGACATGGCGCTCGACGGCGTGAGTTTTCGCGTCGCGCCGGGCGAGCGGGTCGCGCTGATCGGCCGCGTCGGCTCGGGCAAGTCGACGATCCAGCGGCTGATGATGGGCCTGTACGAGCCCACCGAGGGCGCCGTGCTGCTCGACGGCATCGACCTGCGCCAGCTCGACCCGGCCGACGTGCGCCGCAGCGTGGGCTGCGTGTCGCAGGACGTGCTGCTGTTCTACGGCTCGATGCGCGAGAACATCACGCTCGGCCTGCCCTATGCCGACGATTCGGCCGTGCTGGCGGCGGCCGAGACCGCCGGGCTGGCCGACTTCGTCAACCGCCACCCGCGCGGCTTCGACATGCCGGTGGGCGAGCGCGGCGATTCGCTGTCGGGCGGCCAGCGCCAGTGCGTGGGGCTGGCGCGCGCGCTGCTGCACAACGCGCCGGTGCTGCTGCTCGACGAGCCCACCAGTGCGATGGATTTTTCCACCGAGGCGCAGATCACGCAGCGCATCGCCGCCTGGGCGCAGCTCAAGACGGTGGTGCTGGTGACGCACCGCACGTCGCTGCTGTCGCTGGTGTCGCGCGTGATCGTGATCGACGGTGGCAAGGTGGTGGCCGACGGCCCGCGCGACCGCATCATGGAAGCGCTGCAGACCGGGCGCATCGCCAAGGCGGCATGAGGACACGCCGAGCATGAACGCCCGCGACGACTCCGCTGCCGCCAGCCGCTTCGTCGGCACACGCACGATGGGCGCACTCGAGCGTGCGCGCGTCGCGCTCGAGCCGATGACCAGCCGGTTGCTGGGGCCGACGGTGAGCGACGCCGATGCGGCCGAGTCCGGCATGAAGAGCTTCGAGCGCGAGGCCGACACCCTGATCTCGCGGCAGCAGACGCGCGGCGCCCAGAAGATCGTGCGCGCCGCGGCCATCGCGGTGGCGGCGCTGGTGGCGTGGGCCGCGCTGGCGTCGGTGGACGAGGTCACCCGCGGCGACGCCCGTGTGATCCCGTCGCGCCAGCTCCAGGTGGTGCAGTCGCTCGACGGCGGCGTGGTGGTCGAGATCCTGGTGCGCGAGGGCCAGGTGGTCGAGGCCGGCCAGCTCTTGCTTCGTGTCGACGAAACCCGCGCCGGCGCCGGTGTGCGCGAGAGCGCGGTGCAAGGCTACGCGCTGCGCGCCCGCGCGGCGCGCTTGCGTGCGGTGGCCGAAGGCTCGCCGTTCGTCGCCCCCAAGGCACGAGACGCCGAAGAGGAACGTGTCGGGCTCGAGGAACGGCGGCTCTACGAAGCGCGCGTCAGCGAGCTGGCCAGCACGCTGGCGGTCAACCGCCAGCAGCTCGCGCAAAAGCAGCAGGAGCTCAGTGAGGCGCAGGTCAAACGCACCACCGCGCTGCGCGGCCTCGATCTCACGCAACAAGAGCTGGCACAGACGCGGCCGCTGTTGGCCAGTGGCGCGGTGTCGCAGGTCGAGGTGCTGCGGCTGGAGCGCGAGGTGGCGCGCTTTCGCGGCGAGGCCGACCAGACCACGGCGCAGATCGCACGCGCCCAGGCCGCCATCGGCGAGGTGCAGCGCAAGGCGCTGGAGACCGAGATCACCTTTCGCAACGAGGCGCGCAAGGATCTCGGCGAAACGATGGCCAAGCTCAATGCGCTCAACGAGGGTGCGGTGGCATTGGCCGACAAGGTGGACAAGGCGCAGGTCAAATCACCGGTGCGCGGCCGCGTGCAGCGGCTGCTCGCCAACACCGTGGGCGGCGTGGTGCAGCCGGGCAAGGACATCGTCGAGATCGTGCCACTCGACGACACGCTGGTGCTCGAAGCGCGCGTCATGCCCAAGGACATCGCGTTCATCCACCCCGGCCAATCGGCCACCGTGAAGTTCAGCGCCTACGACTTCTCGATCTATGGCGGGCTCGAGGCGAAGGTGGAGAACATCTCGCCCGACAGCGTGGTCGACGAGCGTGGCAACGCGTACTACCTGGTGCGCGTGCGCACCGTGAAGGCAGGCTTCAGCGAGAAGCTGCCGATCATTCCCGGCATGACCGCCGAGGTCGACGTGCTCACCGGCCGCAAGTCGGTGTTGAGCTACCTGCTCAAGCCGGTGCTGAAGGTGCAGTCGCGCGCGATGAGCGAGCGGTAAGTTCGCACGATTCGCGGCGCACACCCGCGCCGCTCTCGCGGATGGATTGCACGGTGTCGCGGCCCCATCGCGCGACCGGGACACATTTGGTGACAGGCATCACGGCGAGGCATTGAAGTCCGCCGGGAAGTGCCGAAAACCAGGTCTATTCTCCGTCCCAGATTTGCGCGCGCGCGCAGGGATTCGCATGCCAATGCTCAGCAGAACCGAAGTCGGACTGGTGATCGCGATCTGGGGTCAAGCCTGGGTCCGGGGCGCCGACGGCATGTTTCGCGCGCTGAAGCTCGGCGACACGTTGCACAAGGGCACCGTCGTGCTGACCGCGCAGGACTCGATCGTGCAGATCGCGGCCGAGGACGAAGGCGACGCCGCGAACACCACCGTCGCGGCGGCCAACAAGACGGGCCAGTTCGATGAGGCCGAGCGCGCGATCGCAGGCATCAACCAAGGCACCGCCGATGCCGCTCCGGCGGCCGGTGTGAGCGGCGGCGGCGATGGCGACATGACCCCGGGCCTGCGCGTCGAGCGCATCTCCGAGGTGGCTCCGGCCGCTGCGCTGTCGCGCCCGACCGGCGGACCCGATGGCACCGCGCTGCCAGCATTGCTGGCCGGCCATGAGCCGGAAAAGATCAAGACTTCCACCATCACCGAGCCCGGGGCGACTGTCGAGGCGGTCGAGGAGGGCCCCAACGTCGTCGTCGGTGTGACATGGCCAGTGGGTGCCACGCAGGTGCGCATCGACGGTGTACCGGCCGTGGGCCAGTTGCTGCTCGCCGACGGCACGCCCGTGCAGGCCGGCGCCACGCTGACGCATGCCCAGTTCACCGGCATGGTCTACGTGCCGCCGGCCGACTACCTGCCGGGCACTCCGACCGGCGATCTGCAGTACAGCGCGACGGTTGGCTCGACCCATTCGGTGGGCAGCGTCGGCTTTCACATCACGGCGGTCAACGATGCCCCGGTGGCCGCGGCCGGTGCGGTCAGCGGCCTCGAGGACACGACGATTCCGGTGTCGCTGACCGGCAGCGACGTCGACAGCACGATCGCGGGCATCACGATTCAACAGTTGCCTGGCACCGGCACGCTGCTGCTCGCCGACGGAGTGACCATCGTGACGGCGGGCCAATGGCTGACCGCCGCGCAGGCCGACGGTTTGTTGTACCGGCCCGACCCCAACGCCTGGGGTTCGACCTCGCTCACGTTCACGGTCACCGACAGCGAAGGTGTCCGCTCCTCGCCGGCGAACTGGACTCTGACGGTCACGGCGGTCGACGATCTGCCGGTGACCGGCGGTGACGCCTTCACGGTGGCCGAAGACGGATCGACCACGATCGACGTGCTCGCCAACGACGGCGACCCCGAAGGCCATGCGCTGACGGTGACCCACGTCAACGGCACATCGATCATCGACGGCGGCCCGGCAGTGACCGTGCTGCACGGCAGCGTGCAATTGCTCGGCGGGCAGCTCGTGTTCACCCCGGCACCCGACTACAACGGGCCGATCCGCTTCAGCTACACCGCCAGCGACGGCGCGTTGTCTGCCACGTCGGCCGTATCGGGCACCGTCACCGCAGTCGCCGACGCGCCGCTGGCCAGGGCCGACAGCTTCACGGTGGCCGAAGACGCCAGCGTGGCCATCGACGTGCGCGCCAACGACAGCGACCCCGATGGCGGCACGCTGACGATCACGCAGGTCAATGGCAACGCGGTCATCGACGGCGGCCCCGCGGTGGCGGTCTCCGGCGGCAGCGTGCAACTGGTCGGCGGACAACTCGTGTTCACGCCGACGCCCGACTACAACGGGCCGGTCGGGTTCAGCTACACCGTCTCCAATGGCAGCTTCGTGTCCACGGCTGCGGTCAGCGGGGTGGTGACACCGGTCATCGACGTCACCACCGTCACGCTCAGCTCCACCACCGACGGCGCGGCCGTCGTCGAGGGCGGCTCGATCACCTACTCGGCCAGCGTCGGCGCCCCGGTCGCAGGCTCCCCGCTGCTGCTGACACTGTCCAACGGCCAGACCATCACCATCGCCGTCG
>DATDJF010000309.1:0-3861 GCA_036520715.1 Burkholderiaceae bacterium | reverse complement strand
CGCAGGGCTCGTGGCCGCGCGCGCCAGCGCGCTTCGTCTTCTGACTCGTCGCGATTGTTCGAGCGCAGCGACCGAAGGGAGCGTAGCGAGTTTCGCGACGGGCCACGAGACCGAGTACCGCAGGGGAGTCGGCCCGCAGGGCCGACCGCCGTACACGAGCGCCGGCGCATACCCGCCCGCGGCTTTGCGGGCGCCTATCGCTCGCAGTGAAGGCCGCCATGCCCGCCGCCATCGCACAACTCGAAGCATTTGCCAGCGCGCTCTTCGCCGCCGCCGGCCTCGACGCCGACAAAGCGGCCACGCTGTCGCAGCTGCTCGTGCTCACCGATGCGATGGGCCGGCGCACGCACGGCCTGGCGATGGTGCCGCTGTACCTGGCCGAGCTCGCCAAGGGCACGATGGCCAAGAGCGGCGAGCCCGAGGTGGTGAAGCAACGCGGCGTGGTCGCGCTGTGGGATGGCGGCTACCTGCCGGGACAGTACGTCGTCGCGCGCGCGATCGATTGGGCGCTGCCGTGCGCCGCCGAGAATGGCATCGCCGCGGTGACGATCCGGCGCAGCCACCACATCGGTTGCCTCGCGGCGCTGGCACTGCGCGCGGTCGAGAAGGGCTTCGTGGCGTTGCTCGCCAACTCCGACCCTGCCGGCGCGCGCGTCGCGCCGTACGGCGGCACCGAGGCGCTGTTCACTCCCGACCCGTTCGCGATCGGCTATCCCGGTACGCCGAACCCGGTGCTGGTGGACATCTGCGCATCGATCACCACCACGTCGATGACGCGGCAGAAGGTCGCCGAGGGCGCGCAGTTCGATCAGCCGTGGCTGCTCGACCATGAAGGCAGGCCCACCACCGACCCGCGCGTGCTCGAGCACAACACGCCGCGCGGTTCGCTGCAGTTGATCGGGGGCCTCGATCACGGCCACAAGGGCTTCGGCCTCGCGTTGATGGTGGAGGCGCTGTCGCAAGGGCTCGCGGGCCACGGCCGGCTCGACGCGCCCAGGCGCTGGGGCGGCAACACCTTCCTGCAGGTGATCGACCCCGAGCTGTTCGCCGGCCGCGACGAGTTCGCGCGCTTGATGGATCACTTTGGTGACCGCTGCCGCAGCAACAAGCCGATCGACGCCGCGCGACCGGTGCGTTTGCCGGGCGACTCGGCCGCACACTCGCTCGCGACGGCACGCCGCGACGGCATCGACTACGACGACGCCACGCGCGCGGCGCTGCAGCGCTGTGCCGGCGAACTCGGCGTGGCCTTTCCCATGCAGGAGACAACCTGATGCTCAAGCCCGACACCCGCAACAAGTTGATGGCGGTCAGCACCGCCACGCTGTGCACCGCGCTGTTCAAGCGCGGCCTGCGTTGCCAATTCATCCAGGACGTGCGGCCCGTCAACACGCAGCGCGACCCGAAAACGCCCAACATGGTGGGCGAGGCGTTCACGCTGCGCTACATCCCGGCGCGCGAGGATCTGAACCCGATCAGCGTGTTCCAGGACCGCGCGCACCCGCAGCGCAAGGCGGTGGAAGAGTGTCCGCCCGGCGCGGTGTTCGTGATCGACAGCCGCAAGGACGCCCGCGCCGCATCGGCCGGCTCGATCCTGGTGACGCGGCTGATGAAGCGCGGCGTGGCGGGCATCGTCACCGACGGCGGCTTTCGCGACTCGCCCGAGATCGCGCTGCTCGCCATCCCCGCTTACCACTGCCGGCCGAGCGCGCCGACCAACCTCACGGTCCACCAGGCGCTCGACATCAACGTGCCGATCGGCTGCGGCGACGCGCCGGTGTGGCCGGGTGACGTGGTGGTAGGCGACGGCGAGGGCGTGGTAGTCATCCCCGCAGCGATCGCCGACGAGATCGCCGACGAGGCCACCGAGATGACGGCGTTCGAAGACTTCGTGACCGAAAGGGTTCAGGAAGGCCGTTCGATCCTCGGCCTGTACCCGCCCACCGACGAGGGCAGCCGCGTCGACTTCGCCGCCTGGCGCAAGGCCAAGGGGCGCTGAGCGGGCCCTGAGGCGCCGCTGCAGCGCCGGCGGTGTGTGTCCCAACCCAGAAGTCGCCTGAAGGGGGTCTTCGAGGGCCGCGATGCCACGGCTGTATCCTTTCGCCGGCGCGCCTGTGTCAGGGCGCCCGTGCCGACGAGGAGATGACCGATGGGTGTGTATGTCGACGGCTACGTCGTGCCGGTGCCCAAAAAGCAGATCGCGACCTATCGCAAGCTGGCGCGCAAGGCCGGCAAGGTGTGGATCGAACACGGGGCGCTGGCCGTGCAGGAGAACGTGGCCGACGACGTCAAGCGCGGCAAGTGGACCTCGTTTCCGCGCTCGGTCAAGCTGAAGAAGGGCGAGGTCGTCGTCTTCTCGTGGATCGTCTTCAAGTCGCGCAAGCAGCGCGACCGGGTCAACGCCAAAGTGATGAAAGACCCGCGGCTGGCGAAGATGATGGACCCGAAGAATCCGCCATTCGACGCCAGGCGCATGTTCTGGGGCGGCTTCAAGGAGCTGGTGGCGCTGTGAGTGGCGGGCGGCGAGGGGTGGCATGAACACCACGGTGCGCTGGGGCGTGTTCGTCGTGTTGTTGCTGGCGTTCATCGTGGTGCCGTTCGTGCTGCTGGAAGGCCGCATGAACGAGGTGGTGCAACACACGCTGCAGACCGAAGCGTCGATCGCCTGGATCACGCTGGCGGTGATCGGCTTCCTGCTGGCCGACATCGTGCTGCCGGTGCCCTCGAGCTTCGTGCTCAGCACCACCGGCTACCTGCTCGGCACCGGTGTCGGCGCCGCGGTGTGCTTCGTCGGGCTGAGTTGTGCCTCGCTCGCGGGTTATGCACTCGGCCGCTACGCCGGCGGGCCGCTGACGCAGCGCATCGTCGGGCGCGCGCAACTCGAGCGGTTTGCCGAGCTGTCGCGGCGACACGGCGATCTGCTGCTGGTGGCGTTTCGCGCGATGCCGGTGCTGGCCGAGGCCACCACCATTCTGGCCGGCATCTCGCGTTTGCCGCCGCTGCGGTTCATGATCGTGGTGTCGATCGGCAATGCCGTGGTCGCCCTGGTCTATGCCTGGATCGGTGCGGTGTCGGCCAGCCAGTCGTCTTTCCTGTTCGCGTCGATCGCCTCGATCGTGCTGCCGGTGCTGATCGTGTGGTCGATGCGGCGCGCCGCGCGGCCGAGCACCGCCTGAGACTCACCCGTCGGAGCCCCCATGCCCAAACCCACCCCTGCGCCGGTCACGCCCGAGCAACTGCCCGAACTGGCGCGCGCCGTGCTGAAGGCCGATCGTTTTCCGATCCTGGCCACCGTCGACGGCGACCAGCCGCGCGCGCGCCCGATCACCTGCACCTGGACCGACGGCCTGACGGTGTACTTCGCCAACCTCAAGCGCTTTCACAAGACGCAGGAGATCGCTGCCAACGCCAAGGTCGAGCTGTGCTTCCTCGACAAGAACGACGACCAGGTGCGCCTCACCGGCGTGGCCGAGCTGGTGACCGACCGCGCCACGCAGGAAGAGGCGTTCCAGCGCGACGCGCTGCTGCGCCAGTACCTGAGGAGCCCCGACAACCCCGAGTTCACGCTCTACCGCGTGCGGCCGACGCGCGTGCGGTTCATGCGCGAATGGGCGCTCGACTACTTCGAAGTGCCGTTATGACCCACCCCCGAAGCGGCCTGGCGGCCGCCTCCCCCTCGAGGGGGCAACACCAGCGGACCGGCAAAGCCGGATCCGCGGTGTTCGCTCGGGAAATCGCTCGCTCGACCCATTCTGGGTGACATGCAAGGCATCCGCGCGCTGGTGTTCGACGTCTTCGGCACGCTGGTCGACTGGCGCGGCTCGATCGCGCGCGAGGCGCGCGAGGTGCTGGCACCGCGCG
>DATDJF010000308.1:0-10897 GCA_036520715.1 Burkholderiaceae bacterium | reverse complement strand
CTGCCGACACGCAAGTGTGCCGGCAGGCGGCCCATCCGCCGGCGCGTTAGCGCAGCGTCTTCATGCCTGCGGCGCCACAGTGCGCGCAACGCCCCGCGCGATTCCCGGGTCCGCGCATCGCCGCGGCCCCGTCAGGCGTCGAGGCTGTCGATCACCGTGCGCAGCGCCGGCGAATCGCCGCCGCTGTGAACCTCGCGCAGCAGCGGCAGGTAGTACGCCAGTGGCGGCGTCTTGCGCCCCGGCATCTTGGCGCTGTCGTCCCAGCGGCGCAGCAGCAGCGCATCCTCGGCGTGGCGGATCGCCTCGAAGCGGCGGCACTCGTCGGTGTTCATCGCACCACCCTGCAACGCGAGCGAGTGCACCGATGCACTCGACAGCCCGGCCAGGTACTTGGCATCGGTGGCTACCAGGTAACGCTTGGCCTGCACGTGCAGGCGCACCGGCTCGATCACCGCGGCGGGAAACACGCCGTCGAGCAACACCGCCGCTCGTTGCTCGTGTTCGTCGTCGATGTCGTCGCCGATCGCCGCCGCCGCGAAGTGGCCGATGTCGTGCAGCAGTGCCGCGGCCACCAGACTGTGGCCGACCTGCGACCACTCGGCCAGCTGTGCGCATTGCAGCGCGTGCTGCAGCTCGGTGACCGATTCGTGCCGTTGCCCATCGTAGGGCCGCTCGCCATGCAACGTCAGCAGCAGCCCGATGTCGTCGATCACGTCCATCGCTGACCTCCGGGCGACCATCATACGAGCGCGCGCCGCATCGAGCCGACACGGCTCGGCAGCGTGCTCGCCGAGCGGAACAGACAAGGATGGTGGGCCCTGCAGGATTCGAACCTGCGACCAACGGATTAAGAGTCCGCTGCTCTACCAGCTGAGCTAAGAGCCCTGTGTGTGCGCCGCGAATGACGCCGGACTTCTGGATCCGGTGGTGGGTCGTGCAGGATTCGAACCTGCGACCAACGGATTAAAAGTCCGCTGCTCTACCGACTGAGCTAACGACCCCGGGGGTAGAGCGCGCGATTCTAGCACCGGGCCTCGGCGCGTTTTTCAGCCGACCGCAGCAATGCGCAGCATCAACTCGCCGGCAGCCACCATGCCGAAGGTGGCGGTCACCGCGACGCTGGAGCCATAGCCGTGGCAGTTGAGGCTGCCGTCGGCGGGCGGCGCGTCGGCGTCGCATGCTGCCGCGCCGGGCCGCGTCACGGCCTCGCGCGAGAACACGCAGCGCACGCCGATCGCACCGCTGCGCGGCGCTGCGCCGGCCTTGCGCAGGCGTTGCCGCAACGCGGCGAGCAGCGGGTCGTGGGTGACGTCGGCCAAGTCGGCCACTTCCACCTGCTGCGCCGCGCGCTTGCCGCCGGCCGCGCCGGCACACACTGCCGGCACGCCCGACTGCAACGACCACTCGACGATCGCCTGTTTGGCGCGCACCTGGTCGCAGGCGTCGATCACGCCGTCGACGTGGCGCCCCTGCAGCAGCGCCGGCCAGTTGCCGGGCTCGACGAATTCCTCGACCGCATGCACCTCGCATGCCGGATGGATCTGCGCGATGCGTTCGCGCAGCGCCACCGCCTTGGCCATGCCGAGCGTGCCGTCGAGCGCCTGCAACTGGCGGTTGATGTTCGACTCCGACACGTGGTCGAGATCGATCAGCGTCAGCGCCGCGACGCCGCTGCGCGCCAGCGCCTCGACCGCCCACGAACCGACGCCACCCAGCCCGACCACCGCGACATGGGCCGCGCGCAGGCGCCGGTAACCGGCATCGCCATACAGGCGCCGCACGCCGCCGAAGCGGCGCTCGAGGTCGGCCTCGTCGGCAGGCGTGATGGCGCCAGGGTCCGCCGCGGCGGCATGACTGTCAGGCGGCACGTTCCAGCTTCCACATTTGCCAGCGCAGCGCCAGCACGCCGCCGGCGAGAATGCCGGCCAGCGCGACGAAGCTGCCGAGCGACAACGTCGACAGGCCCGACAGACCCTGGCCGATCGTGCAGCCGAGCGCGGTGACGCCACCGACACCCATCAGCGCGGCGCCGACCAGGTGGTTGGCGGTGTCACCGACGTCGCGAAAGCCTTCCCAGCGAAAGCTGCGCGTGGCCAGCGCCATCGCCGCGCTGCCGAGCACGACGCCCAGCGTGCTGACGATGCCGATGGTCAGCACCTTGCTGGCATCGCTGAACAAGATCAGCCAGTCGATGGTGTAGGCCAGCGGCGACACGAAGCTCAACGACTCCATGCGCTGCGAGTTGGTGGCGAGAAAGCTCTCCTGCAGCGTCAACGGATGCTCGGCCACGTGGCCCAGCCGTCCCGACACCCACCACACGGCGGCCACCACCGCGCCGGTACCGATGCCGCCGAGCAGCACGTCGCCGCGCCGGCCCTCGGGCCGCGACAGCGCCCACGCCAGCAGCGCGCCACCCACCAACGCGCCGAGCAGCAGCGCCCAGGTGCCGACTGCCACGCCGCTGCCGCGCGCCAGCAGCGACGGCAGATCCTGCCCGCCGGGCAGCGTGGCGGCCACACGGTCGACGGTGGCGACGCGCCACACCGCGGTCAGGCCCTTCAACGTGGCGAACGCGACGACGCCGAGCACGACGAAGACCACCAGCGACTTCAGGTTGCCGCCGCCCACGCGCACCAGCGTCTTGCTGCCGCAGCCCGACGCCAGCACCATGCCGAAGCCGAACATCAGCCCGCCCAGCAGATTGCTCAGCACGATGATCCGCGGGCTGGCGTAGATCGAGTGGCCGGCCTGCACCCAGCCGAGCGCGACCATCGCGTTGAAGCCGAGCACCGCGACGCCGGCGGCCAGCGCCCACATGCGCATGCGCGACCAGTCACCCATCGTGACGATGTCGGACAGCGCGCCCATCGTGCAGAAGTGCGTGCGCTGCGCGATGGCGCCGAACACCAGCGCCAGCACGAACGCCGCCCACAGCACCTGCGTGGTCAGCGCCTGCACCTGCGCTTCGTTCAGCATCGTGGCCGGGCTGTCGCGGCGAGGGTTTCCCGCTGCATCCTCAAAGCTGGTTCGGCACGCCCACCGCCACCGGACGCACCGCCGCGCCCGCCGCGCCCTGGTCGCGCGTGGGCAACACCATCGCGCACGAGGTCCACACCTTGTCCTTGGTCATCGCCGCCAGGTTGAGGTTCTCCAGGTGGTGGATGCCGAATTGCGTGATCAGCGTGTGGTGGATGCCGAACGGCAGGCCCTGCGGCGTGCCTTCGGCCGGCGCTGCCTTGCCCTGCAGCATGCCGCCCGGCACGGCGTCGATGAACGGCGTGTCGAGGCCGACCGCCACGACGCGCCTGGCACCGAGCCAGTTGGCGGCGTCCATCGACAGGCCCGGGGCCATCGTGTAGTAGCCGTTGTCCTCGGCCGGATCCTTCCAGCGATCGCTCCAGCCGGTGTAGACCCACACCATGTCGCCCGGCAGCACGCCGCGCTGCGCCAGCCCCTGCGCCTTGAGCATCGCCTCGATGTGCGCGGCGGTGACGAGTTGCCCGTCGGCCAGCGCCTGGCCCTTGCCAACCAGCGTGCGCGCATCGAGCAGCACCGCGGTGGTGATCAGCGGCGGAATCTTTTCGATGCCCATCTTGAGCAGCGGCGACTCCGCGCTCGGCTTGACGTCTTTCTGCGTGTGGCCACCGTAGTACTTGGCTTCGTCGGCGGGGAACGGGTCCTTCGGATCCCACGGCTTGGAGATCGCGGCGAAGTGGCCGAGCGCATCGATCTGCGTGCCCTGCTGGCCCGGCTCGGCGTTGGCTTGCATCACCTCGCTGTTGAACGCGTGCGCGGAGAACGGCACGCCAGCGGTGGCCTTGTACTGCGTGCCCGCCGGGCTGGCGAACGGCGACTTGGGCATCGCATTGCTGCGCACGAACGACGCCTCGTACACCTGCGAACGCGGCTGCGCCATGTGCCACGCACAGCGCGCCATCGTGATGGGCCCCAGCGTGTTGGCCATGCCGAGTTCGTCGCCCGGGCGCCAGGGCGGCGCCGGGCTGCGCTTGGCGGTCTGGATCAGCACCGCGGGCTCGGCGGCGCCCACCGGCCACGACGAGCCGCCGAGCATCAACAGGGCAGCAATCACACGCGCGCTCGCGCGGCACGAGCTCAACGAACGATTCATCAGCGGGCCTCCAGGTGGTGGATGTGCATCGCGGGCGGTCGCGTCGCGCACACCCGCTGAAGGGCTGCCGATCACGATCACGCGCGTGCTGCGCGCCGCAGGATCGCTGGCGGCGGCAGGCTCGTCAAAGCCCGCCACCCGAGCGCGCCGCGACGCGCGGCGCGCTACTTTAGCGCCGCGAGCCGCTCGCGGCCCGCCTGCGCGGCTTCGGACTGCGGGTAAGTCTTGATCAGTTCGCCGATCGTGGCGCGTGCGCCCTTGGTGTCGCGCGCCTCGACCTGGCAGTTGGCCACCGCCAGCAAGGCCTCGGGCGCGCGCGGATGATCCGGCGCATTGGCCACCAGGCCGCGGAACGAGGCGATCGCTTCCTTGTAGTCGCGCTTGCCGTACAGCGCATTGCCCTGCCAGAAGCGCGCGCTGTCAGCGTAGCCGCTGGCCGGGTAGCGGCGCAGGAAGCCGCCGAACGTCGCCGCCGCCTTGTCGAACTCGCCGTTGCGAAGCACGGCCAATGCGTCGTCGAACTGGCGCTTTTCCTCGGGGTCGGCCATGAACTCGCGGCCGTCGACCGAGACTTTCATCGGCTCGAGCTTGCGAATGCGGTCGTCGACGCCTTGCGAGATGTCCTTCTGGCGACGCTGCACGTCGGACAGGTCGCGCGTGAGCTGCTCGTCGGTGCCGCGCAGCCGGGCGATCTCGCTGCGCAGCGACTCGAGCTGCCCGTTGAGATCGAGCACGCTGCGCTTGAGCACCTGGATCTGCTCGTTCAGCGCGGCCAGGGCCTTGGCCGTCTCGGCGTCCTGGCGGGCGTTGGTCTGATCCATCTGCTGCAGCCGCTGGCGCAGCTCGAGGATCGCCTTGCGCGCCTCGTCGTCGTCGAACAGCGCGGCGCCGGCGGGCAGCGCCAGCAGCAGCAAGAGCGCCGCAGCGCCGGCGCGCTGCGGCCACCACGACCGGGCCATCACCGGTCCTTCAGCTCGGCGCGACGGTTCTTGGCCCAGGCGGCCTCGTCGTGGCCGTCGTTGATCGGCCGCTCCTTGCCGAAGCTCACCGCCTCGAGCTGGCTGTCGGAGGCGCCCAGCAGCACCAGCGACTTGGCCACCGCCTCGGCGCGGCGCTGGCCGAGCGCCAGGTTGTACTCGCGGCCGCCGCGCTCGTCGGTGTGGCCCTCGATCACCATCTTCTTGGTCCGGGCCGAGCTGAGCAAACGCGCATAACCCTCCACCAGCGGACGGAACTCGTCTTTCAGCACGTAGCTGTCGTAGTCGAAGTACACGACGCGGCCGAGGTTGCCGGCGGCGGTGGGGTCGATCTTGGTGGCGTCGACCGTGGTCACCGCCGATTGCGACGTGCCGGCGCGGTTGCCGCCGGCGCCGGCTGCACCGCTGCCTGCGGGGTTGGGCTTGGCATCGACCACCGGCGCAGCGTCGTCGAGCTTGACCGACGAGCCGCAACCGGCAAGACAGGCGCTGATCAGCGCCGCACACAGCGAGGTTCGGAAATGGTTCATGGTGGTCTCCTTGCAGTGTGAAAGGGCCGGGTTCACCGGCCAAAAGGTCCCCAGATCGGCTCTCTCACGTCCACCCCCGACGACAGCAACCGCGTGCGGATGCGGCCGTCGAGCGTGGTGGTCATCAGCACGTCGCGCCCCTGCGCGCGCGTGGCATAGATGATGAGCTTGCCGTTGGGCGCAAAACTGGGACTCTCGTCTTCGCTGGTGTCGCTGACGGCACGCACCGTGCCAGCCCCCAGGTCGAGCGTCATGACCTTGAACTCGCCGCCGTTGCGATTGATGTACGCCATGGTGCGCCCGTCGGGACTGAGCGCCGGGCTGATGTTGTAGTTGCCGCTGAAGGTCACGCGCTCCGGGTTGCCGCCGCCGGTGGCCACACGATAGACCTGCGGGCTGCCGCCGCGATCGCTGACGAAATAGATCTGCTTGCCGTCGGGCGTGAACACCGGCTCGGTGTCGATCGCGCTGCTTTGCGTGATGCGGCGCACGCTGCCGCCGTTGGGGTCCATCAGGTAGATCTGGGAAATGCCGTCGCGCGACAGCGTCACGGCCAGCGTGCCGCCGTCGGGCGACCAGGTCGGCGCGCTGTTGCTGCCGCGGAAGTTGGCGATCGCACGGCGGTCGCCGCTGGACACGTCTTGCGCCCACACCACTGCCTTGCCGCTTTCGAACGACACGTAGGCCAGCGACTTGCCGTCGGGCGACCAGGCCGGCGAGATGATCGGCTGCGTGCTGTTGAGCGCCACCTGGCCGCCCTCGCCGTCGGCATCGGTGATGCGCAGCGTGTAGCGGTTGGCCACCCGGGTGACGTAGGCGATGCGGGTCGAGAACACGCCCTTGTCGCCGGTGAGCCGTTCGTACACCGTGTCGGCGATGCGATGGGCCGTGAGGCGCAGGTCGGCCGCCACCACGGCATAGGCCTGGCCGCCGAGGTCGCTCCCCTTGACCACGTCCCACAGCTTGTAGCGCACGTCGAAGCGGCCGTCGGCCAGGCGCGCCGCCGAGCCCGCCACCAACGCGTCGGCGCCGCGGCCACGCCACTCGGTGTAGTTGGGGCGCGAGGTCTCGTCGAAGTCACCGGCGGAATCGACGATCCGGAACACGCCCGAGCGCTCGAAGTCGGCACGCACGATGCCCGAGATCGATTGGCCGGCCTTGTCTTCCTCGCGGAACTTGGCCACGCCCACCGGCAGCTGGGTGGCGCCGACGCCCGAGATTTCGACGCGGAACTGCGCGCGCGCGACCCCGTGCAACGCCCCGGCGGCGAGAGCCCCGGCCAGCCAGCGGCGGCGTGATGGGTACTGCTGCGTCTCGGGTGGGATCACCATGAAGTGTTGTGGATTCGCTTCGGCCGCACTGGTTCCGCAGCCCGCTGCCGCCTGTTGTCGCCCATTGTAGGCAGGAGCCGCAGGGATAATCGTCAGTTGTGGTGTCAAACGGGTCGTCGCATCGACCTCGAAGGCCTGCCGTCCATGGCCACTTTGCTGCAGCGCATCTCCCGCGTCGTTCCGTACTTCCGCAGTGGCCGCAAGGGCATCGTGGTGGCAGGCCTGGCCTCGCTCGTGGCGGCCCTCACCGAGCCCGCCTTGCCGGCCTTGATGAAGCCGCTGCTCGACAAGGGTTTCGTCGGCGCCGGCATCCCGCTGTGGATGGTGCCGGTGGCGATCATCGGCTTGTTCACGGTGCGCGGCCTGGCCGGCTTCGTGGCGCAATATGCGCTCACCTGGGCGGCCAACCAGGCGTCGCAGGCGCTGCGCCTGCAGCTGTTCGACCATTTGCTGCGCGCCGAACCGGCGCTCTTCACGAAGCACTCGGCGAGCAGCCTGACCAACATGCTCGTCTACGAAATCCAGGGCTCGACCGGGCAGCTCGTCAACTCGGTGCTGACGCTGGTGCGCGACTCGCTGACCCTGATCGCGCTGCTGGCCTACCTGCTGTACCTCAACTGGGCGCTGACGCTGGTCATCGGCTTGTTGTTCCCGGCCATCGGCTGGGTGATGCGCACCGCCGGCGTGCGCGTGCAGCGCCTCACCCGCGAAGGCCAGCGTGCCAACGACGATCTGGCCTACGTGGTGGAGGAAAACGTGCTGGCCTGGCGCATCGTGCGGCTGCACGACGCCGGCCCGTCGCAGGCCAGGCGCTTCGACCGGCTGAGCACCGCGCTGCGCCGCCTGGCGCTGAAGAGCGTCACGGCCTCGGCCGCGATGACACCGTTGACGCAGATCCTGGCGGCCTGCGCGATGTCGGCGGTGATTGTGATCGCGCTGTACCAGACCCAACAGGGTGGGCAGACGGTGGGCGGCTTCGTGGCCTTCATCACCGCGATGCTGATGACGCTGCCGCCGATCCGCCACCTGGCCGACGTGATGGCGCCGATCCTGCGCGGCCTCACGGCGCTCGAGCGCAGCGTCGACCTGGTGCGCGACGGCCTCGTCGAGCACGGCGGCACGCACAGCGCGGCGCGCGCCAGCGGCCGCATCGAGCTCGACGCGGTGACGCTGCGTTATGCGGCCGACCAGGCGCCGGCGCTCGACAGCTTCACGCTCACCATCGCGGCCGGCGAGACGGTGGCGCTGGTGGGCCCCTCGGGGGCCGGCAAGACATCGCTGGTGAACCTGCTGCCGCGCTTCATCGAGCCCACGGCGGGCGAGATCCGGCTCGATGGCGTGCCGCTGCGCGAGTGGAGCGTCGAGTCGCTGCGCCGCCAGTTTGCGCTGGTCAGCCAGGACGTGGTGCTGTTCGACGACAGCGTGGCGGCCAACGTGGTGCTGGGCGATGAGATCGACCCCGCCCGCGTGCGCGCGGCGCTGCGCGGCGCCAACCTGCTGGAGTTCGTCGAGTCGCTGCCGCAAGGCATTCACAGCGAGATCGGCCACAACGGCAGCCAGCTCTCGGGCGGGCAGCGCCAGCGGCTGGCGATCGCGCGCGCGATCTACAAGGACGCCCCGATCCTGATCTTCGACGAGGCCACGTCGGCACTGGACAGCGAGTCCGAACGCGCCGTGCAGTCCGCGCTCGAGGAACTGATGAAGGGCCGCACGACGCTGGTGATCGCGCACCGGCTGTCGACCATCGAGCACGCCGACCGCGTGGTGGCCATCGACGCCGGCCGCCTGGTCGAGCAAGGCACCCACGCCGAGCTGCTGGCACGCGGCGGCCTGTATGCGCGGCTGCACGCGCTGCAGTTTCGCACCGCGCACGAGGAGACCGCATGAGACGCCGGGCCGCTCCCAAGTCGAATTCCGCAGCGCGCAGCGCGAAGGATGCCAAATGAAGCCACCGATCAGCCGCTACCCGGTGCCCGAACTCAACGACCTGCCTGCCGACCTGCGCGAGCGCATCCTCGAAGTGCAGGAGAAGGCCGGCTTCGTGCCCAACGTGTTCCTCGCGCTGGCGCACCGGCCGGCCGAGCTGCGCGCCTTCCTCGCCTACCACGACGCGCTGCTGCTCAAGGAGGGCGGTGCCCTGACGAAGGGCGAGCGCGAGATGATCATCGTCGCCACCTCGGGCGCCAACAACTGCCTGTACTGCGTGGTGGCGCACGGCGCGATCCTGCGCGTGTACGAGAAGAAGCCGCTGCTGGCCGACCAGATCGCGGTCAACCCCCTTAAGGCCGACATCACGCCGCGCCAGAAGGCGATGCTCGACTTCGCACTGAAAGTGACGCGCGCGTCGCACGAGGTCGGCGACGCCGACTTCGAAGTATTGCGTGCGCATGGCTTTCACGACGAAGACATCTGGGACATCGCCGCGATCAGCGCCTTCTTCGGGTTGTCCAACCGCCTGGCCAACGTGATCAGCCTGCGGCCGAACGACGAGTTCTATCTGATGGGCCGCGTGCCTCGCACGAAGAAGGAAAACACATGAACCGCATCGACCTGCACGACCGCGTCGCCGTCATCACCGGCGGCGCGCAAGGCTTCGGCTATGCGACTGCGCTGCGCATGCTCGATTCGGGCGCGTCGGTGGCGCTGTGGGACATCGACAGCGCACGCCTGGAGCAGGCGCGCGCCGAGCTGAGCGCGCGCGGCAACGTGGCAGGCACCGTGGTCGAGCTGTCCAGCGAAACCTCGGTGGCCGGCGCGGTGCAGGGCACGCTCGAGCGTTACGGGCAGATCGACATCCTCGTCAACAACGCCGGCATCACCGGCGGCAACGGCACCACCTGGGAGCTCGAGCCAGCGGTGTGGAAGCGGGTGATCGAAGTCAACCTGGTGGCACCGTACCTGGTGAGCCGGGCCATCGTGCCGCACATGATCGCGCGCCGCTATGGCCGCATCGTCAACGTCGCATCGATCGCCGGCAAGGAAGGCAACGCCAACGCGTCGCACTACAGCGCCTCCAAGGCCGGCCTGATCGCGCTCACCAAGTCGCTCGGCAAGGAGCTCGCGCAGCACGGCGTGCTGGTCAACTGCATCACGCCGGCAGCCGCCAAGACCGCGATGTTCGACACCATGACGCAGGCGCACATCGACTTCATGCTGTCGAAGATCCCGATGGGCCGCTTCCTGCTGGTCGAGGAGCTCGCCGCGATGGTGTGCTGGCTGTCGTCACCCGACTGCTCGTTCTCCACCGGCGCGGTGTTCGACATCTCGGGCGGGCGCGCCACGTACTGAGCGCTCGTTGCGGCAGGGTCGTGGGTGCCGCACTTCAACCATTCGGTGAGCTAATACAAGGAGACCACGATGTCCGTTGACCTCACCCTGCCTCGCCGGGCCGCGCTGACGCTCGCCGCCGCCGCCCTGGTGCCGACTCTGGCGCTCGCGCAGACCGGCTATCCGAACAAGCCGATCCGCGTGATCGTGCCCTTTGCGGCCGGCAGCACCACCGACATCATCGCCCGCGCGATCACCGACAAGATGTCGGCCAGCATGGGCCAGCAGCTGGTGGTCGAAAACAAGGCCGGCGCCAGCGGCACGATCGGCCAGGCCCAGGTGGCTCAGGCAGAGCCCGACGGCTACACCATCATGATCCACTCGAGCTCGCACACGGTGAGCCCGAGCACCTTCGCGAAGCTGCCGTTCGACACCCTGACCGCCTTCGCCGGCGTGACGCCGATCTCGGCCACGCCCAACGTGCTGGTGATCGCGCCGAGCAAGAACATCAAGAGCGTGCGTGAGCTGGTGGCCGCGGCCAAGGCCAACGCGGCGGGCCTCAACTTCGCCTCCGCCGGCCAGGGCAGCGCCACGCACCTCAACGCCGAAAAGTTCAAGCTCGCCGCCGGCATCAACGCCACCAACATCCCGTTCAAGGGCTCG
>DATDJF010000307.1:0-8836 GCA_036520715.1 Burkholderiaceae bacterium | reverse complement strand
CAGTGCGTGCGTCTGTACGGTGCGCCCTGCTACGTGGCGCACCGCGCCGACCTGCTGCGCATGCTGCTGCACACGCTGCCCGCCGAGCGGTTGCGCAGCGACCACCGCTGCATCGATGCGAGTCCGCGCGACGAGGAGGTGGCGCTGACCTTCGAGCACCGCGACGGCACCAAGACCCGCGTCAGTGCCGACGTGGTGATCGGCGCCGACGGCATCCACTCCGCGCTGAGGCCGGCGGTGGCGCCGCAGGTGGACGTGCGTTTCTCCGGGCTGTGCGCCTTTCGCTGCCTGGTGCCGGCCGACAAGGCGCCGCCGATGGCGCTGCGCCCGGTGCAATCGTTGTGGCTGGGACCAGGGCGCCACTTCGTGCACTACCCCATCAGCGGTGGCAAGCTGGTGAACGTGGTGGCCATCGTGCCGGCCGGAGCCTGGCGCCTCGAATCGTGGACGGCCGATGGCGAGATCGCCGACCTGCGCGCCGAGTTCGACGGCTGGGACGAGCGCGTGCAGCAGCTCATCGTCTCGGCCAGCAGCACCAAGCGCTGGGCGCTGTACGACCGCAATCCGCTCGAACGCTGGAGCGTCGGGCGCATCGGCCTGCTGGGCGACGCGGCGCACGCGATGCTGCCGTTCTTCGGCCAGGGCGCGGCGCAGGCGATCGAAGACGCGTTCGTGCTCGCCGCCTGCCTGCAAGGCGCCGACCGCGCGTCGGCGCCGCGCGCGCTGCAACGCTACGACGCGATCCGCCGCCCGCGCGCCAGCCAGGTGCAGGTGATGAGCCGCGGCCGTGAGGTGCGCAACCACCTGCCAGACGGCCCCGAGCAGCAGCGACGCGATGCCGAATTCGCCAGCGGCGACCCGCTGCGCCAGAGCGCGTGGCTGTACGGGCACGACCTGGATGCCGATCTGGTGGATCACCCGTAGACCGCGATCCGTTCTCGCTCGCACACTTTTTGTTCCGAGGCGATCGCGGTTACGTAGTCATTGGTGTCAAAAACTTCTGACTTGAGACCACGGGTATCGAGCGCGACTTTTGCCCCACAAAGCCTCTGATACAGATTCACTGCGTGGCGCACACGACTATCTTGTCGCCGCGGTCGATCGCCGGCGCGGCTGGTGCGACCGCTCGAGAGGTACGCGTCATGGATGTCTCGCGTTTCTGGCTGATCTGGCCCGACAGCCCTGCCCTGTCGTTGCTGTTGCTGGCCTTGTTGGTTATGACCTTCCTGTATGCGGCGCGGGTGCCGATGCACCAGCTCATTCGCGCGGCCGGCCATGCCGTGGGCGGACCGCTGCGCATCGCCTCGCGCTGGCTGATGGCTGCGGCCGCCGAGATCAACGACCGCAACAAGGCGGTGCTGCTGGCGCACGGTCGCCAGGATCTCGAGAAGCGCGTCGAGCGCGAGTTCGAGCGCATCGCCACGCTGGTCAATCGCGACCTGCAGGGTTATCCGGTGCTGCAGCGCAAGCTCGCCGACGAGGCGGCCCGCATCGAAGACGACTACAAGAAGTGCGGCGAGGTGCCGCCGCCGCCGCCCGACTGGGTGGAGGCCGTGGACGCCGTCGGCAAGATCAAAAGCGGCAGCGGCGAGCTGGCGACGTCGATCCTCGAAGGGATCAACCAGTCGATCAACCGCATCCACGACAAGGCACTCGCGGAGTACCGCAAGTCCTACGAGACGCGCCACGCGATCCTCGAGAAGTTCATGCCGTGCTGGCGCGCGATCGAAAAGACGCTGGGACAGGTGGACAAGAACATCAGCGGCCTGCTGAACAGCGCCTTGTCGGTGGACAACCTGATGGCGCAGTACGAGCAGATCGTGGCCAAGACCGACAAGGCCGTGCACGCGCTGACGGTCTCCGCACTCACCCAGTTCGGCATCGCGCTGCTGGTGATGATGGTGGCGATCGGCGGCACCTTCGTCAACTTCAAGCTCATCGCGCTGCCGATGTCCGAGATGGTGGGCGCGGCCGACTACATCACCGCCTCGCTGCGCACCTCGGAAGTGGCGGCACTGGTGATCATCCTGGTCGAGGCCTCGATGGGCCTGTTCCTGATGGAAACGCTGCGCATCACGCGCCTGTTTCCGGTGATCGGCAACTTGAGCGACCGCGCGCGGCGCCGCATGATGTGGGTGGCCTTGACGTTGCTGGTCACGCTGGCCGGCATCGAGGCCGCGCTGGCGCTGATGCGCGACATGCTGATCCAGGACAAGCAGGCGCTGGTGCAATCGCTGGCCAGCGTGCAACAGGCTGCAGCCGCCGACAGCTGGGTCGGCAAGATTCCCACCGTGGGGCAGATGCTGCTTGGCTTCATCCTGCCGTTCGCACTCACCTTCGTGGCGATCCCGCTGGAGTCGCTGATCCATTCGTCGCGCACCGTGTTCGGCGCGCTGCTGATGGTGTTGGCGCGCGCGTTCGCGATGCTGCTGCGCATTGCCGGCAACCTGATCCGCCAAACCAGCCGCGTGCTGGTGCATGTGTACGACGTGCTCATCGTGCTGCCGCTGTGGGTGGAGCGCGCGGCCAAAGGTGCACGCAGCGCGCCGGGGCGCACCGACACCAGCGTGATCACGCTGCAGCCCAGGGAGGAGACATGAGCGCCCTGACGAGCCGGCCACGCCGGTTGATGCTGCGCGCCGTCGCCGCGGGCCTGGCGTCGGGGCTGGCCTCGGCTTGCAGCGACCCGCGCAATCACAGCCAGGCGGTGTACATGCTGGTCGACACCTCGGGCACCTATGTGCAGGAGTCCGGCAAGGCGCAGGCGATCGTGAACTTCCTGCTCGGCACGCTGAACCCGGGTGACTCGCTCGCCGTGGCCCGCGTGGAGAGCCGCAGCTTCAGCGAGAAGGACATCGTCGCCAAGGCCACCTTCGACACCCGCCCGTCGCAGGCCAATGCGCAGAAGCGCGCGTTCCGCGACAAGACCGACGGCTACTTCAAGGGCCTCAAGGGCTCGGCCTTCACCGACATCACCGGCGGGCTGCTGCAGGGCGCCGAGTACCTCAACGAGACCGGCGCCGGCAGCAAGACACTGGTCATCTTCTCCGACATGCAGGAGGAGTTGGACAAGGTGACGGTGCGCAACTTCCCGATTGACTTGAAGAGCATCCGCGTGATCGCGGTCAACGTGGTCAAGCTCAACACCGACAACATCGATCCCCGCCGCTACCTCGGCCGCCTCGAAGCCTGGGAAAAGCGCGTGCTGGCCGCCGGCGCCAAGGAATGGCGCGTGATCAACGACCTGGAGCGCCTGGACGCGCTGTTCGCGCGGACGTAGTCGTAGCTCGCGCATGGGCGCGGTGCGCAACCGGCAACGTATCCCGGTGTTCCCGTGTGCTCCTTGCGCAGCATGGCGGTTCGTGCGGTATCGTGAGCTCGATGAACGACACGATGCGCACCCTGCAGGCCACGGCCTTTTCGATCGACGCGCTGCGCTTGACGCAGCGCGCGGTGCCACAACCTCGCCGTGGCGAGGTGCTCGTGCGCCTGCGCGCGGCGAGCCTGAATCACCGCGACCTCTCGATCCTCACCGAGAACTACCTGCCGAATCTGCCGCTGCCGTACGTGCCCGCCTCCGATGGCGCTGGCGACGTGGCTGCGGTGGGTGAAGGCGTAACGCGCTGGCGGACGGGCGACCGCGTGGTGCCGGTCTACACGCAAGGCTGGCACGACGGGCTGCCGACGCCTGAGATGCGCGCGCGCCGCACGCTCGGCGGTCCGCTCGAAGGCACGCTGCAAGACTACCTGCTCGTTCCCGAGGAAGACCTGGTGGCCACGCCGCCAGCGCTGTCGGACGCCGAGGCAGCGACGCTGCCGATTGCGGCGCTGACGGCGTGGTCGACACTCGTCGAAGGCGGCATCAAGCCCGCGACCAGCGTGTTGGTGCAAGGCACTGGCGGCGTGGCGCTGTTCGCGTTGCAGTTCGCCAAGGCGGCCGGCGCCTTCGTGATCGCCACCTCGTCGAGCGACGACAAGCTGCAGCGCCTGCGGGCGCTGGGCGCCGATGTCGTCATCAACTACCGCAGCGATGTGCAGTGGCCGCAGGTGGCCAAAGCGGCCACCGGCGGGCGCGGCGTCGACATCGTCGTGGAGACCGGCGGCGCCACGTTGACGCAAAGCCTGGCGGCGGCGGCCTTCGGCGGCTTCGTCGGCGTGGTCGGGTTCGTCGCCGGCTACGAAGCCACGTTCGGCGTGCGCCAGCTGCTGGGCCCGATGCTGCGCGTGCAAGGCATCGCTGTCGGGTCGCGTGCGCGCTTCGAGGCGATGAATCGTGCGATCGAGCAGCACCGCATCAGGCCGGTGATCGACTCGTCGTTCGCGCTGGCGGACGCGTCGGATGCGTTCCGCCGCATGGCCTCGGGTCGACACTTCGGCAAGATCGTGATCGGGTTGTAGACGGCGCGCTCAGCGCGCCGCCGCTGCAGTGGCTGTCGGTCGCGCCTCAGGATGTGGGCGTCGGCATGTCCGCGGGGCCGCCGATCAGGCTGACCCGCGCATCTTCGGGTATGCCGGGCAGGGCCTCGGCCCAACGCTCCCACGCGATTCGCATGGCGGCCAATCGATCCGGTTGTCGCTTGGCCTGGTTGGCGCGCTCGCGCTCGTCGGCCGCCAGATCGAACAGGTATTCGTAGTCATCCATCGCGAGGTACTTCCACGCACCTTGGCGCATCGCGCGCTGCCGCCGATGATTCATGCGCCAGTAGAGCGCACGCTGCGGGTCCCAGGCCGGATCGTCCAACAGCGGCAGCAGGCTGACGCCGTCCATCGGGTACTCCGGGTGCGCAGCCACGCCAGCCGCTGCCAGCATCGTCGCGGTCCAGTCCATCGTGATCACCGGCGTCGCGCTCACCTGGCCCGCGCGGATGCGTGCCGGCCAGTGCGCAATCAGCGGCACGCGGATGCCGCCTTCGAGCAGATCCATCTTCTGGCCGATGAAGGGCCAGTTGTCGGAGAAACGCTCGCCGCCGTTGTCGCTGGTGAAGACGATCAGCGTGTCGTCGAGCTGGCCGGTGTCGCGCAGCGCCTCGACGATGCGGCCGATGCCCTCGTCCATGTGGTGGATCATGCGGCGGTAGGTGGCCAGCGATCCGCCGTCCTTGTGGTGGATGGCGCGGCCGATGCGCTGCGACTCGGCCTCGTCGTCGCGCGTCTCCCACGGCCAGTGCGGCGCCGTGTAGTGCACGCTCATCAGGAATGGCTTGCTGGCGTCGTGCCGGCGCACGAACTCGACCGCACGATCGCTGATCAGGTCGGTCAGGTAGCCGGGGCGCACCACTTCTTCGCCCTGCTCGTAGAGGTCGTGCGTGCCCGAGCTGTCGCTGTGCGAGAAGTAGTCGACGCCACCCGACAGCGGGCCGAAGTGGTGTTCGTAGCCGCTTTGCAGCGGCCCGAAGTGCGGCGGAAAGCCCAGGTGCCACTTGCCGAACAGCGCGGTGGCATAGCCGGCATCACGCAGCAGCGAAGGCAGCGTCGGATGCTCCGGCGCCAGGCCGATCACCTTGTCGCCGCGCGCCTTGCCGGTCAACGGCTCCTCGGCGGCGCCGCGCAGCCGGTACTGCCAACGCCCGGTGATCAGCGCGAAGCGGGTCGGCGAGCACACGGCCGAGTTGGCATAACCGTGCGTGAAGCGTTGCCCGGCCGCGGCCAGCGCGTCGAGCACCGGCGACACCGGTGTCGGTGCTCGAGCGCCGTTGCAGCCGAGGTCGGCGTAGCCGAGGTCGTCGGCCAGGATGAAGACGAAGTTGGGGCGGCGGGGCATGGCGTGCGATTGTGTTGCAGCGATTCAGTCCTTGCTCACACCGGCGTCCTTGACGAGCTTTTCCCAGAACACGTTGTCGTTGGCCAGGAACTGCGCGAAGTGCTCCTGCGACGGCGACAGGTCGACGTCGGTGCCGTCACGCATCAGAGCCTGCTTCACCGCAGGGTCGCGCAGCGCGGCCGTCGCCGCATCGAACAGCTTGCGCAAGATGTCGGGCGGCGTCTGCGCCGGCACGAACAGGCCGTACCAGAAGTCGATGCTGTAACCAGGCAGGCCGGACTCCACCATGCCCGGAAGATCAGGCACCAGCGGTGAACGCTGCAGCGAACTGACGCCCAGGCCGCGCAGCCGGCCCGCCTTGACGAGCTCGAGCACCGACGGCGGCGTGGCGAACGTCACCTGCGTGTCGCCGGCCACCACCGACTGCACCGCCGGCGCCCCGCCCTTGAACGGCACGTGGAAGAGCTGCACGCCGGCCACTTGCGAAAACAGCGCGGCACCCAGGTGCGGTGCCGAGCCGATGCCGGAGCTGGCGTAGTTGATGGTGCCCGGCGCCTTCTTGGCCGCGGTGATCAGATCCTGCACCGACTGGATGCCGGTGCCCGGATGGGCCGCGATCACCAGTGGCGACTTCGTCACCTTCAGCACCGGATGCAGATCGGTGAACTTGTAGCCGAGCTTGGCATTGAGCGCCGGGTTGACCGAGATGCTGCTCGGACTGGCGATCAGCACCGTGTAGCCGTCGGGCGGCGACTTCGCCGCGTGCTCGGCGGCCATGCTGGACCCGGCCCCCGGCCGGTTGTCGACCACGATGGTTTGGCCGAGCGCCTTGCCCATCGCGTCGCTCATCGCGCGCGCCACCGTGTCGGCCGCGCCGCCCGGCGCGAAGCCCACCACCAGCCGCACCGGGCGCGACGGATAAGGCTGCGCGACGGCCGCCACGCTGGTGACGCCCAGCACGAGGCCGGCCAGCCACGCGGTGAATCGATGCATCGGAATGTCTCCTATGCCGAACCGTGTCCGGCCAGCACGATCTTGCCGACATGCTGGCTGCTGTCCATGCAGGCCTTGGCCGCGGCCAGCTCCTCGAACGGCAGCACGCGGTCGACCAGCGGCCGCAGGCGGCCGCTCGCGAACAGCGGCAGCCAGTCGGCCTTGAAGCCGGACACCTGCTCGGCGCGCTGCTGCATGCTGCGCAGCTTGTTCGACACGCCGAACAGATGCAGCCGCTTGGCATGCAAGGCCTCGAGGTCGAGCTCGGCGCGCAGCACGCCGTCGACATAACCGACCATCGCGAGCCGGCCCTGGAACGCCAACGCGCGCACGCACTCGGCGAACACCGAGCCGCCGACGGCGTCGATCGCGAGATCGGCGCCGCGGCCCTCGGTGGCCTGCAGCACGGCATCGGCGAAGTCGGGGCCGCGTGTGCACAGGCCGAGGCTCAGGCCTTCGGCGTGCAGGCGTTCGAGCTTGGCGGCGCTGCCCGAGGTGCCGATCACGGTCGCGCCCATCGCCCGCGCTGCCTGCAACGCGGCGACGCCCACGCCCGAGGCGACGCCGGCCACCAGCAGCGTCTCGTCGCTGCGCAAGCGGCCCTGCATCACCAGCATGTCGTACACCACCATGAAGGTCAGCGGGATCGCCGCCGCCTGGTGCCAATCGAGCGCGGGCGGCACCGCGAGCGCTTCGCGCTGGTCGAGCAGCGCGAACTCGGCAAACGCGCCGGGGCAGCGGCCCATCGCGGAATCGCCGACCCGCCAGCCTTCGACGCCGGACCCGATGGCCACCACCTCGCCCGCGGCTTCCATGCCCACCGGCTTGGCGCCGCCGCCGCGGCCGTGCAGGCCGTGGCCGGTGATGAACTCGCCACGGTTGAGGCCAGCCGCACGCACACGAATCAGCAGCTGGTCGGCGCCGGGCTCGGGACGAGGCAACTCCTGAAGCTGCAACTGCAAGCGGCCGTCGAGCTCCTGCATCCGGTAGGCGTGCATCGGGATTCGATCAGCGCGCGGGCGGCCTGGCGAGCGCCAGCATCTCGCGCACGTCGGACAGCGCGCCGATGCGGCGGCACGCGGCGATCAGGCCTGCGGTGGGCGCGGCGCCCAGAATCGGCTCGGCCTGCGCGGCGAACTTCGCTTCCAGCGCAGCGTCGCTCATCGGCCGCTGCAGCGAGCCGATCGCGTGCTCGACGAACACGTGCACGCGGCGACCGTCGCGCAGCACCGCGGTGACATCGGCCGACGCTTCGTCGATGGCGTCGTCGACGGTGGCGACCACCTTGCGGCGCAGCGCCACCACGTCGGCGCGCGTGACGATCTTGTCGGCGTACTCGGGTTCGGCGGCGCGGCCGAAGATCAGGCCCACGGCGCAGCCGTGGTAGACGCTGAACTTGGCGCTCAGGCCATCGGCGGGCTCTTTCTTGCCGGTGAGCTCGAGCACCAGCGAGTGCACCTTGAGCTCGATGCGCTCCACGTCGTCGGGCAGCACGCCCTGCTCGCGCAACTGCACGCAGGCATCGATGCTCGGGTGGATCACGATGCCGCAGGCAAACGGCTTGTAGGTGTTGAACGAGATCTCGAAGCGCCGGCCGAGCTCGTCGGTGGCCTCGTGCCATGCGGTCTTGGTGGAGACCACCTGCGCGAAGCCGCGCGGCGCCTCGAGCGCACGCGCGCTGGCGGTGAATCCGTTCTTGGCGAGCAGCGCGCTGAGCAGCCCCGCGCGCGCGGCGCCGCCCGGGTGGAACGGCTTGGTCATGGTGCCGAACTGCTCGCGCAGGCCCACCGGCTGCGACGCCGCGATGCCCAGCGCCATCGCGGTGTGGTGCTCGTCGAGCGACAGCAGGCGCGCGCACGCCGCCGCGGCGCCCAGCGTGCCGGTGGAGCCGGTGATGTGCCAGCCACGGTCGTAGTGCTCGGGGTAGACGACGTTGCCGATGCGGCACGACACGTCGATGCCGAGCACCAGCGCGTCGATCAGCGCGCGGCCGCTGGCGCCCAGGTGCTCGGCCAGCGCCAGTGCCGCCGAGGCCACCGGCCCGGCCGGGTGGATGATGGTCTTCAGGTGCGTGTCGTCGAA
>DATDJF010000306.1:0-2995 GCA_036520715.1 Burkholderiaceae bacterium | reverse complement strand
TAGCTGACGGCCACGCACGGCGCGCCCGCGTTGACCGCGAGCTGCAGGTCGTGCGTCGTGTCGCCGATCATCAACGTGCGCTCGGGTGTGGTGCCGCACTCGCGCATCAGCTCCAGCAGCATGCGCGGGTCTGGCTTGCTCGCCGTTTCGTCGGCGGTGCGGGTGGCGTCGAACAGCGCCTTCAATTGCACCGTCTCGAGCGCGGCGTCGAGGCCGCGCCGGGCCTTGCCGGTAGCCACCGCGATGCGCTGGGATCGTGCCTTCAGCGCATGCAGCATCTCCAGTGCGCCAGGAAACAGCGTCAGCTCGTGCTGGCGCTCGAAATAGTGGTGGCGGTAGCGCTGGCCGAGCTCGGGGTAACGTTCCGGCGGCAGGCCCGGCGCCGCATGCGCCAGCGCGTCCGAAAGGCCCAGGCCGATCACGTACGCGGCCTGCTCGTGGCTGGGCACGGCCACGCCCAAGTCGCTGCACGACTGCTGGATGCAGCGCACGATCAGCGCCGTCGAATCGAACAGGGTGCCGTCCCAGTCGAATGCGATGAGATCGAAACGGTGCGGTGATTCAGCGGGCATAACGTCGCTCAGTGGGGCTCGCACAACACGCCCAGCAGTCTGACGCATTCGGCCGGCAGCGGCGCCTGCAGCTCGATGCGCGAGCCGTTGCCCGGGTGATCGAAGGCCAGCCGCCGCGCGTGGAGGAACATGCGCGCAAAGCGCACGCCGGCCAGGCCCTCGCCGCGCGCGAGCTGCCGGTTCAACTCGAAGTCGCCGTATTGATCGTCGCCGACGATGGCATGCCCCTCGTGCGCCAGGTGCACGCGGATCTGGTGCGTGCGCCCGGTCTTGATGTTCACCTCGAGCAACGTGTAGGCCTCGCAGCGGCGCGCCACCTTGACCAGCGTGATCGAGCGGCGGCCCGCCTCGTCATCGGCGTCCACCGCGCGCACGCGCCGCACGCCGTCGGCGGCGGTCGACTTGTGCAGGGCGACGTCGATCACCTTCTTGGACGCCGGCCAGGCGCCGATCACCAGCGCGGCGTAGGTCTTGTCGGTGGCGCGCGAGCGGAATTGCTCCTGCAACGCGGTCAGCGCGCTGCGCTTCTTGGCCAGCAGCAGCACGCCCGAGGTCTGCTTGTCCAGCCGATGCACCAGCTCCAGAAAGCGCGCCTGCGGCCGCGCCCGCCGCAGCTGCTCGATGACGCCGAAGCTGACGCCGCTGCCGCCGTGCACCGCCACGCCAGCCGGCTTGTCGACGGCGACCAACTGCTCGTCTTCGTAGAGGATCGGGAACTCGCGGGCCGGCGCCGGCGTGGCGTGGGCACGCTCGGCCAGCCGCACCGGCGGCAAGCGCACCTCGTCGCCCTGCGCGAGCCGCGTGTCGGCGCTCGCCCGCCCGCGGTTGACGCGCACCTCGCCCGAGCGGATGACCCGGTACACGTGAGTCTTGGGAACACCCTTGAGCAGGCGCAGCAGAAAGTTGTCGAGCCGTTGCCCGGCGCTGCCCTCGTCCACATTGACACGCTGGACCGCGGCACGCTGGATCGACGGAGGCGCCCCCTGGGCGGCGGGCGCGCTTATAATGCGGCGGACCACTGTCGTGCTGCAAGTGCTTGATTTGTTTTGAGTTTACTCGGCGCTTGCGGCGCCACGACGGTGGCGGCGCACTGAAATTCGTGCGCGATGTCCAGGTGATGCAGCGCCGCCGGCCCAATGGAAGGGCCGCCTCCCACAGCGAGGCGGCTGCCAGACGACCAGCGGTGAAAGAACAACGTCGAATCAGCCCTCCCGTGAGTCGGGAAAGAAAAGGTCAAACGCAGCAGACGCCGCCCCGCGGCGGCTGTTGCTTCGCTGCGAAGCGATCCGGTGTGTGCATGCCGCACCTCCAGCCACCTCGACCCCTGCCCGCGTGCCTGTCGCGCGGCGGGTCGTTTGCCGTGAGCGCGGGCCTCGTGCCGGCCTCGCGGGTTGCCGGCCGCCGCCGATCAGCGCGCGGCCCACTGGCACCGTGCCGTGACAACCACCCCGTTCGTTTTGCCGCATGCCGCCCCACCGTGGTGACGGCCGCCCTCGCGGCGGCCCCCGCGGCCTAAGGGCAGTTTTCTTCTCCAGGGTTCTTTCAGCGTTGCTCGTGCATTGAAGTGGTCCGCCGGCCGCCAGGCCGCCGGATCGAAAAGTGGTGTGCACGCGCCGCAGCGGCTCGTGCACCCGATGAGGAGTGCACATGAAACGCATGCTGATCAACGCCACGCAGCCCGAAGAGCGGCGCCTGGCGATCGTCGACGGCCAGAAGCTGCTCGACTTCGAGACCGAGCTCGAAGGGCGCGAGCAGCGCAAGGGCAACATCTACAAGGCGGTGGTGACGCGCGTCGAGCCGTCGCTCGAGGCCTGCTTCGTCGACTACGGCGAAGACCGCCACGGCTTCCTGCCGTTCAAGGAGATCTCGCGCCAGTTCTTCCGTGACGGCGTCGAGGTCAAGAACGCCACCATCAAGGATGCCATCAAGGAAGGCCAGGAACTGCTGGTCCAGGTCGAGAAGGAAGAGCGCGGCAACAAGGGCGCGGCGCTCACCACCTTCGTCTCGCTGGCCGGCCGCTACCTGGTGCTGATGCCCAACAACCCGCGTGGCGGCGGCGTCAGCCGGCGCATCGAGGGCGAGGACCGCGAGGAGCTGAAGGAGAACCTCGACCAGCTCGACTACCCCAAGGGCATGAGCCTGATCGCGCGCACCGCGGGCATCGGCCGCTCGGCCGCCGAGCTGCAGTGGGACTTGAACTACATGCTCAAGCTGTGGACGGCGATCGACGAGGCCAGCAGGGCCGGCAAGGGCGCTTTCCTGATCTACCAGGAGAGCTCGCTGGTCATCCGCGCGATCCGCGACTACTTCACCGCCGACATCGGCGAGATCCTGATCGACACCGACGACATCTTCGATCAGGCGCAGCAGTTCATGAACCACGTGATGCCGGAGTCGGCCTCACGCGTGAAGCGCTACCGCGA
>DATDJF010000305.1:0-4167 GCA_036520715.1 Burkholderiaceae bacterium | reverse complement strand
CGCCACCGTCGAAGTCGCGCCCCGGCCGTGACAGCAGCAGCACGAGCTGCAGCGGGAACACGTGCTCGCCGTAGAGATCCTGGTGCAGGCAGTTGTAGTCGCCGGCTTCGTAGCGCAGCAGCAGCGGTGTCGGCTTGGTCTGGCCGGCCCCGTGGCAGCGGGCGATGAAGGCCGCGTGATGGTCCGGAAAACGGACGTCCAGGCCCATGGCCTCGTGCCAATGATTGGCGAGCGGCACCAGGCGCGCGTAGACCGCCTCGCGCAGCTCGGCGATCAACGACGGCAGCGGATAGCGGAAGTAGCGGTATTCGCCCTGACCGAAACCGTGGCGAGCCATCACGACACGACTGCGGAAGCAGGCGTCTTGCGAATACATCGAGGCCAACGTTTCGCATTCGCTCGCCGTCAGCAACTGCTTCAGCGCTGCCGCGCCCTGCTGGTCGAGTTCGTTGGCGACGCGTTGCCACGCGAAGCCGTCCACGCGGGCCGCAATGTCGCCGGCCCGGACGTCGGTGGCAAGCGTGTCTGGTGCAAACATGCCTGCAGCGTACAGCGCCGCGTGCGCGCCGCTGGCCGCATTCGGACCTGCAAACCGCGGGCGACCGGATCAGCCCTCGGCCACGCCGGGTCGCTCAGCCTGGCGTGCTGCGCACCCACGCCAGCGTGTCGGCCAGCGCGCGCGCGGCGCGCTCGAGCATGGCATCGATCTCGGCCTCGGTGATGATCAACGGCGGCGAGAACGCGATCACGTCGCCGGACAGCGATCTTGTGATCAAGCCGTGCTCCTGCGCGCGGCGCACGAAGTAGGCGCCGACGCCGCGCGCGGGGTCGAAGGCCTTGCGTTGCGACGGCTCGGCCGCCAGCTCGATGGCGCCGATCAGCCCGAGGCCGCGCACGTGGCCGACGATCTCGTGGCCCTCGAAGCGGCGCAGGCCTTGTTGCAGGCGCGGCGCCACCCGCTGCACGTGGCCGATCACGTCGTCGGCCTCGTAGATGCGCAGCGTCTCGAGTGCCACCGCACAGGCCAGCGGATGGCCGCTGTAGGTGTAGCCGTGGCCGAAGCTGCCGACGCCGGCGCTGGCATCGGCCACCACCTGGTAGATGGCGTCGCTGACGTACAGCGCCGACATCGGCACGTAGGCCGAGGTCAGCATCTTGGCCACGGTGGCCAGATCGGGCTTGAGGCCGAACACCTGCGAGCCGAACGGCTGGCCGAGGCGGCCGAATCCGGTGATCACCTCGTCGGCGATCAGCAGGATGTCGTGCTTCTTGAGAATCGCCTGCACGCGCTCGAAGTAGCCCGCGGGCGGAATCACCACGCCGCCGGCGCCCATCACCGGCTCGGCGATGAAGGCGGCCACGGTGTCGGGGCCTTCGCGCTGGATCGTCTCTTCGAGCTCGCGCGCCAGCCGATCGACGAACGCACTCTCGCTCTCGCCGGGCAACGCGAACCGGTAGTGGTGCGGGCAGCCGACGCGCACGACGTCGGGCAGCGGCAGGTCGAAGTGCTGATGCATCATCGGAATGCCAGACAACGACGCCGCAGCCACGGTGACGCCGTGATAGCCGAGCGCTCGGGCGATGATCTTTTTCTTCTTCGGCCGGCCGCGCGCGTTGTTGTAGTAGCGCACCAGCTTGAACGCGGTGTCGTTGCTCTCCGAACCGGAGTTGGCGAACAACACGCGTGCATGGGGTATCGGCGACCAGCGCGACAGCGCCTCGACCAGCTCGGTCACCGGCCCGGGCACCTTGCCGGAGAACGCGTGGTAGTACGGCAGCGTCTTCATCTGCCGCACCGCGGCATCGGCCAGCCGCGCCTCGCTGAAGCCGAGCGACGCGCACCACAACCCGGCCATGCCCTCGATGTAGCGCTTGCCATGCTCGTCGATCACGTGCACGCCGTCGCCGCGCACGATCACCAACGGGCCTTCGCGCTCGAGTTGGCGCAGCTGCGTGTAGGGATGCAGGTGGTGCGCGATGTCGCGCTGGGCAGCCGGCGTCAGGGTCGTCGTCATGCGGGCGCTCCGAAGTCGAGTTGCATTATCGGGTGCGCCCCGGCGCGACAATGGCGGCATCTGCCGCGCGGTGGCCAAGCCATGATGACAACTGAAATCGAACCAGCCAATGGGTCCGGAACGCGGCGCCGCTTGCTGCTGACGACGGCGTCGGCGCTGCTCGCGGGCATGACTGCGCCGATGTGCCTGGCCCAGACACCACCGAACGCACCGATCAAGCTGATCGTGCCGTTCACCCCCGGCACCGGCATCGACCTGATCGCACGCCAGGTCGGCCCCAAGCTGGCCGAGCGGCTGGGCCGGCCGGTGATCGTCGACAACCGGGCCGGCGCCTCGGGCAACCTGGGCACCGAGGCGGTGGTGCGCGCCGCACCCGACGGCACGACGCTGCTGGTCACGGTGAACACGCTGGTGATGAATCGTGCGCTGTACCCGAACCTGCCGTTCGACCCGGTGCGCGACCTCGACCCGGTCACGCTCACCAGCTGGGGCCAGCTGCTGCTGGTGGCGACGCCGAAGTCCGGCATCACCAGCGCGAAGGACCTGATCGCGCGCGCCAGGGCCAGGCCGGGCGCGCTGAACTACGGGTCGCCCGGCAACGGCACGCCGCACCACCTGGCGATGGAGCTGGTGAAGAACAAGGCGCAGATCTTCATCACCCACATTCCCTATCGCGGCACCGGGCCGGCGGTGACCGACCTGCTGGGCGGCCAGATCGACGTGATGTTCCTGCCGATCCACGTGGCGCTGCAGCACGTGAAGGCCGGCAACCTGCGCGCGTTGGCGATCAGCAGCGACAAACCCCATGCGCTGCTGCCCGACGTGCCGCCGCTGCGCGAGCTGCAACTGGGCGACCTCGACGTCGACATGTGGTACGGCGTGCTGGCGCCCAAAGGCACGCCCAAGCCGCTGCTCGATCGCCTGAACGGCGAGCTGAAAGCGATCCTCGCGCTGCCCGAAGTGCGCACGGCATTCGAGACGCAGGGCATGACGCCTGCGCACAGCAGTGCGCAGGAGTTCGGCGCGTTGATCGAGCGTGATGCCGCTCGCTGGGCGCAGGTGATCAAGGCGCAGCGCATTTCGGCCGACTGATGTGAATGTGGCCCCCTAGCTCGCTCCGCTCGCGTCCCCCCGAGGGGGAGCAGCCGGCTTGGGGCAGCCCGGCGCCGGCCACGGCGCCACGGCTGGACATCGCCATCGTCGGCGCGGGACTCGGCGGCCTGGCTGCAGCGGCCACGCTGCTGCAGCGCGGCCACCGCGTGCGCATCGCCGAACAGGCGCCTGCGCTCAACGAAGTCGGCGCCGGCATCCAGATGAGCGCCAATGCGATGAAGGTGCTCGATCGCCTGGGGCTGCGCGCGACGCTGGAGCCACGCGCCGTGCGGCCCCAGGCGTTCGAGTTCCGCCGCTTCGACGACGGCGAAATGTTGCACCGCCTGCCGTTGGGCGAGCCGCACGAGCAGCGGCACGGAGCGCCCTACTTCCAGCTGCACCGCCACGACCTGCACGCTGCGCTGCACGGCGCCGTGAAGACGCTCGATGCGCACGCGCTGGTGCTCGATGCCCGCGCGGTGGCATTGCACGAAGCGGCGGACGCAGTGAGCGTGTCGTTCGCACGCGGCAATCCCTGGCGCGCGGATCTGGTGGTCGGTGCCGACGGCATCAAGTCGATGGTGCGCCGGCACACGGTGGGTGCCGATGATCCGGTGTTCACGGGCCAGCTGGCGTGGCGCTGCACGGTGCCGATCGAGCGCATCGCGCCCGCGTTGCGCACCGACATCGTGTCGACCATCTGGTGCGGCCCGCGCAACCATGCGGTCACCTACTACCTGCGCAACGGCGAGCTGCTCAACTTCGTCGGCTGTGTCGAGCGCGCGGCCGACGAAGAGTCGTGGACGGCGCGCCGGCCCTGGCAGGAGCTGAGCGACGACTACGCCGGATGGCACCCGATGGTGCGCGCGGTGATCGATGCGGTCGACCACGACCAGTGCTTCCGCTGGGCGCTCAATCGCCGCGCACCGGTCGAGTGCTGGAGCAGCGCGCGGATCACACTGCTCGGCGACGCGGTGCACGCCACGCTGCCCTATATGGCACAAGGCGCCGCGATGGCCATCGAGGACGCCGCCGTGCTGGCACGCGCGCTGGACCTCGA
>DATDJF010000304.1:0-23978 GCA_036520715.1 Burkholderiaceae bacterium | reverse complement strand
AGAGTCAGGTTTAGAGGCTCAGAGATTGCCTGCCGAATACGCTTTCCAGCCATAGCTCGACAGTGTGGAACCAGACAGGGGCCAGAAACCCAGACCTGGTTGTCCACTCTTGTGGGTTGAATCCTCCGCACGCAGCACCACCCTGCCGTTACGGTAGACATGGATGACGCTTCCCACGATTTCCGCGCGAAGCACATCACCTTCAACAGCCATGTTGCGGCGCGAATTCGGAAGCCCGGCCAGTGCCTTGTAGTTCCCCAAAGGGCCATTCCAACGCACGATCGCGATCTCGCCATCCTGCCCCCACAACACTTCATAGCCGCGGGCGCTGCGGGCGGTTATCTGGAACCTGAGCAGCAGTTCGACCTCATGCTTGTCGGAGACGTTGCGATAGCCCGGCTCTCGAGAGACCGTACCCTGCGCAAACTGATCAGCAGTGAACGCAGTATTCAGATGTGCGATGCAGTCGTCGTACCGACTGCTCCCGAGCCCAACGAAAGCCCCCCCATGCGCCTTGCCGAGGGTGGTCTGCACGTTGTTCCATGCAAGCCCGTTGCTCTTGCCGTTCACCCATCGGCCGCCCTCAGATATCGGGTTCTCGCTGGCAGAAAAGTTCGTCGAGTAGAGGTTGTTCGCTGCTGCCGGGCATGGCGTCGATGCCGACGTATCTCCGGCAATTGTTCCATGTGGCGGTGGGCAGGGTTGCGCGGCCCGAACAATGTGGGGGATGAGCACGCTGGTGGCCATTCCAGCCGTTGCGCCTACAAGATTCCTTCGGTGCATTTCAACAGTTCCGTACCCGCAAGCTCTCTTGCGAGTTGGTCCATGTGGCGAACTTGGAAGCAGCATGTTGGATGCATGCCGCTCGGCTGCGTCGGTAGGCCATTCACTTCCCTGCGCGATCTCGCATCACGAATGATCGTGCGAAGCTTCTTGCAATGACCAGATGCCGCCGGGAGATCGCCCACATGACCACCACGTACGTCAATCCCCCGCCGATGCACAGCGCGCCTAACGCGACGATGACCGGCGCGTCTACCAGCAGCGGGCGAAGCGCTGCAATTGCGGCGTACATGGCGCCAGCGGCGAGCGCCGGCGGACCACATTCTTTCACCAGCTCAATGGCACGAAGGCCGATCGAACCCAGCGCCGCCGGCACGCTGAAGGCGTACGCAAGGGGTACCGAGACCAGCCAAGCCGAGCATAAGCCGATGAGCCCCCAATGCGCTCCGACGAAGAACCCGGTCGGCACCAGCGCGAAGTTGGCAATCGTATTGCGCAGGTCGAGCTTGCGGTTGCCAAGCGCAAGCGAGGTGGTAAATATCAGGCTGCTGACCATGCGAATAGGCCCGATCAGCGGCAGGATGACGAGCGCCGGGACAACAACCATCCAAGCCTCGCCAAATAGCAGGCGCACCAGCTCCGGCGCGACCGCGGAGATGCCCCACAGCACGGGGAAGGAAAGCAGTGACATGAGTCCGATGCATTTCATCACGGCGTCGCGCACACTCGCCCGGTCATCTTGCAGCCGCGCCATCGCAGGCATCATCACTTCGTTGACGGTGCCCATGATCTTCGACATTGGCAGGGTTGCCAGCTGCAGTGCTACAGAGTACTGGCCGATTTCGGTTGTCGTCAGGAAGGCGCTGCCGATCAGGACGTCGGACTGAATGACCACATAGTAGCTAATCCGATTGCCGACCACGGTGAGGCCGAACTTCAGCTGTTCACCCAGGCCGCCGAACGAAAAGAGCGGCCGCACACGAGGGCCGGTTGCAAGCAGCACGGCGCTGCGCACCACGGCCCCGAAGAGGTTTCCCAGAACCAGCGCCCACACGCCCGCGCCCAGCAACGCGAGAACCAGCGTCGCCGCAATACCGCTGATGCCGGCCGCGACCTCGACCTTCGCCAGCTGACGAAACGACAGTTCCCGGTTCGCTAACGCGCTGGGAATGATGGCGACGACACCGACCATGATCTGCAGCGCAGCAACCGCAATGGGCAGGCTCAGCAGTGGCTCCTGGAACAGCCAGGCGAGAAGAGGCGCCGTCGCAGCAACAGCGGCAGTGACGCCGAGGCCGAAGAGCAAAGACAATCCGTAGATCTTGCGCAGATCGTCGCCCACGATCTGTGCCGAACGCACGATGGCGGCACCTAGACCAAGTTCTGCGACGACGCTCGCAATGGAGCAGATCACCGACACCTTGGCCATCAGCCCGTAGTCATGCGGAGTCAGAAGCCTGATGACAACCAGCGTCCCGGCCCAGCTGGCGATCTGGACAATCACCTTTGCCGCCGTGGCCCACTTCAGGGCGGAAATCGCTCTGCGCTCGATGGACATCGGGGTCAGCGAACTGCTGGGCGTACGCCGCGGCGTGAAGCTCGACTACACGTGGTCAGGCAAACCAGCCAACAACGGGCTGATCGATCGACTGTTCAACACACAGCGCTCATCGGTGTGGGTCGGTATCTCGATACTAACCTTGGGCATACCTGCTCGGTTGCCAGGCGCTTGCTCAAGTGCGCTCAAGCGCCTTGCGGGCGGCGTTCTCGCCGCTCACGAAGGCCTCGTCGCTCCACAGGTAGCCCCATTCGCCATAGCGGCCGCACCAACCGATTCCGACATCGTCGAGGAAGCCGTGCACCTTCGCGAGCGCCGCAGCGCGGTCGAGGTCGAAGATGATGTTCGCGTATGGGATCCACATCGCTTCGCGGTAGACGATGCGGTCGTCGTCGCGCAGCGTACCGCAGCGTCGCAGGCCTTCGATCGTGGGCTCGATCCAGTCCTCAGGATTGCCCTCGAGCGGCCTGTACTTCTTCGAGAAGTACACCTCAGCCTGGATGCTGCTGCAGCCCGCCGGCGCCACGTGCGGCGAAAAGGTCCGCGGGAAGCTGACCCGGCTGAACGGGAACTGCTCGTCGTAGAAGTAGGTCCAGCTGGCCTGCGACACGTCTTCGCGCGCTACGCCCAGATTGACCAGTACGACGCTCGTGCAGGCAAGCGACTGCGATGCTGCGAGCACATCGCTTGGCACGCCGGCGATCATCGGCACCAGGTCCGGCAGGGGGATCGACGACACCAGACCGTCGTACCGCGTCACACGGCCGTCGCGCGCGGTCACCGTGCGTGCTTTCGGATCGACAGCCGCCACCTCGTGGCGGAGTTCAATGTCCGCGCTGCCGATTAAACCGCTCAGGAAGGCCGCAAAGCCGCCGTGGCGCGGGTAGCGGTAGTCCTGCACGTAGTGGATGTTCGGCGACTCAGGTGTCAGCGCGCCGGCGAGCACCTCCTCGATCTTCGCCTGGTACAGGCGCGGTCCTACCCACTCGGTACTCATGTTCGACGCCAGCGTCGTGTGGTACTTCTGCGCGTACTTCATCGGAAAGGTCTCTGCATACGTGCGTCCGTAGCTCGCGACCAGCCAGTCCTCGTAGTTCGTGATCGGGGCGTCGGCGCGCTTCTTCGCCTCCACGTAGTCGGCGATGACGCGCACAACCAGATCACGCGGCAGCCCGTTCAGGCTCGTGATCACCGGGTGGCGGACGTAGTGGCCCTGCCAGTAGTTGTCGATCTTCGCGTCGATGCGCAGGAAATCGTCGGCCACCGCCTTCGCGAACAAGCTTTTGACCTTGTCCATTTTCGTGAACGACACATGCGGCCCTTCGTCGAACACGAAGCCGTCGCGCACATGCGTCGCAGTGTGGCCGCCGGCGTAGGGTTTGCGTTCGAGCACCCGGGCGCGTCGCCCTTCGGCGGCGAACTGCGCCGCCGCCCCCAGTCCGGCCATGCCTGATCCCAGCACCAGGAAGTCGTTGGTCATCAGAATCCCGCCTTCGTCACGTTTCGGTGGTGCGCGACCAGACCTTCCATGGGCAGATGCCCTGGGCCTCCATGCGGTCGAGCGTGATCTTGTCCTTGAAAGTGTCCATCGCGGCCCAAAAGCCTTCGTGGCGGCGAGCGACCAGTCGGCGCTCCTTCACCAGGCGCTGAAATGGCTGCTCGACCAGTTCTTCGCCTTCGTTGATCACATCGAAGACCGACCTGCGCAGACAAAAGTAGCCGCCGTTGACCCACACGTCGGCGCCGTGGATCGGCTCGATGCTGTTCACCACGCCGTTGGTGTTGGCGCTCACCGTGTGGAAGCTTTGCGCCGGCCTTACTGCCAGGAAGCTCGCTGTGGCTTGGCCGCGTTCAAACTGGGCGATGTGATCGGCAAGGTCGAGGTCCGACAGGCCGTCGGAATAGTTGGCTAAGAACATCGGCTCGTCCTGCAGCAGGTGGCGAACACGCATCAGGCGTTGCCCGAGGTTGGCGTGCATGCCGGTGTCGACGAACGTGATGCGCCAGTCCTCGACATCGCTGTTCAGCGGCTTGACCTGCCCGCTTGGCAGCGACAGCACGAAGTCGTTGGACATGCAGTCGCGGTAGTTCAGGAAATACTCGCGGATCATGTCGCCCCGGTAGCCCAGGCACAACACGAAATCCTTGTGGCCGAAGTGCGCGTAGTAGCGCATCAGGTGCCAGATGATCGGGCGGTAGCCCACCGTCACCAGCGGCTTGGGGATGGTCTCGGAGTGCTCGCGCAAGCGCGTGCCCAGGCCACCGCAGAACAGGACGACCTTCAAGACGCAAGCTCCTTGGTTCGACGGCCCACGCCTTCGTAGCGCGGCACCGCATTGGGCGCCAGCACGCGGCGGCCGTCGATCAGCACCGGTGCATCGGCGCGGTCCTTCAGCAGCGCTGGAACGCGCTGGAACTCGTCCCAGCGGGTGATCAGCATCGCCGCGTCGACCCCCTGCAGCGCCTGCTCGAGCGAGGACGCAAAAGCCACGCCGTCGGGCAGCACCTTGCGCGCCGCTTCGGTGGCGATCGGGTCGTAGGCGGTGACCTGCGCGCCGCGCTCGAGCAGCTGGCGCACGATCGGGATCGCCGGCGACTCACGCATGTCGTCGGTGTCTTCCTTGAACGCCAGGCCGAGCACCGCGACGCGCAGACCCTTCAGCTCGCTGAAGTGACGCTGCAGCAGCGCCAGCATGCGCGCCGGCTGCGCCAGATTGGTCGCGATCACGGCGTCGAGCAAGGGCATCGGCTGACCGTGCGCCACGCCATGTGCCGACAGCGCCTTGGTGTCCTTCGGCAGGCAACTGCCGCCATAGCCGCAGCCGGCCCACAGGAACGAGCTGATCGGCGCCTTCACGCGCTGGCCGTCGCCGAGCGTGCTGGTGAAGTAGCGGGCCAGGTGGACACCTTGCATCACGTCGGCCACGTCGACGCCGCCCAGCGCATCGCACAGGTTGCCGATCTCGTTGGCGAACGAGATCATCGTCGCCAGCACCGAGTTCGACGTGTACTTGATCATCTCGGCGGTCTTGTTGTTGGTCTCCAGCGTCGGCGTGCCGGCAAACGGCGCGTAGACCTCGCGCTGCGCGGCGATCGCCTGTGGGTCGCTGCCGCCGATCACGATGCGGTCGGGCCGCATGAAGTCGTCGACCGCCACCCCTTCGGTGAGGAATTCCGGGTTCATGCCGACGCCGAAGCCGACGCCGATGCGCTTGCCCGAGGCGCGCGCCAGCTCGACGGCCACCACGTCGTCGGTGGTGCCGGGCACCACCGTGCTCTTGACGACCACGGTGTGGAACGACGGCTTGTCGCGCAGCGCTTCGCCGATCTGGCGTGCGGCCTCGCGCACGAAGCTGAGGTCGATGCGGGTACCGTCGAACGGCGTGCCCACCGCGATGAACGTGATGCTCGAGTCGAGCACCGCGGCGCGCAAGTCGGTGGTGGCGCGCAGGCGCGTGCCGACGTGGCGCTTCAACAGTGCGTCGAGCCCGTTCTCGTGGATCGGAGGGTCACCGCGGTTGATGCGCTCGACCTTCGACGCATCGAGATCCACACAAATGCAGTCGTGCCCGATCTCGGCGAAGCACGCGCCCGAAACCAGGCCGACGTAGCCGGTGCCGATGACGGAGATGCGCATGTCAGTCCCGCCCGGCCGTCCGAAGGGACTGACGGCCTTGCAGGCCGCGCTGGTCCTCGCGGACCAGCCGTTCGCCAGGCGTGGCCGGTCCACCGGACCGTCCACGTCCGGGCTCACCCCCCGCGGGGGGCAGCGAACGAAGTGAGCGTGGGGGTTTCATGTCAGGCCTCCTCCGCTTCGCGGTTGTGGTGGTACCAGATCAACGAGCGGCGCAGGCCCTCGTCGATGCTGACCTGCGGTTCGTAACCCAGGTGCGCGCGGGCCTTGTCGATGTTGGGGCAGCGGCGGTTGGGGTTGTCGACCAGGTAGTCGGCTTCCGGATTGGGCTTGCGCACCAGCTTGCCGCGATAGCCGAACAGCGTGTCGGCGGTGTCGATCAGCTTTTGCGCCAGCTCGGCCATCGAGATCTCGGGCTTCTCCGTGCCCACGTTGTACGGCTCGCCGCTGTGGCCCTTGACGAGCACCTTGTAGTAGCCGGTGATCGAGTCGGCCGAGTAGCAGAACGTGCGCGTGGGCTTGCCGTCGGAGTACATCACGAGGTCACGGCCGGCGAAGATCTCGCGGGCGAAGTCGGGAATCACCCGCTTGTCGGTGATCTTGAGGCCCGGCCCGTAGTTGTTGAACGGCCGAGCCATCTTGGTGGGCACACCGTGCTGCTGCGCGAACACCACGCACAGCGTCTCGCCGAAGCGCTTGGACTCGTCGTAGCAGGCGCGCGGGCCGGTGCACGACACCAGGCCGCGGTAGTGCTCGGGTGTGGGGATCCATTGCGGTTCGGGGTCGCCGTAGATCTCGCTGGAGGAATAGAACAGGAAGCCCTCCACCGGGCGGCCGCGATCGGACTGGGCGACGCTGTAGTCCAGCAGATTGCGCAAGCCATTGATGTTGGCGTCGATCGTCTTGATCGGGTACTTGCGATAGAACGGCGGCGAGGCGATGCCGGCGGCGTGGATGATCCACTGGAAGTCGGGCATCGGCTGCGGCAGCGGCTGGATCAGGTCTTGCGCCTGCACCTGCAGGTGCGGCGTGCCCTCCAGCTCGGTCAGCCAACCCGGCTTGCCGCGGATGAAGCTGTCCCACACGGTCACCCGGATCGGCTGACTGCGGCCGTCGGTGGCGTTGAAGTGCAGCGCAGCCTTCACCAGGTAGTAGCCGAGGAAGCCGGCGCCACCGGTGATCAGCAGCTGCTTGCCGGCCATGCGGCCGAATTCCTCGCGCAGGTTGCCGCACACGGCGTCGAGGTCTTGCCGCAACAGGGTCTGCAGGTCGGGGATCTGAAGGGTGGTCATTGAAGCAACAGCTCAGGGCATGAAAAAGTGGTCACGGCCGCAGCAGCAGCTTGCGGCCGTAGAAGGCCTCGGCAACGCCGTCAGGCGCGTTGCACTCGATGCCGCGGATGCGGGCCAGTGCCTCGAAGGTATCGCGCGTGAACCAGTTGCGCGTGCGCTGGCTGGCGAAACACTCCATCAGGATGTCGCACTTGTGCTGCAGGTCGGCCCGGGTCAGCGGCACGTAGACGTTCGGCACGCCGAGGTCGCCGTCGAACTTGGGGATCTCGTATTCGAGCACCACCTGGTTGCGGAAGGTGTTCCAGGTCAGCTCGTGCGTGATGCGGTGGTCCTGGTGCAGATCGTGCCTGCAGTGTGTCAGCACCACATCGGGAGCGAACGCCTTCAGCGATTCGAAGTAGTCCTTCAACGCAGCGCCTTCGTGCGGGAAATAGCTGCCGCGAAAGGCGGCCGTGTGCACCTCGGCCTGGCGGGCGCCAGCCAGCAGCCGCTCGGCCGCAGCGCGTGTCTCGGTTTCGCGGTCCCCATCGGCACTCAACGTCACCCAGACAAAGCGGACCTGCGGATACTGCCGGACCCATTGCAAGACGGTGCCGCCGCAGCCGATCTCGATGTCGTCGCTGTGGGCGCCAAGCAACAAAACCGTCGGGGCGCGCGAGTCGGATTCGAGGCGTAGGGGCAACATGGTTGGTGAAGGTGGTCTGGCGGTCCTCGCGGCGCAAGGCGTGTGCGAGGACTGGCGATCAGTGCGACGCTGAATGCGACAACTCGAGTATCGCGGGCCGTCGCCGGTGACCACAATGATGTCATCAACACGATTCCAACGGCTGCGCGGTCACCCCCTCGGAGCGGGGGCCCTAACTTTGCCTCGATGGGCGAGTTCACTCGGCGGCGTTGGCGGCAACAGCACTCGATCCAGGGGAGAGCGGACTCCGCTGCCAAGCACATCTGACGGGATAATGCCCGCCTGCAGTCGTTATGCATCACGCCTGTCGCAAGCACGTCGTGAAGCCCAGTTCCGGTTTTGACTGCGATCCATCTGGTGGAGAGAGTGCATTGACGACTCTGGCTGTTGTCGGATTGGGGTACGTTGGCTTGCCGCTGGCCGTCGAATTCGGCAAGAAGTACCCCACCATCGGACTGGACCTGGCGGTCGACAAGATCGAGGCCTACAAGCGCCACGTCGATCCAACCGGTGAAGTGAGCACGGCTGACCTGAAGGCCGCGCTGCACTTGAAGCCGACCACCGACGCTGCGGCGCTGAAGGATGCCGACTTCATCGTGGTGGCGGTGCCCACCCCGGTCGACGAGGCGCACATCCCCGACTTCTCTCCTCTGGTGGGCGCGAGCACCGCGGTCGGCAAGAACCTCAAGCGTGGCGCCATCGTCGTCTACGAGTCGACCGTGTACCCCGGCGCCACCGAGGAGGTCTGCATCCCGCTGCTCGAAAAACACTCGGGCCTGAAGTGGAAGCAGGATTTCTTCGTCGGCTACTCGCCCGAGCGCATCAACCCCGGCGACAAGCAGCACACCCTGACCAAGATCATGAAGGTGGTGTCGGGCGACACGCCGGCCACGCTGGAGAAGGTGGCGCAGGTGTACGGCAGCGTCATCACCGCCGGCGTGCACAAGGCCTCGAGCATCAAGGTGGCCGAGGCCGCCAAGGTGATCGAGAACACCCAGCGCGACCTCAACATCGCGCTGGTGAACGAGCTGTCGCTGATCTTCCACCGCATCGGCATCGACACCCTCGAGGTGCTGCAGGCGGCGGGCACGAAGTGGAACTTCCTGCCGTTTCGCCCGGGCCTGGTGGGCGGCCACTGCATCGGCGTGGATCCCTACTACCTCACGCACAAGGCCGAGACCCTGGGCTACCACCCGCAGGTGATCCTGGCGGGCCGGCGCATCAACGACGGCATGGGCAAGTACATCGCCGAGCAGACCGTCAAGCAGATGATCCAGGCCGGCTTCTCGATCAAGGGTGCGCACATCATCGTGCTCGGCCTGACGTTCAAGGAGAACTGCCCCGATCTGCGCAATTCGAAAGTGATCGACGTCATCCGCGAGCTCGAGAGCTACGGCGCCACGGTGCACGTGCACGACCCGGTGGCGGCAAGCGCCGAGGCCGAGCACGAGTACGGCATCAAGCTGGTGCCGTGGGAGCATCTGCCGAAGGCCAACGCCATCGTCGCCGCGGTGGCGCACAAGGAGTTCGCCGACCATCCGCTCGACCAGATGCTGGGCAAGCTGTCCAGCGGCGGCGTCTACGTCGACGTCAAGTGCGCGGCCGACATGCAGGCGCTGCGGGCCAGGGGCGTGAACGTCTGGCGACTGTGATGACATGCAGCAGGCGCTCGCCGATTCGCTGAGGTCGCAGCCGCGCCGCTGGCTGGTCACCGGCAGCGCCGGCTTCATCGGCTCGCACCTGCTCGAAGCGCTGCTCGGTGCCGGGCAGACGGTCGTCAGCTTCGACAACTTCGCCACCGGGCACCGGCGCAACCTCGACCAGGTGCGGGCGGCGGTCGGCGAGGCGGCGTGGGCGCGGCATCGCTTCATCGAAGGCGACATCGCCGACGTCGAGTCGTGCCGGCGTGCCTGCGAGGGCGCCGAGCTGGTGCTGCATCAAGCCGCGCTCGGCTCGGTGCCGCGCTCGATCCAGGATCCGCTCAACACGCATCGCGCCAACGCCACGGGCTTTCTCAACCTGCTGGTCGCCGCCAAGGACGCCGGCGTGGTGCGCTTCGTCTATGCGGCATCGAGCTCGACCTACGGCGATTCACCGACGTTGCCCAAGGTCGAGGACGTCATCGGACGTCCGCTGTCGCCCTATGCGGTGACCAAGTACCTGAACGAGCTGTATGCCGACGTGTTCGGCCGCTGTTACGGCCTGCCCACCATCGGCCTGCGCTACTTCAACGTGTTCGGTGCCCGCCAGGATCCCGAGGGGGCCTATGCGGCGGTGATCCCGCGCTGGGTGGCTTCGATGCTGGCCGGACGCCCGTGTGTCATCAACGGCGATGGCCAGACATCGCGCGACTTCTGTTATGTCGCCAACGCCGTGCAGGCCAACCTGCGCGCTGCGCTGGTCGACGATGCCAACGCCATTGGGCAGGTCTACAACGTCGCCGCCGGGCAGCGCACCAGCCTGCTCGAGCTGCACGACCTGCTCGCCGACGCGCTGCGCGAACGCCGGGCCGGCCTCACGGTGGCGGCACCCACGTTTGCGGGCTTTCGCGACGGCGACGTGCGCCACTCGCTGGCCGACATCTCGAAGGCGCGCTCGCTGCTGGGCTACACGCCGAGCCACGACGTGCGCGCGGGCCTGCGCGAAGCCGTCGGCTGGTACAGCGACCACCTCGCGACCTGAATCGCGCGCGGCGCGTGGCCGCTGCGCGCGCCGTCAGTTTCTGCCGTAGGTGTCCTCGAGGCGCACGATGTCGTCCTCGCCGAGGTACGAACCCGACTGCACCTCGATGATCTCGAGTGGCACCTTGCCCGGGTTGGCCAGGCGGTGCACCTCACCGAGCGGGATGTAGGTGCTCTGGTTCTCGCTCAGCATCAGCTTCTTGTCGCCGCACGTCACCTCGGCCGTGCCCTGCACGACGATCCAGTGCTCGGCGCGGTGGTGGTGCATCTGCAGGCTCAAGCTGGCGCCGGGCTTGACCATGATGCGCTTGACCTGAAAGCGCGGCCCGGCGTCGACGCTGTCGTACCAGCCCCAGGGGCGATGCACCTTGCGGTGCAGGTTCTTCTCGCCGCGGCCGTCGGCCTCCAGTCGCGCGACGACGCGCTTGACGTCCTGGCTGCGCTCCTGCGTGCTGACCATCACCGCATCCGGCGTCTCGACGATCACCACGTCCTTCAAGCCCACCGCGGCCACCAGGCGGCTGCCCGCGTGCACCAGCGTGTCGCGGCAGCCCTCGACGACCACGTCGCCGAGCGTCGCGTTGCCGGCGGCGTCCTTCGGCAGCATCTGCCACACGGCGTCCCAGGCGCCGAGGTCGTTCCAGCCCGCGGCCATCGGCACCACCTGCATCCGGAAGTCCGACTTCGGCACCTTCTCCATCACCGCGTAGTCGATCGACTCGGCCGGCACCGCCTCGAAGGCGGCACGATCCGGCCGCACGAACGCGGCGTCACGGTTGCGGCTTTGCCACGCCGCGCGTGTGGCCGTCGCGATGTCGGGCCGAAAGCGCTCGAGCGCGGCCATCCACAGCGATGCCTTGAGCACGAAGATGCCGCCGTTCCACAGATAGCCGCCGTCGCGCAGGTAGCGCTCGGCGGTGGGCAGGTCGGGCTTTTCGACGAAGCCCAGCACCGGCGAGGCGCCGCCCGGCGCCTCGGCGCGGATGTAGCCGTAGCCGGTTTCGGGGCGAGTGGGCACGATGCCCAGCGTGACGATCGCGCCGCCCGCGGCAAGCGTCACGGCCTGGCGCAGCGCCGTCGCGAAGGCCGCCGCGTCGGTGACCGTCTGATCGGCCGGCGTCACGGCGAGCACCGGGTCGCCGCCGCTCTCGAGCGCGGCCAGCGCGGCCAGCGTCAGCGCGGGCGCCGTGTTGCGCCCCACCGGCTCGAGCAGCAGCGCCTCGGCGGTGACGTTCAACTCGCGCAGTTGTTCGAGCAGCAGGAAACGATGCTCCTCGTTGCCCACCACCAGCGGCGCGGCTGCCGTGATGCCGCCGTCGCCCAGCGCAGCCAGCCGCTGCACCGCCTGCTGAAACAGGCTCGACTTGCCGTCGAGGGCCAGAAACTGCTTTGGAAAGCCGCTGCGCGACAGCGGCCACAGCCGGGTGCCGCTGCCGCCGGCCATGATCACCGGTTGAAGCTGAATCGTCATCTTGCTGCCGCCGCGTTGGGTGGACGTCAATTCGAGAAGCCTTGCGGATTGTCGCGCTGCCACGCCCAGGCGTGGGCGCACATCTCGTCCAGGCCGAGGCGGGCGCGCCAGCCGAGCAGGCGCTGCGCCAGCGACGGATCGGCATAACACGCGGCCACGTCGCCCGGCCGGCGGGCCTGCACGCGGTACGGAATGCTGCGGCCACTGGCCGCCTCGAAGGCGCGCACCACCTCCAGCACGCTGCTGCCGCGGCCGGTGCCGAGGTTCACCGTGTGCGAAGCGCCGCCCGCCAGCAAGTGGCGCAACGCGGCCACATGGCCCTCGGCGAGGTCGATCACGTGGATGTAGTCGCGCACGCCGGTGCCGTCGGGCGTGTCGTAGTCGTCGCCGAACACGCGCAGGTACTGCAGCGTGCCCACCGCCACCTGCGACACGTAGGGCATCAGGTTGTTGGGCACGCCGCCGGGGTGCTCGCCGATGCGCCCGCTGGGATGTGCGCCCACTGGATTGAAGTAGCGCAGGCAGGCGATCCGCCATTGCGGGTCGCAGCGTTCAAGCTCGCGCAGCAACTGCTCGCCCATCAGCTTGGTGGTGCCGTACGGATTGGTGGCCGCCAGCGGCGCCTCCTCGGTGATCGGCAGGCGCTGCGGGTCGCCGTACACCGTGGCCGACGAGCTGTAGACCAGCACGGTCACTTGCTGAGCCTGCATGACCCGTGCGACGTTGATGAGGCCGCCCAGATTGTTGCGGTAGTACTCGAGCGGCCTCTGCACCGACTCGCCCACCGCCTTGTGGGCCGCGAAGTGCACCACCGCATCGATGGCGTGGCGCTCGAACACGGCGGCCAGCGCCTGCGGCTCGCACACGTCGACCTGCTCGAACACCGGTGCCCGCCCGGACAGCTCGGCCAGCCGCTGGAGCACCTGCGGCGAGCTGTTGGCGAAGTTGTCGACGCCGACGACCTCGAAGCCGGCCTCGTGCAGCGCCAGCCAGGTGTGAGAGCCGATGTAGCCGGTGGCGCCGGTCAGGAGGATGCGAGGCACGGCCGCGATCTTATCGGGGCCGCACGATGCAGCCCCACCCTACAATCGGCCCGCCATGCTGCAAAGCTTGCAAGCACTGTTCGTTCCCGCCGCCATCGAGCGCCTGGTTTTGGTGGTCAATCATGTGTTGGCATCCGAGCCTGTAGCGATGGCAAGGCTCGTGCCACACCAGGGCCGCCTGATCGCGCTGGAGCTGCAGCAGTGGCCCGCCTGGCTGCCGGCGCCGCCGCTGCTGAAGTTGCGTGTCACGCCGGCGGGGCTGCTGGAGTGGTGCGGCCTCGACGACGCGGTGCCACCCGATCTCTCGGTGCAGTTGAATGCCGCCAACCCGGCGGCGCTGTTCGCGCGTTCGCTGGCCGGCGAGCCGCCGCCGCTGCAGGTGTCCGGCCATGCCGCGCTGGCCACCGATATTCGGTGGCTGGTCGACAACCTGCGCTGGGACGTCGAGGCCGACCTCGAGCGGATGTTCGGCCCGGTGGTGGCGCATCAGTTGGCGCGTTTGGGTTCGTCGCTGGCCGCCGGCTTGCGCGGCCTCGCCCGCGCACCGTGGATGCGGCCGCGAAGCGAAGCCGATCCGCGCGGCCCCAGCCCGCGGGCATGAAGCCCCATTCCCGCCCGGCGGGAACACGCGCTGCGCGAAGGGTGTCCCGATGAGGCGTGCGGCGCGCCTGCTGTTCATTGCCTTCACGCTGCTGCGCTTCGGCGTCGACGAGGTGGCGCTGTCGGGGTTCCGCCAGCGCTGGGTGCGTGCACTGGCGCGGGTGGTCACGGTCGGCCGCAGCTTCGACGAGCCGCGCGGCGCGCGGCTGCGCCAGGCGCTGGAGCGGCTGGGCCCGATCTTCGTCAAGTTCGGCCAGGTGCTGTCGACCCGGCGCGACATGCTGCCGCCCGACGTGGCCGAAGAGCTGGCGCGGTTGCAGGACCGCGTGCCGCCGTTCCCCGGCGAGCAGGCGGTCGCGATGGTCGAGCGTGCGTTCGGCGCACCGATCGATGCGCTGTTCGCCAGCTTCGACACCACCCCGGTGGCCAGCGCCTCGATCGCGCAGGTGCACTTTGCGGTGCTGCGGAACGACGGGCCGCTCCCGAGTTCCGCGTCCCCCGTGGGGGGCGGGTCGCCAGCGGCGGCCCAGGGCGCGCAAGGCCACGGCCGCGAAGTGGCGGTGAAGGTGCTGCGCCCGGGCATGCTGGCGTCGATCGAGAGCGACCTGTACCTGCTGCACACGCTGGCGCGCTGGGCCGAGCGCGTGTGGGTCGATGCCAAGCGGCTGAAGCCGCGCGAGGTGGTGGCCGAGTTCGACACCTACCTGCACGACGAGCTCGACCTCGTGCGCGAGGCCGCCAATGCGGCACAACTGCGCCGCAACATGGCGGACCTGCAACTGATCCTGATTCCCGAGATGGTGTGGGATCTGTGCAAGCACAACGTGATCGTGATGGAGCGCATGAAGGGCGTGCCGATCAGCCAGCTCGATCGTTTGCGCCAGGCCGGCATCGACATCAAGAAGCTGGCGCGCGACGGCGTGACGATCTTCTTCACGCAGGTGTTCCGCGACGGCTTCTTCCACGCCGACATGCACCCGGGCAACATCCAGGTCAGCGTCGAGCCGGCCACGCGCGGGCGCTACATCGCGCTGGACTTCGGCATCATCGGCACGCTCACCGAGTTCGACAAGGAGTACCTGGCGCAGAACTTCCTCGCCTTCTTCCGTCGCGACTACAAGCGCGTCGCCGAGTTGCACGTCGAGAGCGGCTGGGTGCCGCCGAACACCCGGGTCGACGAACTCGAGAGCGCGATCCGCGCGGTCTGCGAGCCGCACTTCGACCGCCCGCTGAAGGACATCTCGCTCGGCCAGGTGCTGATGCGCCTGTTCCAGACCTCGCGCCGCTTCAACGTGGAGATCCAGCCGCAACTCGTGCTGCTGCAAAAAACCCTGCTCAACGTCGAGGGGCTGGGCCGCCAGCTCGACCCCGACCTCGACCTGTGGAACACCGCCAAGCCGTTTCTCGAGCGCTGGATGCACGAGCAGGTCGGCTGGCGCGGCCTGCTGGAGCGGTTGCGGCAGGAGGCGCCGCGTTACGCGCAACTGCTGCCCGAGCTGCCGCGCCTGGTGCATCGCGCCCTGCAGCGGCGCGGCGAGAGCAACCCCATGCTGCTGGAGGCGCTGCTGGCCGAGCAGCGGCGCACCAACCGCCTGCTGCGCGGCTTGATCTACATCGGCATCGGCTTCATGGCCGGCGTGGCGTTCATGCTGTGGTTCGTGCAGTGGCGTCAGTGACGGCGGCCGGCAAGCGCTCGCGCGATTTAAACTGCCGCCCCATCGCCTGAGCCCACCCCGAGGGAAAGCCATGCTGATTACCTTTGTGGTGCTGTACCTGATCGTCACGATCGCCATCGGCCTCATCGCCGCACGGCGGGTGCATGTCACCAAGGACTACCTGGTCGCCGGCCGCAGCCTGCCGCTGTACATGAACATGGCCACCGTGTTCGCCACCTGGTTCGGCGCCGAGACGGTGCTGTCGGTGTCGGCCACGTTCGCCAAGGACGGCTTGAATGGCGTGCCCGGAGATCCGTTCGGCGCGTCGGTGTGCCTGGTGCTGGCCGCGCTGCTGTTCGCGCGCCTGTTCTACCGCCTCAACCTGCTGACGATCGGCGACTTCTACAAGATTCGTTATGGCAAGTCGGTGGAGGTTCTGACCAGCGCGGCGATCGTGTTGTCGTACCTCGGCTGGACCTCGGCACAGCTCACCGCGCTCGGCCTGGTGATCCACGTGCTGTCCGGCGGCGCGGTGGACCTCAACACCGCCATCCTGATCGGTGCGGCGGTGGTGGTGGTCTACACGATCTTCGGCGGCATGTGGTCGGTGGCCTTCACCGATCTGTTCCAGACGGTGGTCATCCTGATCGGTCTCACGCTGGTCGCCATGCTGGTGGGCGATCTGGCCGGCGGTGCCTCGAAGGTGATCTCGCAAGCGGCGGCCGACGGCAAGCTGACGATGTTCCCGGCCGACATGGATGCCGCCAAGTGGTGGGCCATGGCCGGCGCGTTCCTCGCCTTCGCGTTCGGCTCGATCCCGCAGCAGGACGTGTTCCAGCGCATGACCAGCGCCAAGGACGAGCGCACCGCGGTGATGGGCACCATCCTCGGCGGCTTGATCTACTTCTGCTTCGCCTTCGTGCCGATCTTCATCGCCTACTCGGCGCTGGTGGCCGAGCCTTCGCTGAAGGAGTTGTTCGCCGGCGACGATGCGCGCGCGATCCAGCGCATCCTGCCCGACCTGGTGCTGGGCAAGATGCCGCTGTGGGCGCAGATCATGTTCTTCGGGGCGCTGCTGTCGGCCATCCTGTCCACTGCCAGCGGCGCGCTGCTGGCACCCACCGCGGCCTTCACGGAGAACGTGCTGCGCCCGTTCGTGCCGCACATGAGCGACCGCCAGATGCTGCTGACGCTGCGCATCATCCTGGTCACGTTCTCGGTGTGCGCGCTGCTGTTCGCGCTCAACAGCAAGAGCACGATGTACGAGATGGTGCAAAACGCCTACAACGTGACGCTGACCGGTGCCTTCGTGCCATTGCTGGCCGGCGCCTACTGGAAGCGCGCCACCACGCAGGGCGCGTTGTTCTCGATCGTGTTCGGCGTCGGCTGCTGGCTTGGCGCCAACACGGTGGCGGCCGATGCGCTGGTACCGCCCAACCTGGTGGGCCTGTTCGCGTCGATCATCGGCATGGTGCTCGGATCGCTGGCGCCGTCGGTGCTGGCCAACAAGGGCATGTCGATCGAGGCTGCGTTGCGCCACCACGGCCATCATGGCCATGGCGACGCTGGCGGCGAATCGAGGCACGCAAGCGGGCACCACTGACGGCCCGATCCTTCGGTCATGCAGCGGGTGCGATGCCCGCCACCCGTATAATTTCGCGTTTTGCATCAGAGGCTGGTCATGCCGATCTACGCCTATCGTTGCGCGTCGTGCGGCCATGCCAAGGACGTGTTGCAGAAGCTCTCCGACCCACCGCTGGAGACGTGTCCGGCGTGCGGCGCGTCGGCGTTCGCCAAGCAGGTCACTGCCGCCGGCTTTCAGCTCAAGGGTTCGGGCTGGTACGCCACCGACTTCAAGGGCAACGGCGCCAAGAAGCCCGACAGCGGCGATGCGACCAAGGCCGACGGCACCAAGACCGATGCGGCGGCCCCCGACGCCGCCAAGCCCGACACCGCCAAGCCCGGCGACTCCAGCGCATCGTCGAAGGCGGGCGACGCCGGCACGCCGTCGTCCGGCGCTGCCACCGACAGCGGCTCGTCATCGTCGACACCCAAGGCGCCCAGCGGCGGCGCCGCTCCTGCCGGCCACTGAGATGGCGTTGCGCCACTGCGGATCGCGCGCGTGAGAAAGCACCTCATCACCGGCCTGCTGGCGTGGATGCCGCTGGCCATCACGATCTGGGTGCTGCTGTGGGTGCTCGGCCTGATGGACGGCATGTTCTCGTGGGCGCTCAGCCTGTCGCAGGCGGTGTTGCCCGAGAAGATGCGCGAGGGCCTGGAATCCCTGCGCCACGTGCCGGGCCTGGGCGTGCTGGTGCTGCTCGTGGTGCTGTGGTTGACGGGCCTGTTCGTCGCCAACATCTTCGGCCAGTGGTTCCTGCGCCAGTGGGACCGCCTGCTGCACAAGATCCCGATCGTCAAGTCGATCTACAGCTCGGTCAAGCAGGTCTCGGACACGCTGTTCTCGAGCAGCGGCAACGCCTTTCGCGAGGCCGTGCTGGTGCAGTACCCGCGCGCCGGCTCGTGGACCATCGCCTTCGTCACCGGCGCGCCCAGCGGCGAGGTGGCGCGCCATCTGGGCGAGCCGCACGTCAGCGTCTACGTGCCGACGACACCCAACCCGACCTCGGGTTTCTTCCTGATCATGCCGCGCGCCGAGGTGGTGCCGCTGGCGATGAGCGTCGACGAGGCGCTCAAGTACATCATTTCGATGGGCGTGGTGGCACCTCCCCCGCCGGCGGCGCCGCGTGCCCCCGCCGTCGCACGAAACTGAAACGGGGCTCTCGCCCGGCGGGCGAGCGTCCCGATGAAGGCACGTCACACTGCCGCCACCACCAAGCGCCAACTGCCCTGAATGCTCATGCCCCATGACGGCATGAGCCGACACCGACAAGAAGCACAGGAGTGCACCCCATGCGAACCACCTATTGCGGCCTCGTCAGCGAAGCGCTGATGGGCCAGACCGTCACGTTGATGGGCTGGGCCCATCGGCGGCGCGACCACGGCGGCGTGATCTTCATCGACCTGCGCGACCGCGAGGGCCTGGTGCAGGCGGTCTGCGACCCCGACCGGCCCGAGATGTTCAAGGTCGCCGAGGGCGTGCGCGGCGAGTACTGCCTTCGAGTGGTGGGCAAGGTGCGGCCGCGACCGAGCGGCACCGAGAACGCCAACCTCACCAGCGGCAAGGTCGAGGTGCTGTGCCACGAGCTCGAAGTGCTCAACGCCAGCGTGACGCCGCCGTTCCAGCTCGACGACGAGAACCTGTCGGAGACGACGCGGCTGACGCATCGGGTGCTCGACCTGCGCCGCCCGACGATGCAGAAGAACATGCTGCTGCGCTACCGCGTGGCGATGGAGACGCGCAAGTTTCTCGACGGCAACGGCTTCATCGACATCGAGACGCCGATGCTGACGCGCAGCACGCCCGAGGGCGCGCGCGACTACCTGGTGCCCAGCCGCGTGCACGACGGCCAGTTCTTCGCGCTGCCGCAGTCGCCGCAGCTGTTCAAGCAGTTGCTGATGGTGGCCGGCTTCGACCGCTACTACCAGATCGTCAAGTGCTTCCGCGACGAGGACCTGCGCGCCGACCGCCAGCCCGAGTTCACGCAGATCGACATCGAAACCTCGTTCCTCGACGAGGAAGAGATCCGCGGCCTGGCCGAAGGCATGGTCCGCACGGTGTTCCGCAGCGTGATGCAGGTCGACCTGCCGGGTTATCCGGTGATGACCTACGCCGACGCGATGCGGCGCTTCGGCTCCGACAAGCCCGACCTGCGCGTGAAGATGGAGTTCACCGAGCTCACCGACGTCATGCGCGAGGTCGACTTCAAGGTGTTCTCCACGGCGGCAAAGTCCAAGGGCGGTCGCGTCGCCGCGCTGCGGGTGCCCGGCGGTGGCGACATGAGCCGCGGCGAGATCGACGGCTACACCGAATTCGTCAAGATCTACGGCGCCAAGGGCCTGGCCTGGGTCAAGGTCAACGACGTCGCCAAGGGCCGCGAAGGGCTGCAGTCGCCGATCGTCAAGAACCTGAACGATGCGGCCATCGCCGAGGTGATCGCGCGCTCGGGCGCGCGCAACGGCGACCTGCTTTTCTTCGGCGCCGACAAAGCCAAGGTGGTCAACGATTCGCTGGGCGCGCTGCGCGTCAAGATCGGCCACAGCGAGTTCGGCCGCACGCACGAGCTGTTCGAGGACAAGTGGGCGCCGCTGTGGGTGGTGGACTTCCCGATGTTCGAGCACGACGAGGCGGCGCAGCGCTGGGTGGCCGTGCACCACCCGTTCACAGCGCCGAAGGATGGCCACGAGAACCTGATGGACACCGATCCGAGCCAATGCATCGCCAAGGCCTACGACATGGTGCTCAACGGCTGGGAGATCGGCGGCGGCTCGGTGCGCATCCACCGCGAGGAGGTGCAGAGCAAGGTGTTCCGCGCCCTCAACATCGGCCCCGACGAGGCGAAGGCCAAGTTCGGCTTCCTGCTCGACGCGCTGCAGTACGGCGCGCCGCCGCACGGCGGCATCGCGTTCGGGCTCGATCGCATCGTCACGATGATGGCCAAGGCCGACTCGATCCGCGACGTCATCGCGTTCCCGAAGACGCAGCGTGCGCAGTGCCTGCTCACCGGTGCGCCGAGCAAGGTCGACGAGGCGCAACTGCGCGAACTTCACATCCGGCTGCGCAATGTGCAGCCGGCCTCGTGACGACGCACGGATTCAAGATTCCGGAGTCGGTGCTGGTGGTGATCCACACGCCGACTCTCGATGTGCTGCTGATCGAGCGCGCCGACAAGCCCGGCTACTGGCAAAGCGTCACGGGCTCGAAGGACCGCGTCGACGAGCCGCTGGCCGAGACGTGCGTGCGCGAGGTGGCCGAGGAAACCGGGATCGTGATCGGATCGCCGGCGGTGCCAAGCCGCGCGCTGCTCGACTGGGATCTCGCCAACGTGTACGAGATCTACCCCGTCTGGCGGCATCGTTATGCGCCGGGTGTGACGCACAACACCGAACACGTGTTCGGCCTCACGGTGCCGGCCGACACGCCCGTGGTGCTGAACCCGCGCGAACACCTGCGTCATCGGTGGCTGCCCTATCGGGCGGCGGCCGACCACTGTTTTTCGCCGAGCAATGCCGAGGCGATCCTGCACCTGCCGCGGCTCCGCGCGGCAGACAGCGGCTCACGATGAACGCCACCGCCACCCGGCCCGGACGCCTGCCCGGCACGTCGCGCTTCGGCGCGTCGACGCTGACCGATGCCAACCGCCTGCGCGTGGCGACCTACAACATCCACACGGGCGTGCGCGGCGTCGGGCCGCGCAAGCGGCTGGAGATCCACAACCTCGGCCTCGGCGTCGAAGCGCTCGACGCCGACCTGGTGTTCCTGCAGGAGGTGCGCCTGTTCCATCGCCGCGAGTCGCGGCGCTTCGAGCGCACCTGGTTCGGCTGGCCCGAGCAGGGCCAGGCCGACTACCTGGCGCCAGAGGGCTACGACGTGGCCTACCGCAGCAGCGCGATCACCCGCCACGGCGAGCACGGCAATGCACTGCTGTCGCGCTGGCCGATGGGCGACGTCGATCACCACGACGTCAGCGCGCACCGCTTCGAGCAGCGCGGCCTGCTGCACGTGCCGGTGCAGTGGCAGGGGCACACGCTGCACGCGGTGGTCGCGCACTTCGGCCTCACCCACGGTGGGCGGCTGCAACAGGTGCAGTACCTGTCGCGCTTCGTCGCCGAGTTCGTGCCGCGCGGCGCTCCCCTGCTGGTGGCCGGCGACTTCAACGACTGGAACGAGCGCCTGGACGCGCCGATGCGCACCATCGGACTGCAGCGCGCCACGCTGCACGGCGGCGGCGTGCGGCCGACTTTTCCGTCGCGGGTGCCGGTGTTCGCGCTCGACCGCGTCTACATGCGCGGCTTTCGCTGCGTGATGCAAGAGGTGCCGCGCGGCGCGGCATGGGCACGCATGTCCGACCACCTGCCGCTGGTGGTCGAACTCGAGCTCGACTGACAATGATCCCTGCACCCGCCGCCAACGAGCCCGTGGCAGCCGATGCCGCATGGGTGCGCCGCGGTGCGCCGGAGTTTCTGGGCGGCCATCGCGTGCGCCTGCTGCAAGGCGGCGACGAGCTGTTTCCCGCCATGCGCGAGGCCATCGCGCAGGCGCGCCACGAAATCTGGCTGTCGACCTACATCTTTCACGACGACGACACCGCTCGCGCGGTGGCTATGGCGCTGGCCGAGGCCGGGCGGCGCGGCGTGCGCACCTGCGTGGTGGTCGACGGCTTCGGCTCCAAGGCCACGCTCACGCGGCTGCGTGAGTGGATGCCGCCTCCCGACGTCGAGCTGATGGTGTTTCGGCCGGTCGATCGCTGGTGGAGCCTGCTGCAGCCGGGCCAGTTGCGCCGCCTGCACCACAAGCTGTGTGCGGTCGACCGCGAGGTGGCTTTCGTCGGCGGCATCAACATCATCGACGACCGCGTCGACCTGCGCCATGGCTCGTCCGACGCGCCGCGACTGGACTTCGCGGTCGAGTTGCGCGGGCCGGTGGCCGCGAGCGTCGCGCAGGCCGCGCGCGCGGTGTGGAGCCGCGCCGCGCTGCCCGCCGATTGGCGCGAAGAGATGGCGGCCCTCGCCCGCAGCGCGCAACCGCTGGCGCGGGCACGCCGCGTGCTGCAGCGCCTGCGCCTGGTGGCGCCGACACCGCCGGCTGCCGCCTCGGGCGTCGCGACGCCGGTGAGCGTGGCCTTTCTCGTGCGCGACAACCTGCGGCGGCGGCGTTCGATCGAGCGCGCCTACATCGAGGCCGTGATGCGCGCGCGCTCCCGCGTCGACCTGGTGACGCCGTACTTCTATCCCGGGCGCCTGTTTCGGCGCGCACTGGTTCGCGCAGCCCAGCGCGGCGTGCGAGTGCGCCTGCTGCTGCAGGGCAAGATCGACTACCGGTTCGCCGCGCTGGCGGCGCAGGTGCTGTACGACGAGCTGCGCGGCCACGGCATCCGCATCTTCGAGTACACGCCGGCGTTCCTGCATGCCAAGGTGGCGCTGATCGACGACCAGTGGGCCACGGTGGGCAGCTCCAACATCGATCCGCTGTCGCTGCTGCTCAACCTGGAAGCCAACGTGATCGTGCGCGACGCTGACTTTGCGGACGAGTTGTCGCGCCGCTTCGAACTCGCCACGGCCGCATCCCGCGAGGTCACTGACCTGACGCGTGGCGTCGGCTGGCGGCCGGTGGTGCTGCGCGGCTTCGTCGCCTGGTGTGCCAACTGGTTCTTGCGCATGGCGGGGATCACCGGGCGGTACTAGTCGCCACCGAAATCGGGGGGAGCAGTGCCGCCGGGACGTGCATGGGCCTCATGCATGCCCCGCCGGAGCAATGCGGGACCCAACGAGGTGTTCTGACGCATCGAACGGTGTCCTAGAACCTTGCGCCTGACGTGGCATTTCCGGCCTGTCATCATCCGTGGCCGCTCGATATGGGCAAATGAAGCCGACATGACCTTGAACGTGACCCACCTCGTGCCGCGGCACACGCGGCAATGGCTGCGTCGAACATATGACGGGCTGCGCTTCGACTCCGCCCTGCGGCGTTTCATCGCGGCTCCAGCCGATGCGTTGCCCGCGGCCAATCCCCTGCTCAGCGAGCTGATCGATGCCTGGGGCAACGGCGGCTGGATCGCCCGCGAGGGCTATCTGCGCGAGTGCCTCGCCATCGCCCTCGAGTCCTCGGGGCCGACCTTGGAGTGTGGCTCCGGGCTGTCGACGCTGCTGCTCGGCGCCGTGGCCCAGCGAAGGGGCTACGAGCATTGGGCTTTCGAGCATCTGCCGGAGTGGGGCATGAAGGTCGACCGCTGTGCGGCCCGGCATTCACTTCGGTCGGTGAGGCTGTGCACCGCACCGCTGAAAGACTATGCCGGCTACGCGTGGTACGACCCTCCGATGGCGCGGCTGCCGCAAGTCTTCGCTCTCGTGGTGTGCGACGGGCCACCGTCCGGCACGGCCGGCGGCCGCTACGGCTTGGCTCCGATCATGCGAGAGCACCTGGCCCCGGGTTGCGTGATCCTGCTCGATGACGCAGGGCGAGAGCACGAACGCGCCATCGCACGCCGCTGGCAGGAGGAACTGGGCGCGACCCATCAACTCGTCGCCGCCGGCGACAACCCCTACATCCGGATGACCGTTCCAGGGCTCCAGGTCCAACCCGCGTTGCACGGCTGAGACGGCCGGCTCACAACAACGGCACCGACCACGGGTCGTACGGATACAGCCACTCGTTGCGCGAGCGCGCGATGTCGCGCTCGACGAAGGCCTGGCGCATCGCGGCCGCATCGGCGATGTGGTAGAGCTCACCCATCTCGTCGGACTCGCGGATCACGCGTGCGGTGCGTGGTGCGCGGTGGCGGTGATAGGTGGCGAGTTGCTCGGCCAGCGGCGCGTCGAGGTCCAGCGCGCGTGCCAGCACGGCGGCGTCCTCGATGGCCATCGCGGCGCCTTGTGCCATATAGGGCAGCGTGGCGTGCACCGCGTCGCCGAGCAGTGTGATCCGCGCGCTGCTCCAGCACTCGACCGGTGCGCGG
>DATDJF010000303.1:0-12451 GCA_036520715.1 Burkholderiaceae bacterium | reverse complement strand
GCGCCTGCAACTCTTCGGTGCGCACCTGCAGTTGCTTGCGTTCGGCCTCCAGCGTGCTGAAGCGCTCGGCATCGAGAAACAACTGGGGCGTCTCCCTTCGCTCCAATCGAGCGATCACACCGGGCAGATCGCGGCGCAATTGGGCAATGTCGAGCATGGTGGTCCTTCGTGGGCTTGGTGTCGGTACGCGGGTCGTGAATCGGTGCCGCCGGCCGCCGTGTGGCCAGCTGGCACGCCGTCACGATCGTGACGCGGCAACCTCGCGCATCGACTTGTCGCCCAGGCCCATCGGCAGCGGGAAGTGCACCGTCTCCTGCACGCCGGGCAGCGTGCGCACGCTGGTGGCGCCCAATGCGCGCAGCTTGGCGATCACCTCCTGCACCAGCACCTCGGGCGCCGACGCGCCGGCGGTGAGGCCCACCCGCGGCCGGCCGTCGAACCACTGCGGCTGCAGATCGGCCGCGCCTTCCACCATATAGGCGGGCGTGCCCAGCCGCTCGGCCACCTCGCGCAAACGGTTGCTGTTGCTGCTGGTGGGGCTGCCGACCACGATCACGACATCGACCTTGGGCGCCAGCAGCTTGACGGCGTCCTGGCGGTTTTGCGTGGCGTAGCAGATGTCCTGCTTCTTGGGCTGGCGCACGTGCGGGAAACGCTCTTTCACCGCGGCCAGGATCTCGGCCGCGTCGTCCACCGACAACGTGGTTTGGGTCACGACCGCGAGCTTGTCGCCGCGCGGCTGCACGCCGGCCACGTCGGCGACGTCTTCGACCAGGTAGATGCCTTCGGTGAGCTGGCCCATCGTGCCCTCGACCTCGGGGTGGCCCTTGTGGCCGATCATCACGAACTCGTAGCCCTCGCGCGCCAGCTTGGCGACCTCGATGTGCACCTTGTTGACCAGCGGGCAGGTGGCGTCGAACACCTGGAAGCCGCGCCGCTGCGCCTCCATGCGCACCGCCATCGGCACGCCGTGCGCGCTGAACACCAAGGTGGCGCCCGCCGGCACGTCGGCCAGGTCTTCGATGAAGATCGCGCCCTTGGCCTTGAGGTCGTTGACGACGTAGGTGTTGTGCACGATCTCGTGGCGCACGTAGATCGGCGCGCCGAAGCGCTTGAGCGCGCGCTCGACGATCTCGATCGCGCGGTCGACGCCGGCACAAAAGCCCCGCGGCTCGGCCAGCGCCACTTCGGTCAGAGCCGACGTCGCCATCACAGCACCTCGATCACCTTGACTTCGAACGTCACACGCTGGCCGGCCAGCGGATGGTTGAAGTCGAACAACAGCCAATCGTCGGCGAGCTGGCGCACGACGCCGGCGAAACCCGGCTCGCCATCGGGACGCGGAAACTGCACGACGTCGCCGACGTCGAACTGCGGGTCCTGGTCTCCCAGCTGCGCAAGCAGCGAGCGCGCCACGCGCTGCATCAGCTCGGGCTTGCGCTCGCCGAACGCGATGCCCGGCCCGAGGTCGAAGGTTTCATGGCGGCCCGCCGTCAGCCCGAGCAGCAGGGACTCCATCGCAGGGGCGAGCTGCCCCTCGCCCAGCGACAACGTGGCCGGGCGCGCACCGAACGTGTTGATCACGTCGGTGCCATCGGGGCCGGCCAGGCGGTAGTGCAGGGTCAGGAACGACCCGATGTCGGCGGGTTTCACGCGGGTGCGCCCGGGCGGGCGTGCAGTGCGAATAGACTGCGCCGATTCTAAGGGGCCGCCTGCAGCGCGTCGGCGCGTGCGGGTGCTGCGAGAAGCCATGTCGATCAAGAACCTGCCCGCCGCGACGCGGCCGCGCGAAAAGCTGCTGGCGCTCGGCCCCCAGGCGCTGGCCGACCAGGAGCTGCTGGCCCTGCTGCTGCGAACCGGCGTGCGCGGCCAAGGCGTGCTCGAGCTGTCCGACGCGGTGCTGCAGCACTTCAAGGGTTGGGCCGGCCTGCTGCACGCCGATGCCAAGTCGCTTGCCGGCATCAAGGGCCTGGGCCCGGCCAAGCGTGCGGAGTTGGGCGCCGTGCTCGAAATCGCGCGGCGGGCCATGGCCCAGCAGCTCGCCCAGGCACCGGTGTTCGACAACCCGGCCGTGGTCAAGCAGTTCGTGGCGCTGCAGCTCGGCGCCCTCGGCCACGAGGTGTTCGCGGTGCTGTTTCTCGACAACCAGCACCGGCTGCTGAAGCACGAGGAGATGTTTCGCGGCACGCTCACCCATACCAGCGTCTACCCGCGCGAGGTGGCGCGCCGCGCGCTCGAGCTCAACAGCGCAGCAGTCATCTTCGCGCACAACCATCCGTCGGGCGCGGCCGAGCCGTCGCGCGCCGACGAGTTCCTGACGCAATCGCTGAAGTCGGCGTTGCAGCTCGTGGACGTGCGCGTGCTCGATCACCTGGTGGTCGGCCGCGGGCAGGTGGTGTCGTTCGCCGAGCGGGGCCTGTTGTGAGCGCCATGGAGGCCCGATGAAGGCCAAGGGCCTCGACCAGCTGAAGGCGTTGCGCGAGCAGTTGCAGCGCCAGCACATCGAGCAGCAGGCGCGTGCCGCCGAAAGCGCCGAGCAGGCGGCGCGCGAAGCCGCCGAGCGCAACGTGTTCGCCAGCGCGGTGGGGCCTGTGCGCACCTTGAGCCGCCATGATCGTGCGCAAGTGCCTCGCGATCGGCCCGAGCCGCAGCCGCGCCAGCGCGAGCTCGACGAGCGCGAGGCGATGCGCGAGGCGCTGTCCGACGAGGTCGACGTCGAGTCGTTGCTGCTCACCGACGACGGGCTGAGCTATCGCCGCGAAGGCATCGGACCCGACGTGCCCACGCGGCTGCGCCGCGGCCAGTGGGCGCTGCAAGGCGAGCTCGATCTGCATGGGCTCACGCGCGAGGCTGCCCGCGAGGCGCTGGCGGCGTTCGTGCGCGAGTCGCATCGCCGTGGCCTGCGTTGCGTGCGGGTGGTGCATGGCAAGGGCCACGGGTCACCGGGGCGTCAGCCGGTGCTGAAGGAAAAGGTGCAGCGCTGGCTGGCGCAACGCCGCGAGGTGATCGCCTTCGCGCAGGCCAGCGGCGCGCAAGGTGGCGCCGGCGCGTTGCTGGTGCTGCTGGCGCCGCGCACGGCTGCACGCTAGCCGCGCGGGCACGGGGTCTTCGGCCGCTGCCTCGGCATGCGCCGACAGGCGCGCCGACAATGCGTGCCGCCCGCGACACTCAAGCCAAAAGGACCATCGTGGCACCCACGCCCCTGTCGAGCTTTGCCATCACCAAGAAGTGGCCGGCCAAGCACCCGACACGCATCCAGCTCTACTCGCTGCCCACGCCCAACGGCGTGAAGGTGTCGATCTTCCTCGAGGAGACCGGTCTGCCGTACGAGGTGCATCGCGTCAGCTTCGACAGCAACGACCAGACCTCGCCGGAGTTCCTGTCGCTCAATCCGAACAACAAGATCCCGGCCATCATCGACCCCAACGGGCCCGGCGGCGAGCCGCTGCCGCTGTTCGAGTCGGGTGCGATCCTGCTCTACCTGGCCGACAAGAGCGGGCAGTTGATGCCGCGTGATGCGGCCGCACGCTACCAGACGATCCAGTGGCTGATGTTCCAGATGGGCGGCATCGGGCCGTTCTTCGGCCAGGTGGGCTTCTTCCACAAGTTCGCCGGCAAGGACTACGAAGACAAGCGCCCGCGCGACCGCTACGTGGCCGAGAGCAAGCGGCTGCTGGCGGTGCTCGACCGCCGCCTTGCCGATCGTGCCTGGATCATGGGCGACGAGTACACGATCGCCGACATCGCCAGCTTCCCGTGGGTCAACAACCTGGTGGGTTTCTACGGCGCCGGCGAGCTGGTGGGCTTCGACGAATTCGCCCACGTGAAGCGCACGCTGAAGGCGTTTCTGGCGCGGCCGGCGGTGGTGCGCGGCCTGAACATTCCGCCACGGTCCTGACAGCGGCGCTGGTCAGCCGGCGCGGTTGCGCATCCAGTCGGCAGTGCCCTGAAACGCCTGGCGCAGGCCCTGGGCCAGCTCGGCATCCACGCCGCACTCGCGCAACGCCTGCGTCATGCACGCCATCCACTGGTCGCGCTCGGCATTGCCGATCGCATACGGCAGGTGGCGCGCGCGCAGCATCGGGTGGCCGAAGCGCTCGATGTAGTGGTTCGGTCCGCCCAGCCAGCCGCACAGGTACCAAAACAGCTTGTCGCGCGAGCCCTCGAGCGCGGCCGGATGCAGCGCACGCAAGCCCGAGTAAGCGGCCTCGAGGTCCATCAAGTCGTAGAAGCGGTCGACCAGCGCCCGCACGGCACTTTCGCCGCCGAGCCGATCGAACGGCGTGGCCTGGCCGCTCATCGGTTCAACCGGCCAGGTGCTTGGCCGCGGCGGCAACGATGGCCTGCCCCGCCGGCGAGCCCGGTGCGCCTTCGAGCAGCAGCTCGCGCTTGATCACCGACTCGCGCACCGTGGGGTCGAACGGCACTTCGCCGAGCAGCTCGATCATCACCGGCAGGTCGAGCCCCGAATTGACGAAGCGGTCGACCACGAGCTGCAGCTGCTTGCGGATGGCGCGCGCTTCGCCGGGGCGCTGCACCTGGTTGACCAGCAGGCGGATCAAGCGCCGCGGCTGCGTGGTGGCCAGCACCTTGATCGTCGCGTAGGCATCGGTCAACGACGTCGGCTCCGGCGTGCAGACAATCAGCACCTCGTCGGCCAGCGAGATCGTGTAGAGCACGACGTCGGAGATGCCGGCGCCGGTGTCGAGCAGCACACGGTCGAAGCGCGGTCGCACGCGCTGGATCACGTCGTGCAACTGGTCGCGCACGGTGGGCGTCAGGCGCGAGTACTCGATCATCCCCGAGCCCGCCAGCAATACCGAGAAGCCGCCCGGCGCCGGCAGGATCGCGTCTTCGAGCCGCGTCTGGCCGGTGAACACGTCGTGCAGCGTGAGCTTGGGGTACAGGTTGAGCACGACGTCGAGGTTGGCCAGGCCGAGGTCTGCGTCGAGCACCAGCACACGCTCGCCCTGGCGCGCCAGCGCAGCGGCCAGGTTGGCAGTGACGAAGGTCTTGCCGACGCCGCCCTTGCCGCTGGTGACCGCGGTGATGAGGGCGCCGCCGGCCGCGGCCATCACAGGCGCGGCAGCGTCGAGTGCGACGTCGGGGGAAGTCATGTCAGTGGCGCCCGGCCGCCCGAAGCCACTGACGCGCCCCCGTGGGGGGCAGCGAGCGAAGCGAGTGTGGGGGCTGTTTCATCCTAGATCCTGGAATGTCGAGCTGGCGAACAGCAGCCCTTTTTCTTCGGCACTCACCAGCGGCACGGCAGTCGGCTCGAGGCAGCAGCGGTTGCGCCCGTCGCTCTTGGCGCGATAAAGCTGCAGGTCGGTGCGGTCCATCCACAGGCGCGCCGTGGTGCGCACCCATTGCGGCGCAAAGGCACCGCCCACGCTGACGGTGACCGCCACCGACTCGCCGGGAGCGATTTCCACCGGATGGCGCGCGACGCGCTTGCGCATGCGCTCGGCCACCTGCTGGCCGAACGCGGGCGGGCAGTTGGGCAGCACGATCGAGAACTCCTCGCCGCCGACGCGTGCCACCAGGTCCATCGGGCGCACGGTCTCGGCCAGCGCGCGGGCGACCGCCTGGATCACGAGGTCGCCGGCGGCGTGGCCGTGGGTGTCGTTGACCTTCTTGAAGTGATCGATGTCCAGCGTCAGCAGCAGCGCCGGCTCACCCGAGCGCGCGACGCGGTCGATCTCGCGCGCCAGGGCCAGCTCGAAGCTGCGCCGGTTGTTGAGCCCGGTGAGCGCATCGCGGCTCGACAGATCGACCAGCGCATCGATCAGCGCCTGCAGCCAGGCATCACTCATCGGCTCGCCGGGCAACGCGCCGTGTCCCGATTGCTGCAGCAACTGCAGTGCGACCTCGGGGTTGAGCCCACGCGGCAGCGCCACACCTGGCGGGTGCGGTGGCTTGGCGCTGGCAGGCGGGTCCACGTCGCTGGTCCGGTTGACACGAGACTCGAAAATTCGACGCGGTCAGTCTAGCAGCGGCCCCCCTGGCGCCAGGGCCAGGAAATGAGCGTCAAAGCGGGCGCATCTCACTGCACGCCAGGCACCTTGGCGACGGCAAGATGCGTCGTCTACCCCTCTTGCCATGCCCGCCGCCCTTCGCGACAGCAGCCTCGTCACCGTGCCCTCCGGCGTGGAGCAGGAGTTCGCGTTTTCGCCGCAAGACTTCGAACGCGTGCGGCGGCTGATCTACGACCATGCCGGCATCAACCTGCACGCCGGCAAGCAGGCCATGGTCTACAGCCGCCTGTCGCGCCGCCTGCGCGAGACCGGCCACCGCTCGTTCAGCGACTACCTGGGTTGGCTGCAACAGGCGCACGACAGCGGCGCTCGCTCCGAGTGGCAGCAGTTCGTCAACGGCCTGACCACCAATCTGACCTCGTTCTTTCGCGAGGCGCACCACTTCGACTCGCTGGCGCAGGACCTGCGCGACCGCCAGGGGCGCGACCTGCGCATCTGGTGCGCGGCCGCCTCCACCGGCGAGGAGCCCTATTCGATCGCCATGGTGGTCGACGAAACGCTGGGCGCGCAGGCGCGCGCCGAGATCGTGGCCAGCGACATCGACACCACGGTGCTGGCCACCGCCGAGCGTGCCGTCTACGACGCCGACGCGCGCGGCCTGTCGCCGGCACGCCTGCAGCGGCACTTTCTGCGCGGCAAGGGCGCCAACCACGGACGCATCCGCGTGCGCCCGGGGGTGGCCCGGCGCGTGAGCTTTCGCACGCTCAATCTGATCGACTCGCGCTGGGATCTCGGCGGGCCGTTCGATCTCGTGTTCTGCCGCAACGTGATGATCTACTTCGACGCCGCCACGCAGCGCCGTGTGCTCGAGCGGCTGCACGCCGCGCTGGTGCCCGGCGGCCTGCTGTACGTGGGCCACTCGGAGAACTTCACGCAGGCGCGCGAGTGGTTCCGCCTGCGCGGCAAGACCGTCTACGTGAAAGTCTGAGCATGCCCCCACCTGCGCTGGCCAGCGCCCCGGCCCCATTGACTGCGCACAGTGTGCGGCTCGAGCAGTTGCGCGCAGCGCCGCGTTCGCCCGGCGAGGCATCGTTCTTCTTCTGGGACGCCAACTTCAAGAACGATGCGGTCAAGGTGCTGCCGGGCGAGTTTTTCGTCTCCGATGAAGACATGCTGATCGTGACCACGCTCGGCTCGTGCATCGCGGCGTGCCTGTGGGACCGCGAGCGCCGCATCGGCGGCATGAACCACTTCATGCTGCCCGAGGGCAGCGACGGCTCCGGCCGCTACGGCTCCTACGCGATGGAGTTGCTGATCAACCAGCTGATGAAGCGCGGCGCGTCGCGCACCACGCTGGAGGCCAAGGTGTTCGGCGGCGGCGCGGTGATCGCCAACATGACCAGCATCAACGTCGGCGAGCGCAACACGCAGTTCGTGCTCGACTACCTGCGCACCGAGCGCATCCCGGTGGTCAGCAAGGACGTGCTCGACACCTGCGCGCGCAAGGTCTGCATGCTGCCGGCCAGCGGCAAGGCGCTGGTCAAGCGGCTGTCGCCCACCAACCCGGCTGCACTGGCGGCGCAAGAGCGCGCCGCGGCCGAGAAGGCCGCACCGCAAGCCAGCGGCGGCGGCTCGGTCGATCTGTTCTGAAAGAAGGCAGCACCGCGATGGACACTCGCGCCCGCATCCGCGTTGTGGTGGTCGACGACTCTGCGCTGGTGCGCGGCCTGCTCGGCGAGATCATCAATCGCCAGAGCGACATGCAGTGCGTCGGCGCCGCCGCCGACCCGCTGGCCGCGCGCGAGCTGATCCGCGCGGTCGACCCCGACGTGATCACGCTCGACGTGGAGATGCCGCGCATGGACGGCATCGACTTCCTGTCGCGCCTGATGCGCCTGCGCCCGACCCCGGTGGTGATGGTCAGCACGCTGACCGAGCGCGGGGCCGAAGTGACGCTGCGCGCGCTGGAGCTCGGCGCGGTGGACTTCGTCGCCAAGCCGCGCATCGGCGTGGCCGAAGGCCTGCAGCGCCTGGCCGACGACATCACCGACAAGATCCGCATCGCAGCGCGCGCGCAGGTGCGCCGGCTGGCCGGCCAGACCCCCGTCCAGCCCACCGAGCCGGGCAGCAAGGCAGCCGCCCCGGTGGGCCCCGCCCCGATGGGACGGCTGTCGACCGAAAAGCTGATCTTCATCGGCGCCTCCACCGGCGGCACCGAAGCGACCAAGGCGGTGCTGATGGAACTGCCGGCCGACTCGCCGGCGATCCTGATCACCCAGCACATGCCGCCGGGCTTCACCACCAGCTACGCCAAGCGGCTCGACTCGTTGTGCCAGATCCGCGTCAAGGAAGCCAGCGACGGTGAGCGTCTGCTGCCAGGGCACGCCTACCTGGCGCCCGGTGGCTTCCATCTGTCGGTGGAGCGCAGCGGCGCCAACTACGTGGCACGAGTGCGCGACGGCGAGGCGGTCAACCGCCACAAGCCGTCGGTCGAGGTGTTGTTCGAGTCGGCGGCCCGCGTGGTGGGCCCCAATGCGCTGGCCGTGATGCTCACCGGCATGGGCGCCGACGGTGCCCAGGCGATGCGGGTGATGCGCGACGCCGGCAGCTACAACATCTGCCAGGACGAAGCCACCTGCGTGGTGTTCGGCATGCCGCGCGAAGCCATCACGCGCGGCGCCGCGCACGAGGTGCTGCCGCTGCAGCGCATCGCCGCCGCGCTGATCGCGCGGCTGAAGAGCACCGCCGGCGGCACCATCCACCGCATCTGACCGCCGCGGGGTCCGAGAGAGCCCCTGCCGGCCCTACAGGCCGCGCAGGAAGGTGTCGCGCGTCACCTCGTGCTGGTCGCTCCAGTGCTGTGCCTGCTGGATCGTCTCGGGTGCAATGCCGATGTCGCGCAGCACGCTCGGACTGAGATCTCGCAACGCACGGAATTCAGCGGCGCGCAGCCGCATCGCCTGCCAACGCTGCCAGGAACGGCGCAGCGCCGATGGCAGTGCCTCGGCGACATCGACCAAGCCATCGCCGAAGCGCAGCCAGGCCGCGCGGCGCAGCGGGATCGGGCGGGACCAGGTGGTTTGCATGGGGACTCCTCGATCGACGATGGAAAGAATAGTTGTCCATCACCCGGCTGGGAATCGACTTCTTCTGCACTAGTTGGTAAGGCATACTGCACATCGTGTCGCGCCTGCCCCTGCACACGCTGCCCAGCTTCCGGGTCATTGCCCGCACCGGCAACCTGCGCGCCGCAGCCGAGGAACTGCACCTCACCCACAGCGCCGTCAGCCAGCAACTGCGCCAGCTCGAGGCGACGCTGGGCATCGAGCTGTTCGACCGCCGCAAGCAGCGCATCGTGCTCAACGCGGCCGGCTCGGCGCTGCTGCAGGCGATCGGCCCGGCGCTCGACCAGATCGACGCCGGCGTGCGCGCCGCCACCGCAGCAGCCTCAGGGGCGGAAGCGCGGCTGCGCGTGACGCTGTTGCCGTCGTTCGCGCAGCGCTGGCTGCTGCCGCGCATGGGTGACTGGCACAGCAAGCATCCGGACATCGCGGTCGAGCTCGAGGCGTCGCAGCAGGTGGTCGACCTGCAGCGCGAGGGCTTTCATGCAGCGATCCGGCAGGGCGGCGGGCAGTGGCGCGGGCTGCATGCCGAAATGCTGATCGACTCGCCCAAGGTCCCGGTGGGCTCTCCGGCGGCCGCGCAGCGCCTGCTCGGTCGCGACGTCGCCGCGCTGGCGCACGAGCCGCTGCTGGGCAACGCTTCGATATGGGAGCAATGGTTCGCCTTGTCCGGGCTGAAGGTGCGCGTCAATCCGGTGGCTGTGTTCAACGACGCCGGCTTGATGCTGCAGGCGGCCGAGCAGAACATCGGCGTGGCGTTGTCGCGTGAGGTGCTGGCCGCCGATGCGTTGCGCGAGCGGCGGCTGTTTCGGCTGTCCAGCCTGGCGCTGCGCGACGCCACGGTCGACGCCTACTGGCTGGTCTACCCGCCGGCGCTGCACGACTGGCGCCCGCTGGCGCTGCTGCGGCGCTGGCTGCATGGGCAGATCGAGGCGTCGTCGCGCGCCTGGTCGGCAAGCGACGCGTCGCCGCTGGCGAGCGTGGCGCCCGCGATCAATCCGCCGGCAGGAAAAGCTGCTGCAGGTCGGACAGGAAGTCGAAGCCGCGCGCGCTCGGCCGCACCTGCGAAGCGCCGCGTTCGATGAGTCCGCGCTGCTCGGCCTGCTGCAGCGCCGGCTCCACGCTCGACAGCGGCAACCCGGTGCGCTCGGCGAACAGGTTGCTGGCAAATCCGTCGCGCAGGCGCAGCGTGTTGAGCATGAACTCGAAAGCCAGCGCGTCGCGCGCGACCTCGTGTTCGTTGCTGACCGCCTGGCCGGCGAGCGCCTGCTTCATGTAGGCAACCGGTTCGCGCCAGCGCTGCTGGCGCACCACCCGATGCGGGAAGCTCAGCTTGCTGTGCGCGCCGGCGCCGATGCCCAGGTAGTCGCCGAACTGCCAGTAGTTCAGGTTGTGCACGCACTCGCGCCCAGGCCGCGCGAAGGCAGACACTTCGTAGCGCGAAAGGCCAACGCCCGCCGTGCGATCGACGATCGCGTCGAGCATGTCGCTGGCCAGGTCGTCGTCCGGGCGTGGCGGCGGATTCAGCGCAAAGCGCGTGTTGGGCTCGATCGTCAGGTGATACACCGACAGGTGCGGCGGCTCGAACGCCAGCGCGGCATCGAGGTCGTGCTGCAACTGCTGCAGGCTCTGGCCCGGCAGTGCGTACATCAGGTCGAGGTTGAAGCGCTCGAACGACTCGCGCGCCTCCTGCGCCGCCGCGCGCGCCTGACCGGCGTCGTGCACGCGGCCGATGCGCGCCAGCAGCGTGTCGTCGAAGCTCTGCACGCCGATCGACAGCCGGTTGACGCCCGCCTGCGCAAACGCGCGAAAGCGCTCGCGCTCGAAGGTCCCGGGGTTGGCCTCGAGCGTGACTTCGCAGGCCGGCTCCAGCGGCAGCAGGCAACGCACGCCCGACAGCAGGGCGTCGATGCCGTCGGGTGAAAACAGGCTCGGCGTGCCGCCGCCGATGAACACGCTGACGATCGGCCGGCCCCACACCAATGGCAGCGCCGCCTCGAGGTCGGCACGCAGCGCCTGCAGGTAACGCGCCTCGGGCAACCCCGATGGGGCGACCTCATGCGAGTTGAAGTCGCAATACGGGCACTTGGCGAGGCACCAAGGCAGGTGCACGTACAGCGCCAGCGGCGGCAATGCGGCGAGTTGCAGCGTGCCGGGCCTCAGGTGGTGCTCGACGGTCGCGACGCGAGGCGCTTCAATCAAGGTGCCAGACTTCCTTGATCAGCGAGCGCATCGCCTGTGCAGCCAGCGCGCGGTGGCTGATCTGATTCTTCACGATGCTCGCCAGTTCGGCAACGCTGCAATCGTGCGTGGGCACGCGCACCACCGGGTCGTAGCCGAAGCCCCCGCTGCCACGCGGCTCGTGCAGCAACTCGAGCTCCCAGCGGCCGAAGGCGATCAACGGCTCGGGGTCTTGCGCGTGGCGCAGCGCCACCAGTGTGCTGACGAAACGCGCGCGGCGGTCCGCCCGGTCGCGCATGCGCTGCAGCAGCAGTGCGGTATTGGCAGCATCCTGCCGGACACGCCGCTGCTCGCGATCACCGCCATCGGGCAGCGCCGGCGCGTAGTGGGCCGACGCCACGCCGGGTTCGCCGCCGAGCGCGTCGACGCACAGGCCGGAGTCATCGGCGATCGCCGGTGCGCCGGCTTGCGCACACGCATGGCGCGCCTTCGCCAGCGCGTTTTCGACGAAGGTGCCGTGCGGCTCGTCCGCCTCGGCGATGGCGAGCGCCGATTGCGGCACCAACTGCAGCGGCAACCCGCTCAGAAGCGTCTGCAACTCGATCAGCTTCTTGGCGTTGTTGGACGCCAGCACCAGCTGCATCAGGCCCCGCCCGGCCGCCCGAAGGGGCCTGATCCCCCTCGGGGGGAAGCGAGCGCAGCTAGCAAGGGGGTCATCTCAATCGATTCCCAGCGCCGCGCGCTGCGCGGCTAGCAGCTCGCGAATGCCCTTGTCGGCCAGCGCCAGCAGGCGGTCCATCTCGGCGCGCGAGAAGCTGTGCCCCTCGCCCGTGCCCTGCACCTCGACGAAGCCTCCCGCGCCGGTCATCACCACATTCATGTCGGTGTCGCAGGCCGAGTCTTCGACGTACTCCAGGTCGAGCAGCGGTACGCCCTGCACGAGGCCCACCGACACCGCGGCCACGAACTCGCGGATCGGCGACGCCTGCAGCCGCCCTTGCGCCCGCAGCCAGCCGACCGCGTCGTGCGCCGCCACGAAGGCGCCCGTGATGGCGGCAGTGCGCGTGCCGCCGTCGGCCTGGATGACGTCGCAGTCGAGCGAGATCGTGCGTTCGCCGAGCGCCTTCAGGTCGAACACGCAGCGCAGCGAGCGGCCGATCAGCCGCTGGATCT
>DATDJF010000302.1:0-4810 GCA_036520715.1 Burkholderiaceae bacterium | reverse complement strand
GCGCCCGCCGCTTGGGCGCAGGCCTACCCGGCCAAGCCGATCACCTTCATCGTGCCGTTTGCAGCCGGCAGCGCCACCGACCAACTCGCACGCGCGCTCGGCCAATCGATCACCGAGAGCACCAAGCAGGCGGTGGTGGTCGACAACAAGGCGGGCGCCAGCGGCATGCTGGCCGCGCAGGCGGCTGCGCGCGCCACGGCCGACGGCCACACGGTGCTGATCACCACCAACACCACGCATGCAGCCAACGAGCACCTGTACAAGAAGCTGCCGTACGACCCGGTGAAGGATTTCGCTCCGGTCAGCGGCCTCGGCAAGGGCGGCCAGGTGCTGGTGGTGGCGGCCAACTCGCCGTACAAGAGCGTGAAGGAGCTGCTGGACTACGCGAAGAAGAATCCCGGCAAGCTCACCTTCGGCAGCGGCAGCTCGAGCAGCCGCGTCGCCGGCGAGCTGTTCCAGCAGATGAGCGGCACCGACATCCTGCACGTGCCCTACAAGAGCAACCCGCTGGCGATCACCGACCTGCTGGGCGGCCAGATCGTGATGATGATCACCGACACCTCCACCGGCGTGCCGCAGATCAAGGCCGGCAAGCTCAACGCGCTCGGCGTGTCGACCACCAAGCGGCTGCCGATGCTGCCCGACGTGCCCACCATCGACGAGGCCGGCGTCAAGGGCTACGACATGGGCTACTGGTTCGCCGCCTACGTGCCGGCGAACACGCCGGCGCCGGTGGTGGCGAGGCTGAACGAGCTGCTGCATGCCGGCCTGAAGACTGCGGCAGCGAAGGCCTTCTTCGACACCAGCGGCGGCGAGCCCTTCCCCACCACGCCGGAGCAACTCGCCAAGTTCCAGGGCGAAGAGACAGCCAAGTGGGGACGCGTCATCAAGAAGGCCGGCATCGAGCCCGAATGAGCGCGCCGCGGGCCCGCTGAGCGCATGCGCTGCACAATGCAGCGCATGCCGTTCATCCCCGCCGTCACACCCGGATCAGCCGCCACGCCCGATGCGTGGTGCTTCGTTTTCGTCGAAGGCCAGTTGCTGCTGCTCGAACACGAAGATAGCCCCGTACTCGCGCCGCGACCGTGGTCGTTGTTCGAGCCGTTGCAGCCGGCGCGCCACTACCTCGGCCAGCTCGACGGCATCGACTGCTGGGCCTTCACGCTGAACGAGCCGCTGCCGGGCTTCAAGCGCACGCCGCTGCGCGCCGCGATGATGGCCTTCGGCGAGCCGCTGATGGGCGTGGCCGGCCGCGCCGCGCAAGTGCTCGAATGGGATCGTGCGCATCGCCATTGCGGCGTCTGCGGCACGCCCACCACGCTCCAAGCGGGTGAACGCGCGCGCAAGTGCCCCGCCTGCGGCCACACCGCCTACCCGCGCCTGAGCCCGGCGATCATGGCGCTGGTGTGGCGCGAGGGAGAGATATTGCTCGCGCGCTCGCCGCACTACGTGCCCGGTGTCTACAGCGCGCTGGCCGGCTTCGTCGAGGCCGGCGAGTCGCTGGAGCAGTGCCTGCACCGAGAGGTGGCCGAAGAGGTGGGCGTGCAGGTGGGTAACCTGCGCTACTACGGCAGCCAGAGCTGGCCGTTCCCGCACAGCCTGATGGTGGCCTACACCGCCGAGTGGGTGAGCGGCGAGATCGTCAAGCAGGCCGACGAGATCGAGGACGCCAATTGGTACACGCTCGATGCGCTGCCGAAGATCCCGCCGCGCTTCAGCATCTCCGGCCACCTGATCCGCGACACCGTGGTCGGGCTCGGCGGCCCGGAGCCGGGCGTGTACGCGTCGCCGGTGCGTTAGGGTTATCGATGTTGGCGGCGGGCGGCCGCCGCCGCACAGCCACGCCGCCGCCCCGCCGCCTCAGGCACGGCCCCGGCCGACCCAGTACGCCAGCACGCTGCGCAGGCGCTCGGCGTGGATCGGCTTGGTCAGGAACTCGCACATGCCGGCGCGCAGCGCCTCGTCGCGCTCGCTGACCAGCGCCGCCGCGGTCAGCGCGATGATCGGCGGCGCACGTTCGCCCAGGTGTTCGCGCAGCTCGCGCGCGGCGGCGTGCCCGCTCAGACGCGGCATCTGAAGGTCCATCAGCACGGCATGGTAGGGCGTGCCGTCGAGCTCGGCCGCCTGCACCGCATCGACCACCGCCACGCCATCGGTGGCCTGCCCGACCTGCACGCCCCATTGCTCGAGCAGGCCCGAGGCGATCATCATGTTCACCGGGTTGTCCTCGCCGATCAGCACGCGCGCGCCTTGCAGCACGCGCATGTCGTCGACCTCGGTGGCAAACGCGGTGCGGATGTCGGCCTCGTCGGCCACCGGCAGCGGCAGCTCGACCCAGAATTCGCTGCCCTTGTCCAGCGTGCTGCGCAGCCCCACTTGTCCGCCGAGCAGGCGCGCCAGCTCGCGGCAGATCGACAGCCCGAGGCCGGTGCCACCGTAGCGGCGTGTCGTCGACTGATCGGCCTGCGAGAACGGCTGGAACAAGCGGCGCTGCGCGGCATCGTCGATGCCAATGCCGCTGTCGAACACCGCCACCCGCACCACCGCGCCGGCCTGCGGCGTGACCTCGACGCGCACGCCGCCGCGCTCGGTGAACTTGATCGCGTTGGAGACGAAGTTGCCGACGATCTGGCGCAGCCGGTTGGCGTCGCCCATCACCGCCACCGGCAGCTCGGCGGCCACCACGAGATCCAGTGTCAGGCCCTTGGCCTGCGCGATTGCCAGGTTGGCGCCGCACAACGACTCCAGCGCCTCGCGCAGCCGGAACGACGCGCGGTCGATGCTGAGCTTGCCCGCTTCGATCTTCGACAGGTCGAGGATGTCCGACAGCGTCGCCGACAGCCCCTCGGCGCTCTCCAGGATGCGCGCCATGTAGGTGCGGCGCTGCGACTCGCTGACGCCATCGCGCATCGCCAGCCGCGCCAGGCCGAGCAAGCCGTTGAGCGGCGTGCGGATCTCGTGGCTGGTGTTGGCCAGGAACGCGCTCTTGGCGCGGCTGGCCGCCTCGGCGGCATCACGCGCCGCGGCGATCTCCAGCTCGGCGCGATGGCGGTCGCTCACGTCCTCGGCAAACCAGATGGTGCCGCCGCCCAGCGGATCGTCGCCCTCCAGCGCGTCGGCGCGCAAATGGCACCAGAAGCGGGTGCCGTCGCGCCGCGTCATCTGGCGCTCGAGCACCACCGGCTCGTTGGGTCGGGCGGTGCGCTGCAGCGCCGGCTCGGCGGCCTGCGCGTCGAGATCGGGCCAGATCATCGCCATCGGCTGGCCCGCCAGCGCGCCGGTGTCCCATCCGAACATGCGCTCGAAACACGGGTTGGCGCTGGCGATGTGGTGTGCGCGCGTGAAGGCGATGCCGATCGACACCCGCTGCAGCACGGCGGCGTGCTCCTGGCGTGTGCGCTCGTCGGCAGTGATGTCGCGCCCGTTGATCACCATGGTGTCGGCGCCGTCGATGCGGCACGGCGCCGCCGACACCAGCATGTTGACGCGGCCGCCCGCACGCGTGCGAAACGCCATGCGCATGCTGTTCAAGGTGCCCTGCTCGCGCAGCACCTGCAGCATGCGAGCGCGCTCGTCCGGCGAGTACCACAGGCCCAGCTCGAGCGCGGTGCGCCCGATCACCTGATCGCGCGTGAAGCCCAGCGTGTCGAGGAAGGCCTGGTTGACCATCAGGAAGCGGCCGCCCGCCTGTTCGCTCAGCGCCAGGCAATCGGGCGTGGCGGCGAACAGCGTCGACAGCATCGACTCCGAGCGCCGCAACTGGGCCTCGGCACGCACCTGCTCGGAGATGTCGCGCGCGACGCCCCAATAGCCCGTGAAGCGGCCGTCGTCGGTGAAACGCGGGTGGCCGCTGAACTCCAGCGTCACCGTCGTGCGGCCGGCCTCGTGCAATCTGCCGCGCAAGCCGGCAAATCCGCGATGCGCACGCAAGTCGTCGAGGCAGCGCGCCTGTGCGGGGGTGTCGTGCCCGTAGACCTCGATCGCCTCGATCAGCGGCCGCATCATTTGCCGCTTGAACAGCGCGCTGGCGCCGAGCGTGGCGGCATCGTCGGCACGGCACAGGCGCAACGACTCGTCGAGCTCCCAATAGTGATCGGCCGCAGTGGCCAGCAGGCCACGAAAACGCACCTCGCGCTCCTGCGCGCTGCGGTACGACGCGTTCGACAAGCGCAGCATGATGGCGCCGATCGTGAAGCCGGACAGCAGCAGCAGGCCGTGCGTGATCAGCGGATGCGACAGCGGCGAGTTCGCGAGCGCGGCGGCGCCAGGCAGCCAGCCGTCGACTTCGAGCCAGGCGAGCAGACCGACGATCGCCGCGCACACCACCACCATCAACAGCGCCTGCCGGGTACCGGCCAGCACGGCGACGAGGCCGACGATCAACGGAAAGAAGCTCAGATCGAGCGAATGCGCACCGTGCCCGATGCTCAACGCGGCCAGCGACGCGGCCACCACGCTGGCCCAGGAGGCAGCGAGCACCAGCGTGCGTGCGGGCACCGCGTGGACCAACTGCGTGCCGGCCACGCACAGCAGGCCCAGCAGCACCTGTGCACCCACCAGCACGGTGCGGGCCGTGCCGGTGATCTGGAAGGGCTGCAGCCACGACGCGATGCTGCCGATGCTGCACACCACCACGCCGACCCACAGGAATCGCAAGGCCATGCGCGTGTTGATCAAGCCACGAGCGTCGCTCTCGAAAGCCGGCGCAGGCATCCGCAGCATGGAGATGATCTCCAGTTCGAAGTGTGTTGTCCTCAAGGCCCGGCGGCACGTGCTCGGCCGCGGGCGCTTCCCCGGCGTGTTTGTACCC
>DATDJF010000301.1:0-4037 GCA_036520715.1 Burkholderiaceae bacterium | reverse complement strand
CAGGCCTACGAAGACCAGTGCCAGCGCGAGGGCGTGGTCGACTTCGCCGAGCTGATGCTGCGCAGCTACGAGCTGCTGCGCGACCACGACCCGCTGCGCGAGCACTACCAGCGCCGCTTCGCGCACCTGCTGGTCGACGAGTTCCAGGACACCAACCGCCTGCAATACCGGTGGCTGCAGATGTTCGCGCCGCCCGGGGGTGGCGCCGACCCGCAACGCCCGCAAGGTGTGTTCGCGGTCGGCGACGACGACCAGAGCATCTACGCGTTTCGCGGCGCGCAGGTCGGCAACATGGCGCTGTTCGAGCGCGAGTACGGCGTGCGCGAGGTGATCAAGCTGGAGCGCAACTACCGCTCGTTCGGCAACATCCTCGACACCGCCAACGCGCTGATCGCGCACAACGAGCGGCGCCTGGGCAAGAACCTGCGCACCGAGGCCGGCCCCGGCGAGCCGGTGCGCGTGGTCGAAGCCAACAGCGACTATGCCGAAGCGCAATGGCTGCTCGACGAGCTGCAGCAGCTGCACCGCGCCGGCACGCCGCGCAGCGAGCTGGCGCTGCTGTATCGCAGCAATGCCCAGAGCCGGGTGCTGGAAAGCGCGCTCTTCAACGCCGGCGTGCCGTACCGCGTGTACGGCGGCTTGCGTTTCTTCGAGCGCGCGGAGGTCAAGCACGCGCTGGCCTACCTGCGGCTGATCGAGAACCCGAACGACGACACCTCCTACCTGCGGGTGGTCAACTTCCCGGCACGCGGCATCGGCGCACGCAGCATCGAGCAACTGCAGGATGCTGCACGGGTCAGCGCGCGCAGCCTGTACCAAAGCGCGGGGGCGCTCACCGGCAAGTCGGGCGGCAACGTGCGCGCGTTCAACGCGCTGGTCGATTCGATGCGCGACGCCACGCATGGCTCGACCTTGCGCGAGATCATCGAGCACGTGTTGCGGGCCACCGGCCTGATCGACTTCTACCGTACCGAAAAGGAAGGCGCCGACCGCATCGAGAACCTGGAGGAGCTGGTCAACGCCGCCGAAGCCTTCGTCACGCAGGAGGGCTTCGGCAAGGACGCGGTGGCGCTGCCGGTGGACGAGACCGCCGGCGCCATCGCCGCCGGCCTGCCGCAGGCGGTGGCCGCGGTCGACGTCACGCCCGATGCCGAGACCGGCGAGATCGTGTCACCGCTGGCGGCGTTTCTCACCCACGCGGCGCTGGAGGCCGGCGACAACCAGGCGCAGGCCGGGCAGGACGCCGTGCAGCTGATGACGGTGCACTCGGCCAAGGGGTTGGAGTTCGACTGCGTGTTCATCACCGGAATGGAGGAAGGCCTCTTTCCGCACGAGAACTCGATGTCCGACGTCGACGGGCTCGAGGAGGAACGCCGCCTGATGTACGTGGCGATCACGCGGGCGAGGAAGCGGCTTTACCTGTCGTTCAGCCAGACCCGCATGCTGCACGGCCAGACGCGTTACCACGTGAAGAGCCGCTTCCTCGATGAACTGCCCGACGGCGCGCTGAAGTGGCTGACGCCGCGCAACCAGGGCTTCGGCTCGGGTTATGCACGCCAGTACCAGGAGGCGTGGGCGCGCGGCAGGGGCCTGGGCTCGGTGGTCGGCGTCGGTCGCGTGGAACCCAGCGCGCCGTCGGCGATCGATCTGCGGCGCAGCGTGACCGCCACGCCATCGGGCCCGGCGCTGCGCATCGGCCAGAGCGTGTTCCACAACAAGTTCGGCGAGGGCGTGATCGTCACGCTCGAAGGGCAGGGCGACGACGCGCGCGCGCAGATCAACTTCGGCCGCCACGGCGCCAAGTGGCTGGCGCTCGCGGTGGCCAAGCTGACGCCGATCGCCTGAGCCGGACGTGAGACGGCACCTGCGTGCCGGCTCACGCCTGCGAAGGGGCCGGTGCCTGCAGGCGCCGGCGCGGGCTGCAAAGCCTGACTCAGGGGCCTGGCAGGCTCGCCGGCTCGCCCGGCGGCTGCGGCGAATCGGGTCCTTCTTCGTCCGGGCTGCCGAAGTTGTCGACGAAGCTGAACCACAGCGACACGTAGAACGCGCTCGACAACGCGAGCACGAGCGCGGGTACCAGCCAGGTGATGAGCGCGGGCGAGCCGAACGTGCCGGCCAGCACGCCCACCACCAGGCTGAGGGCGATCGACGCGCCCAGCCAAGCCGTCGAGTACACGAGATAGGCCGCCTTGGCGCGCCAGACGCCGAGCGTGCTGGAGAACAGGGCCTGCCAGACGCCCTGGCCGCCCCACCACACCAGCGCCGGCGCGTGCCAGAACGGGATCGACAGCAGCGTGGCCAGCAAGCCGAAGCTCAGCGTGCCTTCCATCAGGCGCGGGTCGGCGGCAGCCGACGCGGCGTCGGTGCTCGCCGGCCCCTGCTTGGACATCGCCTCGCGCAGGGCGTCCATCGCGTCGCCGTAGACCCAGCCGACCCACCACACGACCGCGAGCGCGCCCACGCCGTACAACGCGCACAACAGCAGCAGGTTGCGGCGCCGCTGCGAGTCGCCGCGCAACGGCTCGATGAACTGCCCCGGATGCGCCAGGCCGCCGCGCAGCACCGATCGCGACGCGACCATGAAGCCCAACGACAGCAGCGGCAGGCTGGCCAGCGCAGCCAGGCCGACCACCGGCAGCACCGACCACACGCCGGTGGCCAGCAGGAACAGCAACAGCATCGCGCTGAAGGCGACCGGCCGCCGCAGGTACAGGCGCACGCCGTCGCGCACCCAGGTCCAGCCTTGGCGCGCGTCGACGGTTTGCAGTCTCAATCCCATGATGCAGGCGCTCTGTTCATCGAGGCGGGTGCCAGGGTTGTGCGACGCGCTCGCCCAGCAGGCGCTCGAAATGTCGCGGATCCTTCGGCTGCAGCAGCGCCGCCTCGCGCGGCAGGTGGCGGTCTGCCAGGCGCGACAGCCAGAAGCGCAGCGCCGCGGCGCGCAGCATGGCAGGAAACAGGCGATGCTCGGCGGCCGACAGCGCGCGGCGCTCGCCGTAGGCGCCGAGCAGGGCCGCGGCGCGCGCTTCGTCGATGCGGCCGGCGTCGTCGGCCAGGCACCAGTCGTTGACGCACACCGCGAGGTCGAACAGCAGCGTGTCGACGCCGGCGAAGTAGAAGTCGACGCAGCCGCTCAGGTGCTGCTGGCCGTCACCATCGAACAGCACGTTGTCGCGAAAGAGGTCGGCATGCACCGCCGCACGCGGCAGGCCGGCGTAGGCCGCCGACGTGGCGAGCTGCTGCTGGAAGGCCATCTCCTGGTCGAGCAACAACGTCGCGTCGTCGTCGAGAAACGGCCGCAGGCGCGGCGCGGTGGCTTGCCACCACGCGATCCCGCGCAGGTTGGGTTGCGCCAGCGAAAAGTCCGCCGCCGCCGCGTGCAGCCCGGCGAGCGTGTGCCCGAGTTGCGCGCAGTGCGCCTGCGCGGGCGCATCGATGTGCTGCCCGGGCAGCCGCGTGCACAGCGCCGCCGGCTTGCCGCGCAGCGTGTGCACCAGCTCGCCGGCCGCACCGGCTCGCGGCTCCGGCACCGGCAGCGCGCGCCGCGCCAGGTGCTGCATCAGGCGCAGGTAGAACGGCAGCTGCTCGCCCGTCAGGCGCTCGAACACGGTGAGCACCCACAGGCCCGCGCTGGTGGTGACGAAGTAGTTGGTGTTCTCGATGCCGGCTCCGATGGGCGCCAGGTCGATCAGTTCACCGGCATGCAGATGCGCCACGAATGCCGCCACCTCGTGGCTGGCCAACTCGGTGAACACCGCCATGCGCGAGTCAGGGCCGTACGAGCGTCAGAACGACCACATCTGCCACAGGCTGCGACCGCTGATCCCCTTGGACTGCTGCGATGGGTCACGGCCGGAGTCGGGCGGCGCGATCTCGTAGGCGCGCACGCCAGAGGCCTTGGGCGAGATCGTGATGCGCTGCACCTGGCCGCGCACGCGCAACTCTTCGATCTTCACCTGGTCGTCCTCGATCACCGTGCGCTTGATCGCCGGCTCGGGCCGGGTGGCCGGCGTGGGGGCCGGTGTCGCCACCTGCGC
>DATDJF010000300.1:0-3852 GCA_036520715.1 Burkholderiaceae bacterium | reverse complement strand
CGATGTGCACGAGCAGCTGGCGTGCCGGCTCCATCCAGTCGTAGTTGACATTGACCACCCGGGTGTCCGCGGCCATCAGCTTGGCGACGCCCTCGGCGATGTGGCGCAACTCGTCCTTGTCGGGGCCGATCACGCGGTACTGCAGCGGCCAGCCGACCGGCGGGCCCATCTCCAGCGGTGACAGGCGCGCGACGACCTCGGGCAACTCGGCCGCCAGCACCTTCTCGAGCCGGGCTTGCAGCCGATCGCGGGCCGCGATGTCTTTCGCGATGACGACCAGCTGCGAGAAGAAGGGGTTGGCCAGATGCACCGACAGCGGCAGGTAGAAGCGGATCGCACCGCGCCCAACGTAGGTGCTGTAGTGGTCGACATCGGGGTCGCCCTTGAGCAGCGCCTCGACCCGCTCGGCCGACGCCTGGCTGGCGGCGATCGAGGCGTTCTGGCGCAAGGTCAGGTCGACCAGCAGTTCGGGACGGTCCGACGACGGGAAGAACTGCCGCGGCACCAGCGGCAGCGCCAGGATGGCCGCCGCGAACATCGCGATGGTGATGCCGATCGTCACCCATCGCATGCGGATCGCGGTGCGCAGCAGCGCCTGGTAGCCGTTCTTCAGCTTGCTCGGCTTGGGCTCGCCCTGCACCGGCGCCGGCGGCTTGAGGATCGCCTTGCCGATGATCGGGCCGAAGACCACCGCCACCAGCCACGATGCGATCAGCGCGATCGCCACCACCGAGAACAGCGACGACAGCACTTCGCTGGCGCCGCCGGGCGCGAAGCCCACCGGCACGAAGCTGGCGATGGTCACCAGCGTGCCGATCAACATCGGCGCGGCCAGCGTGCGGTAGGCGAACGAGGCCGCTTTGTCGGGCGAGTCGCCCGCCGCCAGGCGGCGCTGCATCGCGTCGACGGTGGTCATCGCGTCGTCCACCAGCAGCGTGAGCGCGATGATCAGCGCACCCAGCGACACGCGCTGCAGGTCGATGTACATCGAGTTCATCACCGCAAACACGATGGCCAGCGTGATCGGGATGGCCAGCGCAACGACGATGCCGGGGCGCACGCCCAGGCTGACGAAGCTGCACACCAGGATGATGCCGATGGCCTGGTACAGCGAGGTCAGGAAGTCGTTGATCGCGACGTCGACGATGGTCGACTGGTCGGCGACCACATGCGGCTCGATGCCCACCGGCAGCGTGGTGCGGATCTCGGCCATCGCGGTGCGGATGTTCTTGCCGAGCGTCAGGATGTCGGCCTTGGCACGCATCGACACCGCCAGCCCGATCGCCGGCACGCCATTAACGCGGAACATCGGCGTCGGCGGGTCGACGAAGCCGCGCTTGACCGTGGCGATGTCGCCCAGGCGGATGACACGCTCGCCGACGACGATGTTGACGTTCTCGATGTCGCGCTCGTTGTCGAAGGCGCCGGTGACGCGCAGGTAGACACGCTCCTTTTCGGTCTGCAGCACGCCGGAAGGCCGCAGCACGTTCTGCGCCTGCAGCGTGCCGATGATGCTCTGCATATTGAGGCGCAGGCCGGCCAGCTTCTCGTTCGAGAACTCGATGTAGATGCGCTCGTCCTGAGCACCCAGCACCTCGACCTTGGCGACATCGGGCACCTGCAGCAGCTTGGAGCGCACGTCCTCGGCGTAGTCGCGCAGCTCGCGGAAGCTGAAGCCGTCGGCGGTGAAGCCGTAGATGATGCCGAAGGTGTCGCCGAAGTCGTCGTTGAAGAACGGCCCCACCACGCCGGCCGGCAGCGTGCCGCGCATGTCGCCGATGTTGCGCCGCACGCGGTACCAGACGTCGGGGATGTCCTTCGTGGCGGTGGTGTCGTCCAGGTCGACGAAGATCGTCGTCTGCCCGGCGATGGTGTAGCTGCGCACCGAGTCGAAGGTGTGTGTTTCCTGCAAGGTGCGCTCGAGCCGCTCGGTCACCTGCTGCAGGGTTTCCTCGACGGTGGCGCCGGGCCAGGCGGCGGCGACGATCATCGTGCGCACGGTGAACGGCGGGTCCTCGTCGCGGCCGAGGTCCTTGAACGCGAGCACGCCCGCGCCCACCGCCAGGATCATCAGGAAGAAGATGAAGGATGGGCGCTTCAGCGCCCATTCGGAAAGGTTCGGACCGATCATTTGGTGGCCGCTCCGAGCAGGCTCACCTTCTGGCCCGGGCGTAGCGCCTGCACCCCGGCGGTGACGACCACGTCACCGGGCGCCAGCCCGCTGGCCACCTGCACCGCCGACGCACTGGACGCGCCGACGCCGATCTCGCGCAGTGACACGGTCTTGGCCGTCGGGTCGACGATCCACACCGCCGCCTTGCCGTTGCTGCGCACCAGCGCCGCTGCCGGAATCTCGATGCCGGGCGTGCCTTCGAGCGTCATGCGCCCGGTGACGGTGGAGCCCAGGCGCATCGCCGCCGGTGGGTCGATCAGCCGCAGCCGCACGGCGAAGGTACCGGTCACCGGGTCGGCGCGCGGTGCGACCTCGCGCACCCTGCCGATGGCACTGACGCTCGGGTCGCTGGCCAGCGTGACGCGGATCTCCGGATTCTTCGGCGCAGCGTTCTTCACCTGCACCGGCACGTCGAAGATCGCGTCACGTGCGCCCTCGCGCGCCACCTGCACGATCATGCGGCCGGGCGAGACCACCTCGCCGGGCTCCGGCCCGCGCACGGTGACGACGCCGGCGACGTTGGAGAACAACCGCGTGTAGCTCAGCCGGTTGCCCGCCAGCGCCACCTGCGACTGTGCGGCCTCGACGCCCGCCTCGGCTGTCCTGCGCAGCGCCTCGGCCTGGTCGAACTGGGCACGCGACACCGCGTCCTCGGCCACCAGATCGCGCATGCGCTCGAAATTGCTGCGAGCTTCGATCAAGCGCGCCTGCGCTGCCGACAGTTGCGCGCGCGCCGCCTGCACGCCGCTCTCCTCGTTCTGCGGATCGAGCCGCGCGATCAGCTGCCCGACCTTGACCGTGTCGCCCACGTCCACCAGGCGCTCGATCAGCCGCCCATCGATGCGGAAGGACTGGTTGACCTCGTTCTGCGCCTGCACCGTGCCGGTGATCGACACGGCACCGTCGGCGGCGCGCTTCTCGATCTTCAGCGCGCGCACCGGGCGGATTTCAGGCGCCGCAGGCTCCGGCGCGGGGCGGCAGGCCGACAGCAGCAACGCGGTGGTTACCAGGGCCAGCGTACCCACACGCGAAGCCATGCGCTTGCCGATGCCCTTGCACTTTGCGGCGATGTTCATGATCACGTGGAAAGCTCCCTATCGGTACTTCAGACAAACTGCATGCAAGCACAAGGCCACTTGGAAGGACATCGACGGCCTTCATTCCAGTGTCGCGGCGACGCCGATTATGAAGGCCGACACAACGAACATCCCGAGCAGCAAGGGCCACACGAAGCGCAGGTATTTGTCGTAGCCGACCTTCGCAATCGCCAGGCCGCCAACAAGCACGACGCTGGTCGGCGCCATCATCAGCGCCAGCCCGTGGCCCATGATCCAGGCGGTGATGGTGGTGGCGCGGCTGACGTTGGCAAAGTCGGCCAGCGGCGCCAGCAGCGGCATGGCCAGCGCGCCGTGCCCCGAGCTGGACGGGATCAGCACCGCCAGCGGGATGTTCACCAGGATCGTCAGGGACGTGAAGAACGCCGCCGACGAGCCGCTGACCAGTTGCTCCATCGAATGCAGGATGGTGTCCAGCGTCTGCGTGTTGTTCATGATCGCCGACACACCGCCGGCCAGCAGCACCACCATGGCCGGGCCCATCATGTCGGATGCGCCGACGGCGATCAGCCGCACCGTCTCTTTTTCGCCCATCCTGGCGACAAAGCCGACCAGCACCGAGGC
>DATDJF010000299.1:0-3130 GCA_036520715.1 Burkholderiaceae bacterium | reverse complement strand
CGGCCAGTGTGCGTCGCTGGGATGGGTGACCTGCAGCGTCACCGCAGACGGCGAACGCTCCAGCACCTCCCAGGCAGCGAGCCAGCCGGTGCCGTGCAGCGTGTGCGGCTCGTCGCAGTTGCTGGCCAGCGTGTAGCTGCGGCCGAGCCAGGTGAACTGCCGCTGCCCGATGCGGTTGGAATAAGGCACCAGCGCGAAGCAGCCCGACTCGCGCACGCTCGCCAGCTGCTGCGGCTCGCACGAGCGCAACACCGGCAGCCCGTCGAGCCAGAGGCCGGCGATCGCACCGCCGAGGTCGGGGCGCAGCGCCAACCGCAACGGGCCTTGTTGCAACTGCACCACCGAAGAGTCGTCCATCACAGCCTCATGCGTCCGGTGGTCGGCCGCGCCCCGCCGTCGAGATCCGCCTTCAGATAGTGCGCGCCGGGGATCGGGTTGAAATAGTACGGCGGGATCTCTTCGAAGCCGAGCGCCACGTAGAGGCCGCGTGCGGCCTCCATGTCGTCGAGCGTGTCGAGCAGCATCACCGAGTAGCCGGCCCCCATCGCATGGTCCATCAGCGCTTGTGCCAGCGTACGGCCCAGCCCGAGCCCGCGAAAGCCCGGGCGCACGTACAGCCGCTTCATCTCACAGGCATTGGCATAGTCGACGTCGCCCATCGCCCGGCAGGCGCCGCAGCCCGCGAGCTCGCCGTTGACGGTGGCCAGCAGCAGCGCGCCGCGTGGCGCGCCGTATTCGCCGGGCAACGCCGCCAGCTCGGCGTCGAAGTTCTGAAAGCACAGGTCCACGCCGAGCGCGGCCGCGTACTCGCGAAAGATCGCGCGCGTCGCATCGAACTGGGCCGGCGACTGCGGGGTCAGCAACTGCACGCGCGGCGACACGCTGCCCGTCGATGCCGTCTTCGCCGTCAATGCGGTCCTGCGCGGGTGCACGCCGTCAGCCTCCGAGCCTGACGACCGCTGCCACCAGCGCGGCGCTGGCCAGCGCGATCGCCAGCGCACGCACGCGGCTGGGCCGGTCGTCCGCGCTGGCCGGCACCGTGCCGGGCAGCAGCTTGTCGCCGCCGATCATCGGACGCACCAGCACCTGGCCCTTGCGCGTGTAGTACACGATGGCGCCGATGTGCAGCACCACCAGCGCGAAGATCAGCGAGATGCCGGGGCCCTTGTGCCATGCCGTGGCGCTCAAGGCGAACGCGCTCGACACGAAACGGTTGAGCGGCCCGGTGGTGGCGATCTCGTCGTCGGCCACCAGGCCGGTGGCCACCTGGATCGCCAGCATCGCCAGCATCGCGAACACCGACGCGCTGCCCAACGGGTTGTGGCCGACGTGGAAGTGGTCGCCGTCCAGGCGCTGGCCACGCAGGTAGCGCAACACACTCGCCGGGCCGTAGACGAAGCTCGCAAAGCGCGACCAGTGGCCACCCACCAGGCCCCAGACGATGCGAAACACGATCAGCGCGAACACACAATAGCCGACGCGCAAGTGCCAGGCCAGCGCGGCGCCGCCGATGACACCGGTGATCACCTGGGCCAGCACGGCGAGCGCCAGCAGCCAATGGAACAGCCGGGTCGGCAGATCCCAGACGCGCACCACGCTCGAGCCGGCCGGCGTGGGGGCGTTGTCGTCGCTCATGCGCTCGTTTCTCCAGGGCTGCACGCCAAGGGCACGGCAGCCGGGGTGCAACGATAACGGAAGCCGCGGCGGCGGCGGCGCAAACCCGAGCGCTCCATCAGTGGATTCACCGAGACGGGAATCTCCGGCCGGCACGGCACGTACACTCGCCGACCGCCGCGCCCCCGGGCGCTGGTGGCCAGTTTCTCAACCGCCGCCGCTGGAGGAATTTGCATGAATCGTCTCGTCCTGACCGTCATTGCCGCTGGGGCCACGCTGACCAGCCTGAGCGCCGCTGCGCAATTTCAGAAGCCCGAAGACGCCATCAAGTACCGCCAGAGTGCGTTGACGGTGATGGCCAACCACCTGGGACGGGTCGGCGCCATGGTGCAGGGCCGGGCGCCGTTCGACGCCAAGGCCGCCGCCGACAACGCCGCGATCGTGGTCACGATGTCCAAGCTGCCGTGGGCAGCGTTCGGCGAAGGCACCGACAAGGGCATGCCCACGCGCGCCAAGCCCGAGATCTGGAAGGAACAGGCCAAGGTCAAGGATCTGGCCACCAAGATGATGGCCGAGGCCGAGAAGTTCGAAGCCGCCGCCAAGACCGGCAACCTCGACAACATCAAGACCGCGCTCAACTCGCTCGGGGCTGCCTGCAAGGCCTGCCACGACGACTTCCGCGCCGAGAAGTACAGCACCAACTGACGGCCCCGGGCCGACTTCTTTTGGTTCCGGCCGCGCCTGACGGCGCTTCACATCGCTGACGCGATGTGAGCCTGCACCGGTAGAAGTCGGCCTCAACCTTCGGCTGGCTCGGCGAAGCCGAGCAAGACCCTGCGGGTCTTGGCCGACTTCTTCTCAATCTTCGTGACCACCACCGCCCCGATCTCGGCGGTGTTGGCCACGTGGGTGCCGCCGCACGGCTGCAGGTCGACGCCTTCGACGGACATCACCCGCACGCGCCCTTGGCCGCGCGGCGGCTGCACGCTCATGCTGCGCACCAGGCTCGGGTTGGCGTCGAACTCGGCCTCGCTGATCCAGCGGTGGCTCACCGCGTGCGACCCGGCGACCAGGCGCGCCAGCCCCTGCGTCAGCGCCTCCTTGTCGAGCGGCTCGGTCATGTGAAAGTCCAGGCGCGCGTAGTCGGCGGTGATCGAGCAGCCGTCCACCGGATGCGGCACCAGCGCACACAGCAGATGCGTCGACGTGTGAAAGCGCATGTGGCGGTGCCGGCGCCGCCAATCGATCTGCGCGGTCACGAGGGTGCCGATCTGCAGCGCCGAGAGGTCGGCGTCAGGCGCCGGCAGGTGGACGATCTCGCCAGGCGCTGCGCCCTTGCGGGTATCGACGATGGCCAGCTCATCGCCGTTGGACAGCCGCAGCACGCCGGCGTCGCCGGCCTGCCCACCGCCCTGCGGATAGAACACGGTGCGGTCGAGCTGGATGCCGTCTGCCGACACGGCCGTCACCCGCGCCGTGCATTCACGCAGCGTCGAATCCTCGCGAAACAGCTCTT
>DATDJF010000298.1:0-4591 GCA_036520715.1 Burkholderiaceae bacterium | reverse complement strand
GGCGTGCGCGAGGTCATCAAGGGCTCGAAGGTCACGCTGACCGACGTGCGCGGCGACGAGATCGACCAGGGCCGCGCCAAGCGCAACGTCGAGGATGCGCTGGCCGCCAACCCCGACGTCGCCTGCCTGGTCGGCTTCTACTCCTACAACACGCCGCGCATCTACGAGGTGCTCAAGGAGACCGGCAAGCTCGGCAAGATCCAGGTCATCGGCTTCGACGAAGACCCCATCACGCTGGGCGGCGTCAAGGAAGGCACGATCGCCGGCACGGTGGTGCAGCAGCCGTTCGAGTGGGGCTATCGTGGCATGAAGCTGATGGCCGCGTACCTCGAAGGCAACAAGTCGGGCGTGCCGAAGGACGGCATCATCATCGTGCCGGGCAAGGTGATCGACAAATCCAACGTCGATGCCTTCACCGCCGGCATGAAGCAGATGATGGGCAAGTGAGCCCCGCCCCGCCACTGCTCGAGCTGATCGACATCCGCAAGGCCTACCCGGGCGTGGTGGCGCTCGGGGGGGTCAGCCTGTCGGTCGGCCGTGGCGAGGTGGTCGGCCTGGTCGGCGAAAACGGCGCCGGCAAGTCGACGTTGATGAAGGTGCTGGGCGGCGTGGTCGCACCGGATGCGGGAGTCATCCGCACCGACGGTGCCGACCGTGCCGCGCTCACGGTGCGCGACGCGCTGGCTGCCGGCATCGCATTCGTGCACCAGGAGCTCAACCTGTTCGACAACCTCGACGTGGCGGCCAACGTGTTCATCGGCCGCGAGGCGCTGAAGGGTGGCTTCCTGAAGCTGGTGGACAACGAAACGTTGCACCGCCGCGTGCGGCCGCTGCTCGACCGCCTGGGCTGCGACTTCGATGCCGACACGATGGTCGACCGCCTGTCGCCGGCGCAACAGCAACTGGTCGAGATCGCCAAGGCGCTGTCGCTGAATGCGCGCGTGGTGATCATGGACGAGCCGACCTCGAGCCTGACGATCTCCGAGACCGAGCGCCTGCTGCGCGTGATCGCCGCGCTCAAGGCCGACGGCGTCAGCATCATCTTCATCTCGCACCGCCTGGCCGAGGTCGAGCGCTGCGCCGACCGTGTGGTGGTGCTGCGCGACGGGCGCGTGGCCGGCGCCCTGGAGCGCGCCGAGATCGATCACGCCGCGATGATCCGCCTGATGATCGGGCGCGACCTCAAGGGCAACTACACCGCACCGGCGCGGCCGCCGGGCAGCGACGCGCTCGAGATCGACGGCGTGCGCACCACCACCTACCCCGCGCAGGCCGTGACGCTGCGCGTGCGCGAGGGCGAGATCCTCGGCCTGGCCGGCCTGGTGGGCTCGGGGCGCACCGAGCTGGCCCGCGCCGTGTTCGGCATCGATCCGCTGCTGGGCGGCACGGTGCGTGTGGCCGGGCGGCCGGTCGCCGCGGGTACGCCGCGCGCGGCGATCGATCGTGGCCTGTACCTGGTGCCCGAGGAGCGCAAGCGCGCCGGCTTGCTGCTCGACGTGCCGATCGCCGAAAACATCTCGCTGCCCAACCTCAAGGCCTACGCGCGGCGACAGATCGTCACCGTCGCGGCCGAACGCGGCAACGCCGAGCGCCAGAAGCGCAGCCTGGGCATCCGCGCGCCGTCGGTCACCACCGCCGCAGGCGTGCTGTCGGGCGGCAACCAGCAGAAGGTGGTGCTGGCCAAGTGGTTGTCGATGAAGCCGCGCGTGATCGTGCTCGACGAGCCGACGCGCGGCATCGACGTCGGCAGCAAGAACGACATCTACACGCTGCTGCGCTCGCTGGCCGATGCCGGCGTGGCGATCCTGATGATCTCGTCGGACATGGAAGAGGTCATCGGCGTGTGCGACCGCATCGCGGTGATGCACGAGGGCCGCATCAGCGGCCACCTGGAGCGGCCGCAGTTCAGCGAGCACAACGTGCTGCGGCTGGCGGTGGGCGCGCCGGTGGCCGAAGCGGCATGATGGAAGCCACGAGAGGTCACCCGTGATCTTCAAGAAGGACATCGGCCTGCTGGTGCTGATCCTGGTGGTCGGCGCGGTCGTCGCGATCATCAATCCGCGTTTCCTGCTGGCGGCCAACATCTCGAACACCGCCAACCAGATCGGCCTGTTCGGCATCATCGCCATCGCGCAGGCCTTCGTCATCCTGGTGGGCGGCATCGAGCTGTCGGTGGGCGCGATCGTCGCGCTGCTGGGCGTGCTGTTCATCGACCTGATCGTCAACGTCGATGTGCACTGGGCCGTCGCGACACTGATCGTCATCGCCGCCGGCATGCTGATGGGCCTCATCCACGGCACGCTGATCGCCAAGGTCGGGCTGCAGCCGTTCGTCGTCACGCTGTGCGCGCTGCTGATCTACCGCGGCATGGCGCGCTACTACACCGAGGACGCCACCGTCGGCTTCGGCTTCGGCGCCAGCTTCCCTACCCTGGAGTGGCTGACGGCCGGGCGCAGCCAGGTGTTCGCGCCGCTGGCACGCCTGTTCGGCTACACCGAGCCGACGATCGCGGTGCCGCACACGCTGATCGCGCTGATCGTCATCACGCTGATCGCCGGCGTGGTGCTGCACCGCTCGGTGCTGGGGCGCTACCTGTTCGCGATCGGCAAGAACGAGGAAGCGGCGCGCTACGCGGGCATCGCCACCGTTCGCATCACCATCGCCGCCTACGTGATCTGCTGCGGCCTGACCGCCTTCAACGCGATCCTGCTGGCGATGTACACGCGCTCGATCTCACCGGCCGTGCACGGCAACTTCTACGAGCTGTACGCGATCGCAGCGGCGGTGCTCGGCGGCTTCTCGCTGCGCGGCGGCGAGGGCTCGATCATCGGCGTCGTGCTCGGCACCATCTTGCTGCAGGTGCTGCAGAACCTGGTCAACCTGCTGGGCATTCCCAGCTCGCTGAACTTCGCGGTGATGGGCTCGGTCATCCTGCTCGGCGTGCTCGCCGATCGGCAGTTCACGCGCTACCGGCAACGCTCGCGGGCCCAGGTGCGGTCGGCCGAAGGTGCGCCCACGAGCGCCGGCGAAGCGGCCTGAGCCCCACGCCGGACGCTGCAGGCGCCCGGCTCCCACAAGGCAACGCTGTCATGAGCACACCTCCCCTCCTCCTCGTCACCGGCGCGACCGGCAAGGTCGGGCGCACCTTCGTCGACCAGATGCTGCGAGCGCAGCGCTTCGAGCACTGGCGCGTGCGCGCACTGTGCCACCAGCGGCCGCCGGTGGCGCACGCACGCGTCGAGGCGGTGTTCGGTGCGATCCAGGATCGTGCGGTCGTGCAGCGTGCACTCGACGGCGTGACGCACGTGCTGCACCTGGCCACCTGCAAGGAGACCCCCGACGATGCGATGGACGTCGCCGTCAAGGGCCTGTTCTGGCTGCTCGAGGGCTGCCGCGCCAGCGCGAGCTTTCGGCAGTTCATCCTGATCGGCGGCGATGCGGCGATCGGGCACTTCCACTATCCGCATCCGGTGCCGGTGGTGGAGACGCAGCCGCCGAGCGCGTACCCGGGTTGTTATGCGCTGTCGAAGGTGCTCGAAGAGACGATGCTGCGGCAGTACCAGATCCAGTACGGGCTCGAGAGCTGCTGCCTGCGCGCGCCGTGGATCATGGAGAAAGACGACCTGCGTTGCCACCTCAGCTTCGGGCCCGACGTCTTCGGCGCGCCGCGCTGGTGCGACCTGGTCGGCGCCGCGGCCGCGGCCGCGCACCAGGCGAGCGGCGCGATCCCCGTGCTGCTCGACTCCGCCGGCGCCGGACTGCAACGCAACTTCGTGCACGTGGACGATCTGGTCAGCGCGATCCTCGCGGCGCTCGACCAGTCGCGCGCACGGCATCAGCTGATGAACGTGTGCATGGATGAGCCGCTCGACTACGCGCGCCTGGGCGAGTACCTCGCGCGCACACGCGGCTGCCCGCTGGTGCCGATCCGCGAGCGCTACCACTCGACGTGGCTCGACAACAGCAAGGCCAAGTTCCTGCTCGGCTGGCGCCCGCAGGTCGACCTGGAGCGCCTGGTCGAATCCGCCTGGGCCTACCAGCGTGCGGCCGACGATCCGCGGCGCATCTGGTATCCCGGCTGAACGCCGCGCAACGCAGGCACGCCTTTCAGCCCTTCGTGCGGCGCACCGCGCGCACCTTGCCGCTCGGCCCGCCGCCGCAATAGAAGAGGTCGGCGCCGTCCGACTCCATACCGCTGACGCCGGTGCCGGGCGGCATCTCGAGCCGCTCGAGCACGGCGCCGCTGTCGGGGTCGATGCGGCGGATGTCGCTCTCGTCGCCGTCCCAGGTGCCGTGCCACAGTTCGCCGTTGACCCAGGTCACCCCGGTGACGAAGCGGTTCGACTCGATGGTGCGCCGGATCGCGCCGGTGGCCGGGTCGATCTGGTGGATCCGGCGATCGCGGTACTGGCCCACCCACAGGCCGCCTTCGGCCCAGGCCAGGCCCGAATCGCGGCCGCCGCCGGGCGCCGGGATCGATGCCAGCACCTTGCCGCTGGCCGGATCGATCTTGTCGATGCGCGCTTCGGCGATCTGGTACAGGTGCGTGCCATCGAACGTGGTGCCGGCGTCGCCGGCGCAGTCGAGCGTG
>DATDJF010000297.1:0-20116 GCA_036520715.1 Burkholderiaceae bacterium | reverse complement strand
GCCTCGGTGGCGGTGTACTTGATCGGTGTGTAGGGGCCGCCCTTGTGCGAGCCATCGCAGAACGGCTGCTTCTTGCTGTTGCCGCACTGGCACCAGAAGTAGTCCTGGCCAGCCTGCACGTGCACGGGATATGGGGCCTTCTGGGCGATCGTGGCGGCCATGGCTGCTCCTGGTCGGATGGCGGCGCTGCGCAGTATCGCGCAGCCAGGCTTGCTTAAGGCTCCGGAAGTGGCGGCAGATGCACACTCGGGTCGCTGAACACCAGATCCAGCGGATGGCGCCGCCCGGCGCGGTGGTCGTCGACGCAGCGCATCAGCAGCGGGCTGCGGTGGCGCGGCAGGCAGGCTCGCAGCTCGTCGGGTGTGAGCCACAGCGTGCGCACGATTTCCGGGTCGAGCTGGTGGCCCGGCAACGGCTCGCTGACGGCGCCGGTGAAGGCCAGCCGCAGGAAGGTGACGTCGCTCGGCGGCTCGCTGCGCTGCGCGCGCGACAGGTACACACCCACCAGCGCGTCGGGCGTGAAACGGCGGCCGCTTTCTTCCAGCGTCTCGCGGATCACGCCCTGCAGCGGCGACTCGCCGGGGTCGAGGTGGCCGGCCGGGTTGTTGAGCATCAACCCGTCGGGCGTGTGCTCTTCCACCACCAGGTAGCGGCCGTCGCGCTCGACGATGGCCGCCACCGTGACGCTGGTCTTCCAGGCCGCTTGCGACATGCGCGATGGTACGTCGCGGGTGCCGGGCGGCCCGCGGCGGCGGCGCGCGCAACAAACTTGTGTAAGCTTCGCAGCCCCATGCGCTGCCTGGGCGGTTGAACAGCAAGACCCCCCGCGAGGAGACCCCCATGTTGATCGGCGTGCCGCTCGAGACGGTTGCGGGCGAAACCCGCGTCGCCGTGACCCCCGAGACGGCCAAGAAGCTCAAGGCCCAGGGCCACGTGGTGAGGGTGCAATCGGGCGCCGGCGTCGCCGCGGCCGCCACCGACGCCGCCTACGAGGCGGTGGGCGCCGAGGTCAGCGACCGCGCCGGCACCTATGGCTGCGACCTCGTGCTGAAGGTGCGCTCGCCGCAGGCCGATGAGCTCTCGCTGATGAAGCGCGGCACCGCGCTGGTGGGCATGCTCAACCCGTTCGACCGCGACGGCCTGCAGCGCCTGGCCGGCGCCGGCCTGACCAGCTTCGCGCTCGAGGCGGCGCCGCGCACGACGCGCGCGCAAAGCTTGGACGTGCTGTCCAGCCAGGCCAACATCGCCGGCTACAAGGCGGTGATGATCGCGGCCGACCGCTACCAGCGTTTCTTCCCGATGCTGATGACCGCGGCCGGCACCGTGAAAGCGGCGCGTGTGGTGATCCTCGGCGTCGGCGTCGCCGGGCTGCAGGCGATCGCCACCGCCAAGCGGCTGGGCGCGGTGATCGAGGCCAGCGACGTGCGCCCGAGCGTGAAGGAGCAGGTCGAGTCGCTGGGCGGCAAGTTCATCGACGTGCCTTACGAAACCGCGGAAGAAAAAGAGGCCGCCGAGGGCGTGGGCGGTTATGCGCGCCCGATGCCGCCGAGCTGGCTCGAGCGCCAGAAGGTCGAGGTCGCCAAGCGTGTGGCCGCTGCCGACATCGTGATCACCACCGCGCTGATTCCCGGGCGCGCGGCGCCGGTGCTGGTGACCGAGGAGATGGTCAAGGCGATGAAGCCGGGCAGCGTGATCGTCGACCTCGCGGCACCGCAGGGCGGCAACTGCCCACTGACCGAGGCCGGCAAGACGGTGGTCAAGCACGGCGTCACGCTGGTCGGCGAGACCAATCTGCCGGCGCTGGTGGCGGCCGATGCGAGCGCGCTGTACGCGCGCAACGTGCTCGATTTCCTGAAGCTGCTGTTCACCAAGGAAGGCGTCTTCCAGGTGCCGATGGACGACGACATCGTTGCCGCGTGCCTGATGACGCGCGACGGACAAGTCACGAGGACATGACCATGGACATCGTCAGCCCCACGATCACCAACCTGATCATCTTCGTGCTCGCCATCTACGTGGGCTACCACGTGGTGTGGACGGTGACGCCGGCGCTGCACACGCCGTTGATGGCGGTGACCAACGCGATCTCGGCGATCGTCATCGTCGGCGCGATGCTGGCGGCGGCGCTGACCGAGTCCGGGCTCGGCAAGGCGATGGGTGTGGCCGCGGTCGCGCTCGCGGCGGTCAACATCTTCGGCGGCTTCCTGGTGACGCGGCGCATGCTGGAGATGTTCAAGAAGAAGGCTCCGACCAAGCAGCTTGAAGGGAAGAAGTGATGAGCCTCGATCTCGTCACGCTGCTGTATCTGGTGGCCAGTGTCTGTTTCATCCAGGCGCTCAAGGGCCTGAGCCATCCCACCACGTCGATCCGCGGCAACCTCTTCGGCATGATCGGCATGGCGATCGCCGCCGTCACAACCGCCGCATTGATCGTCAGGCTGGCTGGCTCGAGCACCGGCTTGCTCTGGGTGCTGGTCGGCCTGGTGGTCGGCGGCGGCTACGGTGCCTGGCGCGCCAAGACCGTCGAGATGACGGCGATGCCGCAGCTCGTCGCGTTCTTCCACAGCATGATCGGCCTGGCGGCGGTCTTCATCGCCATCGCGGCGGCGGTGGAGCCATGGGCGTTCGGCATCACGGCCAAGGGCCAGGGCATCCCCACCGGCAACCGGCTCGAACTGGCGCTCGGCGCGGCGATCGGCGCGATCACGTTCTCAGGCTCGGTGATCGCCTGGGGCAAGCTGACGGGCACCTACAAGTTCCGCCTGTTCCAGGGCGCGCCGGTGGTGTTCAAAGGTCAGCACCTCGTCAACCTCGTGCTCGGGCTGGCGACGATCTTCTTCATCGTCGGCTACACGCTGAGCGAGGCGCGCATCGATTTCTGGATGCTGCTGCTGCTCAGCTTCGTGCTCGGCGTGCTGATCATCATCCCGATCGGCGGCGCCGACATGCCGGTGGTGGTGTCGATGCTCAACAGCTACTCGGGCTGGGCCGCGGCGGGCATCGGCTTCTCGCTGAACAACAGCATGCTGATCATCGCCGGCTCGCTGGTGGGCTCATCGGGCGCGATCCTGAGCTACATCATGTGCAAGGCGATGAACCGCTCGTTCTTCAGCGTCATCCTGGGCGGCTTCGGCGGCGAGACCGCGGGTCCGGCGGCCGGTGCGCAGCAGCGCAACGTCAAGAGCGGCAGCGCCGACGACGCGGCGTTCATCCTCGGCAATGCCGAGACGGTGATCATCGTGCCGGGCTACGGCCTGGCGGTGGCGCGCGCGCAGCACGCGGTCAAGGAACTGGCCGAGAAGCTGATCCACAAGGGCGTGAAGGTGAAGTACGCGATCCACCCGGTGGCCGGCCGCATGCCCGGCCACATGAACGTGCTGCTGGCCGAGGCCGAGGTGCCGTACGACCAGGTGTTCGAGATGGAAGACATCAACAACGAGTTCGGACAGGCCGACGTGGCGATCATCCTCGGCGCCAACGACGTCGTGAACCCGGCCGCCTTGGTGAAGGGCAGCGCGATCTACGGCATGCCGATCCTCGAGGCGCACAAGGCCAAGACGGTGATCGTCAACAAGCGCAGCATGGCCACCGGCTACGCGGGCCTGGACAACGACCTGTTCTACATGGACAAGACCATGATGGTCTTCGGTGACGCCAAGAAGGTCGTCGAAGACATGGTCAAGGCGGTCGAGTAAGGACTCGGCCTCGCGCGGGTGCGGCGCGATCGCGTTTGATGCCCGGCGCGGAAGACGGCGGCTAGCGCAACCCGCTGGTGTACTTGCGCAGCACACGCTCGCGCATCTCGGCGGCGGTCGGGCTGGCGCTCAGCGGCATTTCCACGGTTTCGGCCGGCGCCTGCGCGGCGGCCGGCGGGGCGGACGCCGTCTCGTCGGCCTTCGCCGCGGGCGGCATGTTCGACGCCTGTCGCGGCCCCAGATGATGCTGCTCGACGTACTTGGCGTACTGCAGCAGGCGCGCGTCCTGGCTGGTCAGCGCCTGCTGGATCACCGCACGCGCGTACTCCAGGTCGTGCAGGAAATGGCGCACGTCGAGTTGGCGGCCGAACTCGCGGCGCATCGGCACGACCATGCGCACGAGGTAGTTCATCAGCTCGCTGTTGCTGCCGTGGTCGGATTGGCTCATGGTGGTGGCCCCGCTGGACATGGCTCGCGGCTCAGGCGTTGGGCGCCAGCATTTCGCCGTGCTGCGCCACGTCGAGCCCGACCTTCTCCGACTCGGCATCGACGCGCAGCCTCAGCACCACGCCGATCAGCTTGAGGATGAGCCAGGTGGCGCCGCCGGCGTAGGCCATCACCGTCACCGCGCCGAGCGCGTTGGTCCACACGGTGGCGGTGATCGGCGCCACCGCGGCGGTGGCCAGCGCAGGCGTCAGCAGCGTGCCCACCAGGCCGCCGACGCCATGCAGCGCGAACACGTCGAGCGAGTCGTCGATGCCGGTCTTGGCCTTGAAGTGGACCACCGCGAAGAAGCAGACCACGCCGGTGACTGCGCCGATGATCAGCGCGCCGTCGATGCCGACGAAGCCCGACGCCGGCGTGACGCCCACCAGGCCGGCGATGGCGCCGGTGAAGCTGCCGAGCACGCTCCACTGGCCGCGGCGCACGTACTCGCACAGGCCCCAGAACATGGCGCCGGCGCAGGCCGCCACCTGCGTGGCCAGCAGCGCGCCGGCGGCACGCGTGCTGGCTTCGAACGCCGAGCCGGCATTGAAGCCGAACCAGCCGGCCCATAGCAGGCCGGCACCGAGCACGGTGATCATCAGGTTGTACGGCACCATCGGCTCCTTGCCGAAGCCGCGCCGCGGGCCCAGCACGAGTGCTGCCACCAGTGCGCTGGCGCCCGAGGCGATGTGCACCACGGTGCCGCCGGCGAAGTCCATGTGGCCCATCTTGGCCAGCCAGCCGTTGGGGTGCCAGATCCAGTGCGCCACCGGTGCGTACACCAGCACCGACCACAGCGCGGCGAACGCCACGGTCACGCCCAGGCGCATGCGCTCGGCGGTGGCACCGAGGATCAGCGCGAACGTGATGATCGCGAACGAGAGCTGGAACAGGAAGAACACCGACTCGGGAATCGTCGGCGCTGCCACGTGCACACCGACGTTCTTGCCGATCAGGCCGTTGGCGAACAGTCGGGTGAAGTCGCCGAAGTACGGGTTGCCGTGGGTGAAGGCGATCGAGTAGCCGCACAACGCCCACATCACGGTGATCAGCGCGGTGGCCGCCAGCGTGTGCGCGACGATCGACAGTGCGTTCTTCGTGCGCAGCATGCCGCCGTAGAACAGGATGATGCCGGGGATGGTCATCAACAGCACGAGCACGGTGCTGATCAGCATCCACGCGGTGTCGGCGCCGTTGATCGGCGACGGCTTGGATGCCGTCGATGCGGCTTCGGTGGCTGTCGTCGTCGTTGCCTGCGCGACCACCGCTGGAGCGGCCGCAGGGACCGTTGCAGGGGCCGTGACAGTGGCAGTCTGTGCCGCTGCCGGCGCAGCCGCCTCGGTGGCCGCTGTCTGCGCCGGTGCCGGGCCCGCCAGCAGCCACACCAGCGCGGCCATCGAGAAGGCGCGTGCGCGGCGCACGGGGATTGTTGTTGTTGCCATCACCTGCGCTCCAGCCGTTTGTTATTGACGAGTCGGCATTCTTTTTCAGATGCACACGGCGCATAGCGGCAAGAGTTGGCATCGACCACGAGCCGTCAGGTGCCCCCTCTTGACACGTGATGGACTTGGCGCAACGACGGCACCGAAGGCGTGCATGGCCCTGTCGCGGCGGCGCTGCTGTGGCGAAACCACCGCAGCGCGAGCGGCGCGCGGCGCGCCGATTGGCCGAAACGAGCCATCACGCCGTCGCGGGCCCGCTATCGAATCCCCTGATCGTGATTGGTGCATGTGTCCGCCAGAATCGGCTCGCCTAGAGGAGGAGCGCCCGCGATGGAAAAGATCTGGCTGAAGCAGTACCCCGAGGGCGTGCCGGCACAGATCGACGTCGCGTTGTACGCGTCGCTGGTCACGTTGATGGAGGAGAGCTTCGTCAAGTACCGCGCGCTGCCGGCCTATGTGTTCATGGGCAAGACGGTGACCTTCGGTCAGGTCGACGACTCTTCGCGCGCGCTGGCGGCCTACCTGCAGACGCTGGGCCTCGACAAGGGCGACCGCGTCGCGGTGATGCTGCCCAACGTGCCGCAGTACCCGGTGGCGGTGGCGGCGATCCTGCGCGCCGGCTACGTGGTGGTCAACGTCAACCCGCTGTACACGCCGCGCGAGCTGGAGCACCAGCTCAAGGACTCCGGCGCCAAGGCGATCGTCATCCTCGAGAACTTCGCCGCCGTGCTGGCGCAGGTGATCGATGTCGTGCCGACCAGGAAGGTGGTGCTCGCCGCGATGGGCGACATGCTGGGCCTGATCAAGGGCACGATCGTCAACCACGTCGTGCGCAACGTGAAGAAGATGGTGCCGGCGTATTCGCTGCCGCAGGCGGTGCGCTTCAACGACGCGTTGGCGCAGGGCCGGCGCAAGACCTACACCGCGCCCAAGATCGGCCCCGACGACATCGCGGTGCTGCAGTACACCGGCGGCACCACCGGCGTCAGCAAGGGCGCGGTGCTGCTGCATCGCTGCCTGGTGGCCAACCTGCTGCAGGCCGAAGCCTGGTACCAGCCGGCGCTCAAGAAGATCCCGCCCGGCGAGCAGGTCGTCACCGTGTGTGCGCTGCCGCTGTACCACATCTTCGGCTTCAACACCAACATGATGCTGGCCATGCGCATGGGCGGCTGCAACATCCTGATCCCCAACCCGCGCGACATCCCGGCGGTGCTCAAGGAGCTGTCGCACCACAAGTTCCACAGCTTCCCGGCGGTCAACACGCTGTTCATGGCGCTGGCCAACCATGCGGACTTCGACAAGGTCGACTGGAGCGCGCTCAAGATCTCGGTAGGCGGCGGCATGGCGGTGCAGCAGGCCACCGCACGCTTGTGGCTCGACAAGACCGGCTGCCCGATCTGCGAGGGCTACGGCCTGTCGGAAACCAGCCCGTCGGCCACCTGCAACCCGGTGGACGCCACCGCGTACTCGGGCAACATCGGGCTGCCGATGCCCAACACCGAGATCGCGCTGCTCGACGACGAAGGGCGCGAAGTGCCGCCGGGCACGCCCGGCGAGATCGCGATCCGCGGTCCGCAGGTGATGGCCGGCTACTGGCAGCGGCCCGACGAAACCGCCAAGGTGATGACCGCCGACGGCTACTTCCGCAGCGGCGACATCGGCGTGGTCGACGAGCGCGGCTACTTCAAGATCGTGGACCGCAAGAAGGACATGATTCTCGTCAGCGGCTTCAACGTCTATCCCAACGAGATCGAAGACGTGCTGACGCAGATGCCGGGTGTGCTCGAGGCTGCGGCAGTGGGCATCGCCGACGCCAAGGCCGGCGAGGCGGTCAAGGTCGTGATCGTCAGGCGCGACCCCGCGCTCAGCGAGGCCGACGTGCGCGCGTACTGCGAGGCCAACCTCACCGGCTACAAGCGGCCCAAGGTGGTGGAGTTCCGCAAGGATTTGCCCAAGACACCGGTGGGCAAGGTGCTGCGCCGCGAGTTGCGGGAATAGCCCCACCCCCCCAAGCGGCCTAGCGGCCGCCTCCCAAGCCAGATCCGCGGTGTTCGTTTGGATTGGCCTCGGCGACGCGTGGGACACTCGATGCCATGGCCGCGCCGCGCATCCACGTCGATCGGCCGCTGGCGCCGGGTGCCGAGTTCGCGCTCGGCGCCACGGCCACGCGGCACGTGCAGGTGCTGCGCCTGCAGCCGGGCGACGCGCTGACATTGTTCGACGGCAGCGGCGGCCAGTGGGCCGGTGCGATCGGTGCCATCTCGCGGCGCGAGGTGCGCGTGCGTACGCTGCACTTCGATGCCGTGGAGCGCGAACTGGCGCGCGCGGTGACACTCGCCGTCGGCATGCCGGCCAACGAGCGCATGGATGGGCTGATCGAGAAGGCCACCGAGCTCGGTGCGGCGCGCATCCAGCCGCTGGTGTGCGAACGCTCGGTGCTGCGCGTCGCCGGCGACCGGGCGTTGCGCAAGGCCGCGCACTGGCGCGCGGTGGCGATCGCCGCCTGCGAGCAATGCGGCCGCAACCGTGTGCCCGAGGTCGCCGAGCCGCTGCCGCTCGGCCCTTGGTTGCGCGAGCACGAGGGCCACAGCGCCGCGCGCTGGCTGTTGTCCACTGGTGAAGCCTTGCCGTGGCCGCCGGTCATGCGCAATGCCGGCGAGGTGATCGTGCTCAGCGGGCCGGAAGGCGGCCTCACCGCAGCCGAATGCAGCGCCGCGGCGGCAGCCGGGTTCGTGGCCCATTCGCTGGGCGCGCGCGTGCTGCGCGCCGACACCGCGCCGCTGGCGGCGCTGGCGTGGATCGCGTTGCAGCCGGCCTGAATCGCCATCCGCCGCTGCGAGCCGCGTCAAGACGCACGCCACCCTTGCAACAATGTGGTGGCTTGCCCGCGTGCGCGCACAGGCACAGAATCATCCGGCCACATGACCTCGGGAGGTGCGCCATGGGCTTGCTCGATTCCGTTCTCGGCCAGGTGCTCGGCGCTGCACAAGGGGGCTCGCCAGCGGGCGCGTCCAGCGGCGGCGGCGACAACGCTGCGCTGTTGCAGGCCGTGCTCGGCATGCTCGGCAACGATGCGCCGGGCGGCGGTCTCGACGGCTTGATCGCGGGCTTTCAACGCGGCGGCCTCGGCGACGTGATGTCGTCGTGGATCTCCAACGGCGAGAACCAGCCGATCGCGCCCGACCAACTGAGCCAGGCGCTGGGCCCCGACGCCTTGAGTGCGCTGACACGCCAAACCGGCGGACAGTCCGGCGATGTGCTCGGCCAGTTGGCGCAGTTGCTGCCGCAGGTGATCAACCAGCTCACACCGCAAGGGCAGGTGCCGCCCAGCGGACTGGGCAACACCAGCGACCTGCTCGGCATGCTCGGGCCACGCTGACCGCATCGTTGCGCCCTTGCTGGGCTAAGCTGCCGGCGCTCGGCATCGTGAAGACGTCCGCTTGCAATCCGACTGGCTCCAGCCACCGTTTTCGGTCACCGACCTGATCGCTGCGCTGCTGTGGGTGCTGGCGGCGTTGTACGTCACATTGCAGCGCCGCGACCACGAGCCGGGCATGGGTTGGTTCGCGGCAGCCATGGTGTTGTTCGCGCTGTTCGTCGGCAACAACGCCAGGCATCTGCCGACCGACCCGGTCTGGCTCGAGGGCACTCGCGGCTGGTATCTCGTGGTGTTGTCGGGCATCGCTTGCCTTGGCGTCGGCTTCACCCACTACGTCGGATTGCAGGGTCGTGCGCGCGCCTGGGTGCTGGCCGCCATCGTCGCCCCGCTCGCTGTTGCTGCTGCGATTGCGTTGGCCGTCGAGTGGCAAGGGCTGCAGTTCAGGCGCCAGAGTTGGAACGTGATCCTGAGTTCGAGCTTCATCGGCATGGCGTGCCTGGCCTTCTGGGCCCGGCGCCGCGAGCGCTCGGCCGGCCATGGCTACATCGGGCTGGCCTTCTTGCTGGTGCCGGGCACCGCGCTCCTGCTGGTCGCGCAGGGCTCGCCGGCGGCGCACCTGCGCTACTGGGGTTTCATTCCGGTGCTGGTGATCGGCCTCACGCTGCTGACGGTGTCGCTGCTGCGCCGGCGCCGCATGCTGCTGGACGAGGTGGCACGCCGCGCTGCCGCCGAACGCTCGCTGGCCGACACCAATGCCACGCTGGAAGCCCAGGTGGAGGCGCGCACACGCGAGTTGCGCGACGTGATCGACGGGCTCGAGAGCTTCAACCGGCAGATCTCGCACGATTTGCGCGGGCCGCTGGGCGGCATCGGCGGCCTGGCGCAGCTGGCCGGCGAGGCGTTGCAGCGCGGCGACCTCGCCGCCGCGCAGCGCCTGCTGCCGCCCATCGGGCAGCAGGCCGCGGTCACAGCGCGGTTGGTCGATGCGCTGCTGATGCTGGCGCGCAGCGGCGACGTGGCGTTGAACAAGGCACCACTGCCGCTGGTGCGTCTGACCCATGAGGTGGCGCAGGGTCTTCAGCAGTTGGCGCTGGCCGGCGAAAAGGGCCCCTCGGTCGAGATCGGTGAGATGCCGGTGGTCGAGGCCGACGAGACGCTGCTGCGCGCCGTGATGACCAATCTGATCGGCAATGCCATCAAGTTCAGTGCCGGCCGGCCCGATGGCAAGGTGCGCATCAGTGCAGAAGAGAAAGCCGGCACCGTGACGGTGGCGGTGGCCGACAACGGTGTCGGCTTCGACCCCAGTGCCGCGGCAACGCTGTTCCAGCCGTTCACCCGCCTGCACGGCGCGCGCTTCGCCGGTGCCGGCATCGGCTTGACCATCGTGCGGCGCATCGTCGAGCGCCACGGCGGCAAGGTGTGGGCCGTCGGTCAGCCGGATGCCGGCGCGATCTTCAGCTTCACGCTGCCGGCCGCGCGCTGATCGCGCGCGCGTCTACTTGCGGGCCGCGCCGGCCACGATGTCGAAGCGGAACAGCCGGCACTCGATCGGGCCGTTCCACAGCGGCACGCGGCGCGATTCGCGCAGCCGCATATGGGTCGGCAGCTTCATGTCGGGGCTCAGGATCCAGCCGGTCCAGCCCGCGTAGTGGCGTTTCCACTGCGCCGCCAGCGCCGCGAAGAAGCTGGGCATGTCGGGCGCGCCTTGCGCCTGCTCGCGGGCCGGCAGCGCGGCGCTGCCGCGGCCCTTGGGCACGATGCGCTCGCCGTAGGGCGGGTTGAGCATCATCGTGCCTGCAGCCAGCGGCGGCGGCCGCTGCAGCGCATCGCCGGCCTTGAACTGGATCGCCTGCGCGACGCCGGCGCGCTCGGCATGGCGGGCCGCGAAGTCGGTCATGCGAAACGACACGTCGCCGGCGAACACCGGCACCGGGCTCGTTTGCACGCGCGCGCGGGCGGCGCCCAGCAGTTCGCGCCAATGCTCCTGATGCGCTCGAAACGGCGCCAGCCGCTCGAAAGCGAAACGGCGTTCGAGCCCGGGTGCGCGACCGCAGGCGAGCTGCGCCGCTTCGATGGCAATGGTGCCGGCGCCGCAGCACGGGTCGAGCAGCGCGCCGTCGTCGGCGCGGCCGCGCCAGCCGGCGGCGGCCAGCATGGCGGCCGCCAGCGTCTCCTTGAGCGGCGCGTCGCCGGCGCGCGAGTCGCGCCAGCCGCGCTTGAACAGCGGCGCACCCGAGGTGTCCACGTACAGCGTGGCCAGGTTGCCGTCCAGGTGCAGCACCAGCGACAGGTCGGGATCGCGGATGTCGACGTCCGGGCGTGCGCCGGCATGCTCGCGCATGGCGTCGCACACCGCGTCCTTGATGCGCAGCGATGCGAAATTAAGGCTCTTGACCGGCGCGTTGCGCGCGGTGGTGTCCACCCGCAGCGTCTGTTTTGGAGTGATCCAGTCGTGCCAGCGCACGGCGTGCGCCAGCGCGTAGAGGTCGTGCTCGCTGCGGTACCGGCCCTCGGCCACACGCCACAGCACCCGCTGCGCGAGCCGGCTTTCGAGGTTGAGCTGCATCGCCAGCTCGCGGGGGCCCGTCAGCGCCACGCCGCCGCGTGCGCCGTGCGCCGCCAGGCCCGGTTGCAACGAGGCGATCTCTTCGGCCAGCAAGGTCTCGACCCCGGCCGCGCAGGGCAGGAACAGCCGGCCCTCGTCGCTCACAGGCTGCGCCGCAGATTGGTCGGTGCGATCTTCAGCGCTTCGCGGTACTTGGCCACCGTGCGGCGCGCCACCTGGATGCCCTGCTCCGACAGCATCTGCGCGAGCTGCCCGTCCGACAGCGGCGCCTTGGGGTCTTCGGCGGCCACGAGCTGGCGCAGCAGCGCGCGCACCGCGGTGCTCGAGGCATTGCCGCCGGCATCGGTGGACAGCGACGAGCCGAAGAAGTACTTCAGCTCGAAGGTGCCGTACGGCGTGGCCATGTACTTGGCGGTGGTGACGCGCGAGATCGTCGATTCGTGCAGGCCGAGCTCGTCGGCGATCTCGCGCAGCACCAGCGGCTTCATCGCGATCGCGCCGTGCGTGAAGAAGCCCTTCTGCCGCCCCACGATGGCCTGCGACACCCGCACGATGGTGTCGAAGCGCTGCTGGATGTTCTTGACGAACCAGCGCGCCTCCTGCAGCCGCGTGTTGAGGCCCGCGGCAGTGCCGTTGCGCTGGCCGCGGATCGCCTGCGCGTAGAGGTCGTTGATGCGCAGCTTGGGCATCACGTCGGGGTTGAGCTGCACCTTCCAGCCGCGCCCGCTGCGCTGCACGATCACGTCGGGCACCACGATGCGCGAATCGTTCTGCCCGAAGGCGCGGCCCGGCTTGGGATCGCAGCGCACGATCAGCTCGCGCGCCTCGCGCAGCAGGGCCTCGTCGGCGCCGGTGACGGCGCTGAGCTTCTTGAACTCACGCTTGGCCAGCAGGTCGAGGTGCTGGCGGCAGATCACGGCGGCCAGCGTGTGGGCCTGCGTTTGCGGCGCCGCGCGCAATTGCAGCGTCAGGCACTCGGCGAGGTTGCGCGCGCCCACGCCGGCAGGGTCGAGGCTTTGCAGCCACTTGAGCGCGCACTGCAGGCGCTCGAGCAGCCCGTTGCCGTCGACCTCGTCATCGGCTGCATCCACCGAGCCCAGCCGCTCGGCGATCTCCTCCAGCGGGTCGGCCAGGTAGCCGTCGCCATCGAGCGACTCGATCAGCGCCCACAACGCCGCACGATCCTCCGGCGACAGCCGCATCAGCGCCAACTGGCCGCGCAGGTGGTCTTGCAGCGACGGCGCTGCCGCGGTGCGGTCCTGGGCTTCCTGGTCGTCGTCGGATGCGGCTGAGCCGGCGCTGGCGCTGGGCAGCTCGCGAATGCCGTCGAAGTCGTCGCCCTCGGTGCCGTTTTCCCATTCGCGGCGCTCGGTGCCGTCGAAGTCGGTGTTGTCGATCCCGGCGGCCTCTTCGCCGCCATCGAATCCGGTGTCCTCGCGATCGCCGGCGGTGTCGACAGGTGTGTCGGCCGGCGGCTCGCTGCTGGCCACACGCTCCAGCGTGCGCTCGCCGGCCGCGTTGTCCTCGTCGGCCTCGAGGAACGGGTTCTGGTCGAGCATCTGGTCGACCTCCTGCTGCAACTCCAGCGTCGACAGCTGCAGCAGGCGAATCGATTGCTGCAGCTGTGGCGTCAACGCCAGGTGCTGCGACAGGCGGAGCTGGAGCGAAGGTTTCATGGCGGTACGGCTGCTTCGCTCGGCTACATGCGGAAGTGTTCGCCGAGGTAGACGCGGCGCACGTCGGCGTTCTCGACGATCTGCTGCGGCGTGCCCTCGGCCAGCACCCGCCCTTCGCTGATGATGTAGGCGCGGTCGCAGATGCCCAGCATCTCGCGCACGTTGTGGTCGGTGATCAGCACACCGATGCCGCGGCTCTTGAGGAAGCCGATGATGCGCTGGATCTCGATCACCGCGATCGGGTCGACTCCGGCGAACGGCTCGTCCAGCAGGATGAATCGCGGCTGCGTGGCCAGCGCGCGCGCGATCTCGACGCGCCGCCGCTCGCCACCCGACAGCGCCGGCGCCGGTGACTCGCGCAGCTTGTCGATGGAGAGGTCGCGCAGCAGTTGCTCGAGCCGGCGTTCGATCTCTGCGCTGCGCAGGGCACGCCCGTCGGCGCCGAGCTGCAGTTCGAGCACCGCGCGGATGTTTTCCTGCACCGTCAGCTTGCGAAAGATCGATGCTTCCTGCGGCAGGTACGACAGGCCCAGCCGCGCGCGCTGATGGATCGGCTTGCCCTGCACCGGCTTGCCATCGATCAGGATCTCGCCGGCGTCGGCACGCACCAGCCCCACCACCATGTAGAAGGTCGTGGTCTTGCCGGCGCCATTGGGGCCGAGCAGCCCGACCACTTCGCCACCGGCCACTGCCAGGTGCACCTCGCTCACCACCTGGCGAGAGCCGTAGGTCTTTTGCAGGCCGCTCACTTCGAGGCGGCTGCTTCGCACGTCGCGCCGCGTCTCGTGTGCCAAAGCGCCGGCCATCGCCGGCGCCGCCGACGCATCGGCTTGCCGCGTCGCCGTCGCGGCGGTGGGCAGCGGCGCGTTCATGGGTGCACCCTTGGGGCCTGCGGCCCCTTCCACGGCCGGGCCTGCATGCCCGGCCGCTTCGCGAGGCACTCGCCCGTGCGCAGGCACGAGCTCGTGTCCGCGCTCAGCCCGCCGAGCGGGATTCGCCCCCTTCGGGTGGCCGGGCGGGGGCTCAACGTCGCTCCCCGAGCGTCGTGCTCGGCTGCAGCGCGGGGGTCGCGGCCGGTGCGCTGGGGGCCGGTGCTGCCGGATCGGCGCGCGGGCTAAGCACCGCACGCACGCGGCCACCGGGGTTGCCCGGCGTGGCCGCGCCGCCTTGCACGCTGAACAGCTCGGCCGCGTTGTCCCACACGATGACGCTGCCCTGGATGTCTTCGGCCGCGACGCTGCCGCGCATGCGCCGCACCTGCGCGTTGCCGACGAAGCGCAGCGTGTCGTTGCGCGCGTCGTACTCGACGCGATCGGCACTGCCCTCGAGTTCTTCGAGGCCGCCATCACGCCGCTGCTTGTACGCCGCGCGCTTGCCCGGTGCACCGATCGCGGTGGCGGTGCGGTAGCCGTCGGGCAACTCGCGAAGCTCGACGCGGTCAGCGCGGATGACCAGCGTGCCTTGAGCGATCACCACGTTGCCGCTGCACACGCTGACCTGGCGCACCAGATCCACCGTGCACGGCTGGTCGGCCTCCATCGTCAGCGGCTTGGTGCGGTCGGCCCGCTCGGCGGCCGCCGGCAGCGCCAGCGTCAGCGCAGCCAGCCCGGTCCCCAAGGCGACGCGCGGGCTGCGGCGGGGCGACAGCCATGGGGAGCGAAGAGGTGGGTTGGACATCGGTCGGCACAGAACTTGCAGACCATTCTAGCCGGCAGATGTCGGACAAAGCACGCCGCATTGCGGCGGAATGCGCGCGAGGAACGGTGGTGGTCTGCCGCCGCACCCCGGCCCAGACGTGCGAGACACGTCTGGGCGTTCGTCAGGCACGCGCGAGCCCGCAGGGGCTCGCTCGGGCCGGACTCACCCCTGCCGCGCCCGCTGGATCAGCTGGTCGGCGACCCGCAGCGCCTGATCGGCGCCGCCGGCGAGCGAGGGCGACGTGAAGAAGCGGCCGTGGATGCCCAGCGTGGGTACGCCGTCGATGCGGTAGGCCTCGGCCAATTGGCGCGCCTGCTTGAACTTGCTGGCCACCGTGAAGCTCTTGAAGGTTTCGCCGAACTTGGCGGCGTCGACGCCGTTGGCCGTCATGAAGGCGAGGATCTCGCTCTCCTTCTCGAGGCGCTGGCGCTGCACGTGGATGGCGGCGAACACCTTGCGGTGCATTTGTTCGAGCAGGCCCATCGCCTCGAGCGAGAAGTAGATCTTCGAGTACGGTTCCTGCGGCGCCGAGAACGCCACGGGCATGCGCCGGAACGCCACGTCGGCCGGCAGCTTGCGCACCCAGGCGTCGAGCGTCGGCTCGAAGCTGTTGCAGTGCGGGCACCAATAGCCGAAGAACTCGACCACGTCGACCTTGCCGGTGGCGGGCATCGGCAGCGGCTGCGCCAGCCGGGCGTAGTCGCGCCCTTCGACCGGCGCGCCCTGGGCATGCGCGGCCAGCGGCAGGCCGGGCGCCGCCGCGGCGGCGGCGAGGCGGATGGCAAATCGGCGGCGGTTCATGGGGTCCCTTTCGTATTTTCCTATCCGGGTCGGTTTCAGCGTTCCACGCGCACCAGTGCGGCGGTTTCGCCACCGGACTGCAGCTTGGCCTGCGCCGATTCGGCTTCATCGCGCATCTGGTACGGCCCCAGCCGCACGCGATACATCATGCGGCCCGACTGTTCGCGCTCGGTCACCTTGGCCATGTGGCCGAGCATCGCCAGCTTGGCGCGCTGCTGCTCCGCGTCTTCGGGTTTGCTGAAGGCTCCGACCTGCACGAAGTAGATGAACGGATCGACCCCCGGTTTGGCCGACCGCGGCGCGATGGCGATCGGCGGCGGCTCCTGGCCGGACAGGATCGCCGCCGGATCGCGCGCCGGCTTGGGCGGCTCGGCGACGACTGGCGGCTTCGGCGGCGCAGTCACCACCGGCACCGCGGCGGGCGCCGACGCGCGCGCCGACGGCTTGTTGGCCAGCGGGGCATTGGGATCCCAGTTCTTGTTGCGCTCCACCTCGGCGGCGTCCTGCTCCGGCGTGCGCTGCTGCACCTTGTTGACGAACGGCACCGGCGCCTTGGTCACGTACAACGCGACCGCCAGCGCCAACCCCAGGCCCAGCAGCAGGCCGACGATCAGGCCCATCACGAAACCGCCGCGCTGCGCTTTCATACTTGCTCCTCCGCGACGTCGCGACTCATGCTGGCCGGCGCCGAGATGCCGAGCACCGCGAAACCGTTGCGCAGCACCTGCCGCGTCGCGGTGAGCAAGGCCATGCGCGCGCGTGCCAGCGCGTGGTCGTCGACCAGGAAACGTTCGGCCGCATAGTACGTGTGAAAGCTCGCCGCCACCTCGCGCAGATAGAACGCGAGGTCGTGCGGCGCCAGCTCGTCGGCGGCGCGGGCCAGCACCTCGGGGAAACGCGCCAGCGTGCGCATCAGCGCGGTCTCGGCCGGCGCGGTGAGGCGCGCCAGTTCGGCGTCGCTGGCCGCGAACGCGTGCGCGCCGTGCCCGGCCTCCCACAACGCCAGCACCGAGCAGATGCGCGCGTGCGCGTACTGCACGTAGAAGACCGGATTCTCGTCGTTGCGCTTGAGCGCCAGATCGACGTCGAACACGAATTCGGTGTCGGCCTTGCGGCTGATCAGGAAGAAGCGCACCGCGTCGCAACTGGTCCATTCGATCAGGTCGCGCAGCGTCACGTAGCTGCCCGCTCGCTTGGAGATCTTGACTTCCTCGCCACCCTTCATCACGGTGATCATCTTGTACAGCACATAGTCGGGATAACCGGGCGGGATGCCGACGCCGGCGGCCTGCAGGCCGGCGCGCACGCGCGCCACCGTGCCGTGGTGGTCGCTGCCCTGCACGTTGATCACTTTCGCAAAGCCACGTTCCCACTTGCTGACGTGGTATGCGACATCCGGCACGAAGTAGGTGTAGCTGCCGTCGGACTTGCGCATCACGCGGTCCTTGTCGTCGCCGTAGTCGGTGGAGCGCAGCCACAGCGCACCATCACGCTCGTAGGTCTTGCCGGCCGCCGCCAGCTGTGCCACCGTGCGCTCGACGCGGCCGTCGCCGTACAGGCTCGACTCCAGGTAGTAGGTGTCGAAGCGCACGCCGAAGGCGCGCAGGTCGAGGTCCTGCTCATGGCGCAGGTAGGCCACCGCGAAGCGGGTGATGCCGTCGAGATCGTTGGTGTCGCCGCTGGCGGTGACCTCGCGGTCGTCGGCGCGCACCGTCTTGCGAGCGAGGAAGTCGGCCGCGATGTCGGCGATGTACTCGCCGTTGTAGGCGGCCTCGGGCCAGCCGGCTGCACCCGGCTCGAGCCCGCGCAGCCGCGCCTGCACCGAGGCGCCGAGCGTGGCGATCTGCACGCCGGCGTCGTTGTAGTAGAACTCGCGCGTCACCGACCAGCCCAACGATTGCAGCAGGTTGCACACGCAGTCGCCGAGCGCGGCGTTGCGGCCGTGGCCCACGTGCAGCGGGCCGGTCGGGTTGGCCGACACGAACTCCACCATCACGCGCTCGCCGTGCAGCGGGCGTTTTCCGAAGGCATCGGCGGCCGACAGCACCTCGCGCACGACGCGTTGCCGTGCTTCGGCCGTCAGCCGCAGGTTGACGAAGCCGGGGCCGGCGATGTCGAGCGCCTCGACCCAGCGCTGCACCGCGGCTTCGCGCCGCAGCGCCTCGACCAGCATGTTGGCGATGTCGCGCGGCGCGCGCCGCAGCGTCTTGGCCAGGCCCATCGCGGAGGTGACCGCGAGATCGCCGTGTTCGCTGTGTTTGGGCGACTCGAACGCCGCCTGGGCGGCCGCCTCGGGAGCCAGTTGCGACAGCGCGTTGCGCAGCGCGAGCAGCAGCTCCTCCTTGGCCTGAATCATCGAGCGATTCTACGTTTGGGCCCGCACGGGCTCGTTGCAGTGCGCAACGCCGCGGGCTGGCACATGCCTCGCTCAGGTGGTTGCCGGGCAGCCTTTCGAGTGGACAATGGTCCGCAACCGCCCCCCGCCGCTTCCATCGCAGCCAAGATGGCCACCTCCGCCCCGCGCGCCACCAAGGGCGCCACGAGCGACATCCTGCCGCAGCGCATCGGCCGCTACGAGGTGCGGTCCCGGCTGGGCGAGGGCGCCACCAGCGAGGTGTTCCTGGCCCGCGACGACTTCCACGACCGCCTAGTGGCGATCAAGCGCGTACGGCGCGCGACGCTCGCCAACCCGATCGACGCTCACTACAGCTCGCGCTTCTTCGCCGCCGAGGCGGCGCTGGTGGGGCGCCTGAAGCACCCCAACGTCGTGCAGCTGCACGACGCGGTGGACGACCCGCACGAGCCGTACCTGGTGCTCGAGTACGTGCCCGGCGGCACGTTGCGCGAGCATTGCCGGCCCGATGCCTTGCTGCCGCTCGAGCAGATCGTCGAAGTCGGCTTCAAGTGCGCGATGGCGCTGGGCTACGTGTATCGCCAGGGGCTGATCCACCGCGACGTCAAGCCGGCCAACCTGCTGGCCACGGTCGAGCGTGGCCGCGTGCTCGACGTCAAGATCAGCGACTTCGGCAGCGCGCTCAATCTCGAGGCCACACGCACGCAGGTGTTTCGTGTCGGCTCGCTGACCTACATGTCACCCGAGCAGCTCGACGGCGCCGACCTCGACGCGCGCGCCGATCAGTATTCGCTGGCCGCCGTGCTGTACCACCTGATCGCCGGCCGGCCGCCGTTCGAGGCCGCGCACCAGGCGGCGCTGATGCACCAGATCTGCAACGCCGAGCCGCCGCCGCTGACCGGCCTGCGCGACGGCGTGCCCGAGGCGCTCGACGCCATCGTGCGCCAGGCGCTGGCCAAGTCGCGCGACGCCCGCCACGCCGACTGGGATCAATTCGCGCAGGCGCTGTCGGCGCTGGTGGCGCGCCGCGAGCTGCCGCGCGGCGCATTGCGCGAGGTGCTCGATTCCGAGCGCTTCAACCTGTTGCGCTCGCTCGACTTCTTCAGCGGCTTCGGCGACGTCGAGCTGTGGGAGGTGGTGCATCGCGCGGTGTGGCAGCGCCACGCCTTCGGCGCCGCGCTGTACCACAAGGGCCAACTGGGAGGCAGCTTCCACATCATCGCGGCCGGCCGGGTCGAGGTCTATCGCGACGGCCGCAAGGTCGCCGAGCTCGCCGAGGGCACCTCGGTGGGCGAGATGGTCTACCTGGCGCCGAGCCCCGACCTGCGCGTGCACAGCGCCGACGTGGTGGTGTCGGAGGCGGCCACCACGGTGTCGTTCACGCCCGAGACGATGGAGCGCTTCAGCGTCGCCACGCGCCACCTGTTCGACGTGGCGTTCATCGGCGTGCTGGTGCGGCGCCTGCACGCCGCCCACGAAGCGCTGCACCACCCGCGGCGCATCCTGTAGCGTCGCAGGCCGTGGGATCATTGGCGCCCGGGCCAGGCGCCGCGCCCTCGGGCGTTGCCGCGTCAGGCTTTCGCGGGCCGTCAAACCACAGGAGATCGCTCGACCATGAAGACCCTCATCAGCGTTGCCGTGATGGTGTGCGGCCTGCTCGCAGGCCCGGCGTTCGCCGCGTCGGCCGAGTGCGAGAAGTCGGCCGACGACAAGAAGCTGTCGGGCGCTGCGCGCACCAGCCACATCAAGAAGTGCGAGGCCGATGCGGGGTCCTCGGCGGCGTGCGAGAAGTCGGCCGACGACAAGAAGCTGGCGGGCGCCGCGCGCACCAGCCACATCAAGAAGTGCGTCGCCGATGGCGGCGGTGACGCCAGTGCGATGTGCGACAAGTCGGCAGCCGACAAGAACCTGGCTGGCGCAGCCAAGACCAGCCACGTCAAGAAGTGCATGGAAGACGCGGCGGCGGCGAAGAAGTAGCGTCCTCCCGGCGCGGCCCGCCCCGCCCGCGGCCAGCGGGCCGC
>DATDJF010000296.1:0-5446 GCA_036520715.1 Burkholderiaceae bacterium | reverse complement strand
GTTGGCCATCGTCACGCCGCTCGGGCCGCTGGTCTACCGGCTGGCGTACGAGCGGCTGGCCGACGCCAGCGTGCTGGTGCTGTTGATCGTCTCGGTCGGCGTGCACTTCGCGCTCACCGGCCTCGGGCTGCTGTTCTTCGGCGCCGAGGGCTTTCGCAACCCGGCGTTCTGGGACGCGCGCTTTTCCATCGGGCCGCTCACGTTGAGCGGCCAGCTGGTGATCATCTTCGGCGCCTCGGCGGCGCTGATCGTGATGCTGTGGTTGTTCTTCGAGCGCACGTTGCGCGGCAAGGCGTTGCGCGCCACCGCGGTCAACCGCACCGGGGCGCGGCTGATGGGCATCAGTTCGTCGAGCGCCGGCCGGCTGTCGTTCACGATGGCCGCTTTCATGGGCGCGCTGTCGGGCTTGCTGATCGGGCCGTCGACCACGGTGTTCTACGACTCCGGCTTCCTGATCGGCCTCAAGGGCTTCGTCGCCGCCGTGTTCGCCGGCTTGGCGAGTTATCCACTGGCCGCGGTGGGCGCGCTCGGGGTCGGCGTGATCGAGGCCTTCGGCTCGTTCTGGGCCAGTGCCTTCAAGGAGGTGATCGTCTTCACCACCATCCTGCCGATCCTGCTGTGGCGCTCGCTGCGCGAGCCGCATCATGGCGACGAGTGACCGCACGGCCGCGCTGCGCAGATGGCTGTTTGCCGCCATCGCCGTGCTGGTGCTGGCGCTGCCGCTGCTGCCGGTGCCCGAGTTCTGGATCACGCAGCTCAACCTGATCGGGCTGTACGCCATCGTGGCGCTGGGGCTGGTGGTGCTCACCGGCGTCGGCGGCCTCACGTCGTTCGGCCAGGCGGCGTTCGTCGGCGTCGGCGCCTACAGCACCGCGGTGCTGAGCACGCAGTTCGCGCTGTCGCCGTGGCTCGGCCTGCTGGTGGGCATCGTGCTGACGGTGGCCATCGCGCTGGTGCTGGCGGCCATCACGCTGCGCATGTCGGGCCACTACCTGCCGCTGGCCACCATCGCCTGGGGCCTCTCGCTCAGCTACACGATGGCCAACGTCGAGGGCCTGGGCCGCTACGACGGCATCCTCGGCATCCCGTCCCTCACGGTGTTCGGTATCAGCCTGCACGACGGCCGCAACATGTACGTGCTGATCTGGCTGGTGGCGCTGGTGGCCGCGCTGGCCACGCAACGCCTGCTCGACTCGCGCCCGGGCCGCGCGATCCGCGCGCTCAAGAGCGGCGCCGCGATGGCCGAGGCGATGGGCATCTCCACCTATCGCTACAAGGTGGTGATCTTCGTCTACGCGGCGGTGCTGGCGGCGATCTCGGGCTGGCTGTTCGCGCACTACCAGCGCACGGTGAACCCCACGCCGTTCGGCTTGAACCGCGGCATCGAGTACCTCTTCATGGCGGTGCTCGGCGGTGTCGGGCAGGTGTGGGGCGCCTTCGTCGGCGCCGGCGCGGTGAAGCTGATCGAAGACAAGTTGCAGGAGTGGCTGCCCGCGCTCACCGGCACGCAAGGCAACTACGAAGTGATCGTCTTCGGCGTGCTGATCGTGCTGCTGCTCAAGTACGCACCCGATGGCCTGTGGCCGGCGATCACGCGCGGCCTCGAGCGCTGGCTGCCGATGCCGCGGCGCGCCGCCGATTGGGCACAGGCAGCGCCGCTGGGCGAGCGCAAGCGGCCGGTGCCCGGCGAGGTCTTGCTGAGCGTGCAGTCGGTGCGCAAGGAGTTCGGCGGGCTGGTGGCCGTCAACGACGTCAGCTTCGACTTGCGTGCCGGCGAGATCGTCGGCCTGATCGGGCCCAACGGCGCCGGCAAGTCGACCACCTTCAACCTGCTGACCGGCGCGCTGGCGTTGACGCGCGGCGGCGCCACCTTCGCCGGCCACACCATCGCCGGCCTGCCGGCGCGCGCGATCGCGCGGCTCGGCGTGTCGCGCACCTTCCAGCACGTGAAGCTGCTGCCCGACATGACCGTGCTCGAAAACGTCGCGCTGGGCGCCTACCAGCGCGGCCACTGCGGCACGCTGCGCGCGATGCTGCGCCTGGACCGTGACGAGGAGCGCCGCTTCTTCGCCGAAGCCGAGCGCCAGTTGCAGCGCATCGGCATGGCCGCACAGCTGCACGAGCTGGCCGGCAACCTGCCGCTCGGGCCGCAGCGCCTGATGGAAATTGCGCGTGCCTTGTGCGCCGACCCGGTGTTGCTGCTGCTCGACGAGCCCGCGGCCGGCCTGCGCCATCAGGAGAAGCAGGCACTGGCCGCCGTGCTGCGCCAGCTCAAGGGCGAGGGCATGAGCATCCTGCTGGTCGAGCACGACATGGATTTCGTGATGGGCCTCACCGACCGCATCGTCGTGATGGAGTTCGGCACCAAGCTGCTCGAGGGCACGCCAGCCGAGGTGCAGGCCAGCCCGGCGGTGCGCGCGGCTTACCTGGGTACCGAGCACTGACATGAGATCGCAGCTCAGAGATTTGGCGCGACGCGGTGGGCGGTGCCCGGTGTGGGCTCCTACTGTGGCGGTCTCCGCTGCGCGGAGACTCCGCTGCGATGCTCGCGCCGGGGTCGCGCCGCGAAACTCGCTGCACTCACTTCGTTCGTTGCGCTCGGACAATCGCGGCGAGTCAGATGAACGAAGCGCGCTGCGCGCGCCGACCCCGGCACTGCGCTTCTCGCCGCCCCACAAGTCGCCCACCCCGGGCACCGCCCACCGCGCAGCAGCGCTCGTGCTTTTCGACGACGCATGCCACGGCTTTGCCTCGCAGCACCTTCAGCAATGCGCGCAGGCAGCGTCGGATCTGGAACCCGAGGCATGAGCACGACCCCCGACCTGCTGCTCGACGTCAGCGACCTGCATGCCGGTTACGGCAAGGCCGAGGTGCTGTCGGGCTTGAGCCTGCGCGTGCCGCGCGGCGGCGTGGTCAGCGTGATCGGGCCCAACGGCGCCGGCAAGTCGACGCTGCTCAACTCGCTGATGGGCCTGTTGCAGGCGCGTGGCCGCATCGTCTTCGACGGTGAGTCGGTGGCCGACACGCCGCTCGAGGAGCGCGTGATGCGCGGCATGTCGCTGGTGCCCGAGAAGCGCGAGCTGTTCGGCTCGATGCCGGTGGAAGACAACCTGGTGCTGGGCGGCTATCGCCAGATGCGCCGCGGCGTGGCCGGCTGGCGCGACACGATCGAACGCGTCTACGCGCTGTTCCCGCGCCTGCAGGAACGGCGCGCCCAACTCGCTGGCACGCTGTCGGGCGGCGAGCGCCAGATGCTGGCGGTGGGGCGCGCGCTGATGGCCGAACCCAAGCTGCTGATGCTCGACGAGCCGAGCCTGGGCCTGGCGCCGCTGGTGGTGCGCGAAGTGTTCCGCACCATCGAGCAGTTGCGCGCCGGCGGCGTGTCGATCCTGCTGATCGAGCAGAACGCGCGCGCCGCGCTCGAGGTGTCGGACTACGGCTACGTGCTCGAGACCGGCGCGCTCGCGCTCGAAGGCCCGGCTGCGGAACTGGCGCGCGATGCGCGGGTGATCGACACCTACCTGGGGGCCCGGGCCGCATGAACCCGAGCGACGTCGCCGAGGCGCCGCTGCGTGCCGACGGCACGCTGGAGTTCGGTGCGTTGCGCGACGTGCTGGGCTTTCACATCACCCTGGCCAACATCACCACGGTGGCGCTGTTCGAACGCCACGTCGGCCAGCCGTTCAACCTGCGCAAGGCCGAGTTCTCGCTGCTGATGCTGCTGCTGGCCAACGGCGCCACGCCGGCCAAGCGCCTGGCGCGCACGCTGCGGCTGTCGGCGCCGAACCTGACGATGCTGATCGACCGCATGCAGGCCAAGCATTGGCTTCGCCGCGAGCGAAACCCGGCCGATCGGCGTTCTCAACTGATCGTCTTGTCACCCGATGGGCTGGCGTTGGCCAAGCGCGCGCAGGCAGCCGCCAAGTCGATGGAGAGCGGCCTGTTGCGCCGCCTGACCCGCGCCGAGCGCGCGATGCTGATCGAGCTGCTGACCAAGCTGGCCGGCGAGAGCGCCGACGGCAACGAGCCACCCTTGGCGCCGGCCGAATAGCGACGCTGCTCTGCTAAACTCTCCGGCTCTCTGAGCACGCGTGGAGTGGTAGTTCAGTTGGTTAGAATACCGGCCTGTCACGCCGGGGGTCGCGGGTTCGAGTCCCGTCCACTCCGCCAAGAATCCGGCCTTCAGAGGTGAGCCTCTGAAGGCCGCGTCATTTGCGGCGCTACAGATCGAGCACGCGATAGAGCGAGTGCACTTCGGCGGCCACCTCGGCAAACGGCATCGGTGGCATCGCGCCCCCGTCTTCCGGCACCCAGTTGAAACCGTTGGCGGTTTCGGGGTCCGGCCCGCCATGGGGCACGAACTGCATCCCCGCAGCGTAGGCCGGATGCTGGCGCAGCCGCCGGTTCAGCTCGGCAAGGTACTCCGTGCGCGTGACGAGTTGCCGATGCACTGGGCTCCTCCCGGGCGGTTGGCCACTGCAGTATGCGCGCTCTTCCGTGACCGGCTGATCATGCGTACCCGCACAGCCGGGGCACGACCGGACACAACTCGGTCATCGCTGGCAAGCCGGCGCGCAGCCCCGGCGGTGCCATGGCTTCTCCCGGGACCCGAGAACGTTTGCGACACTTGCCGGCACTTCGAGCCCGCGTGGCATGGACATCTCCCGCAAATCCGACCCACCGCAGACCACCGCCATCCGGGGTCCCGTGCTCACCTATGGCGGCGATGCGTTCGCGCAGGGGCTCGAGGCCACGGTGCGCTACGAGCCGGACGCCATCGTGGCGATGGCGGGCGGCAGGATCACGCACTTCGGGTCGGCCGACGAGGTGCAGCCGCAGCTGGCGGCCGCAACGCCGATCCGGCAATACGGCAGCGACTCGCTGATCATGGCGGGCTTCATCGACTGCCACGCGCACTACCCGCAGACGCAGGTCATCGGCTCGCACGGCCAGCAGCTCATCGACTGGCTGCACAAGTACACCTTCGTCGCCGAGCAGCAGTTCGCCGACAAGGCGCACGCCAGCGAGGCGGCCCAAGTGTTCCTGCAGGAATGCCTGCGCGCGGGCACCACGACGGCGGCAGTGTTCTGCACGGTGCACCCGCAGTCGGTGGACGCCCTTTTCGAGCAGGCCGATGCGCTGAACATGCGTTTGATCGCCGGCAAGGTGCTGATGGACCGCCTCGCGCCGGCGGCCCTCGCCGACACGGCCAGGCAGGGCTACGACGACTCCAAGGCGCTGATCGCCAAGTGGCACGGCAAGGGCCGCCTGCTGTATGCGGTGACGCCGCGCTTCGCGCTGACCAGCTCACCCGAGCAGATGGAGCTGGCCGGCGCGCTGTGGGCCGAGAGTCCGGGCACCTACCTGCAGTCGCACGTGTCCGAGAACCGCGACGAGGTGGCGCAGGTGCTGGCGCTGTATCCGCAGCGCACGGGCTACCTCGATG
>DATDJF010000295.1:0-17669 GCA_036520715.1 Burkholderiaceae bacterium | reverse complement strand
TGCCACGCGTCCGACACCTATGCGGCGGGCTCGCATCACCGCCATGAACGCGCAGATCCGCAGCTCACCTGCGCGTCGTGCCACATGCCGCAGCGCACCTACATGGTGGTCGACCCGCGGCACGACCACGGCTTCCGGGTGCCGCGGCCCGACCTCTCGCAAAAGCTCGGCACGTCCAACGCCTGCAACGACTGCCATGCCGACAAAACACCCGACTGGGCAGCGTCGGCGATCGAGCGCTGGCATGGTCCGCACCGCAAGGGCTTGCAGACCTGGGGCGACGCATTCCATGCCGCCTGGAGCGGCAGCACCGACGCGGCCAGGCTGCTCGGCGCGATCGCGTCGGATCGCAACGTGCCGTCGATCGCGCGCGCAAGCGCGCTGGCCGAACTGGCGCCCTTCCTTTCGCCCGCCACGCTGACCTTCGCGCGCACCGCCCTCGGCGACCTCGATCCGATGGTCCGCATCGGCGCGCTCGACGTGCTCGACAATGCGCCACCTACCCAGCTATGGCCGTTGGTTTCGCCGCTGCTGGCCGATGCCGTGCTGGGTGTGCGCGTACGGGCCGCAGCGCTGCTGGCCGTGGTGCCGGCGGCGAACCGGCCGCCCGCCGACCGTGAACGCTTCGATCGTGCGGCGGACGAGTTCGTGGCGGCGCAGCGCTTGAACGCCGACCGGCCCGAGGCCCGCCTGACGCTGGGCAACTTCTTCGCGCGCGTCGGCCGCAGCGGGGAAGCCGAAGCCGAGTACAAGGCCGCGCTGAAGCTGAGCCCGCAGTTTTCGCCGGCGGCGGTGAACCTGGCCGATCTGCTGCGGCGGCTCGACCGCGACGCCGAGGGCGAAGCCGTGTTGCGTGCGGCGATCACCGCGTCGCCGCGTGATGCGTCGCTGCACCATGCGCTGGGCCTGGCGCTGACTCGCCAGAAGCGCACCGACGCATCGCTGGCCGAGCTGCGCCGGGCGAATGAGCTGGAACCCGATCGGGCGCGTTATGCCTACGTGTATGCCGTCGGCCTGCATTCGATCGGCCGCCGCGACGATGCGATGGCACTGCTGAAACGGACGCTCGCCCGCCACCCCACAGACCGTGACACCCTGATGGCGCTGACGACCTTCAGCCGCGACGCCGGCGACACCGCCGGCGCGCTCACCTATGCCAAGCGACTCCAGCAGTTGTCACCCGAAGCCCAGCTCGCGCGTTTGATCGAAGACCTGCAACAGCAAGCAGCGAAACCAAACGCATCCGGTTCGGGACGCTGAGTGTCGTTGTGGCCCAATCCGACCCACGCCCCTAAAGGAGGCCCCTCATGCGACTCATCCACCCAGCGTCGATTCTGTTCATCGCCGCGATCTTTGCAGCCGGCATTGCGGCGCAAACGATCGTCTACCCCGCCAAGGGCCAGTCGCCCGACCAGCAGAAGAAGGACGAAGGCGAGTGCCACACCTGGGCCGTGGGCCAGAGCAAGTACGACCCGGCCAATCCGCCGCCGCCACCGGCCACCGCCAAGCCGCCCACCACCGCCACCGGCACCACGCCGGGTGCGGGCGCGCGCGGCGCGGCGCGCGGTGCCGTCGTCGGCGAGATCGTGGCTGACGATGCCAGCACCGGTGCCGCAGTCGGTGCTGCGGCCGCACGCGGCCAGAGCCGGCGCCAGAACAACCAGGCAGCGCAGCAGCAACAGCAGGCCGCCACGCAGCAGCAACAGGCCGGCATGGCCACCTACCAGAAGGCGCGCGCGGCCTGCCTCGAAGGGCGCGGCTACACGGTCAAGTAGGTCGGCGCGGCCGCGCGTCGATCGGGCGGCCGCTGGCGCCGGGCCCTAGACTGCGCGCTTTCGTCGACGATACTTGTCGCCGCCGGGCATGTACGAGTCAAGGCAACAGCGTCCGCTCGCGCGCATGATGTTCGTGCGCCGCGTGCTGAGCCATCTCGTGGCCGCGTTCGTACTGCTCGCCGCGTCGCTGGCCGTCGGCATGGCGGGCTACCGCAGGTTCGAGCAGTTGAGCTGGCTCGATGCATTCCTCAACGCCACGATGCTGCTGGTCGGCATGGGCCCGGTGCACGCGCCGGCCAGCGATGCCGGCAAGCTCTTCGCCGGCCTCTATGCGCTCTACGCCGGGCTGATGTTCATCGTCGTCGCGGGGTTGATGGTCGCGCCGGTGCTGCACCGCCTGATGCACCGTCTGCACTGGGACGACGAGCCGTAGCGCGAGGCCGCTAGCGCCGACCGGCGTCGAACTCGCGCACCGTCTCGGCGGCGGTCGCCTGCAGATGCGCCACCACGTCGGCCGGCAGGCCGGCGGTGTAGCTGTTGCCCACCGGGTCGATGCGGTACACGCTGGCCAGCACCGTCGCCGCGGCGAGGTAGGTGCCGGCCAGGCTCGGGTGCCGCTTGTCGGGCACGTACAGGTTCAGCTCGGGGCGCCTGGCCACCGAGCGCGCGAACGCCAGGCCGGCGGGCACCACGCGCATCTGGTGTGCGACACCGGCCTTGACGTAGGCATCGGCCAGCGTCGCCGTCATCTCCGGCGCATCCTGGTAGGCCCACGACATGAACAGCATCGGCTCGGCACCGTGGCGGCGCGCGATGGCGGCGTCGCGCGCCACGCTCTGCTCGAACAGCGCGCCGAGCTGCGGGTGGATCGGGCACTGGCTGCAATCCATCATCAGCACGGCGTCGAACAGCTTGGGCAGGGCGCGCTCGCCGGAGTTGAACACCACCTCGTTCTTGGCGTTGAACGAGTACGAGGCCATGCCACCGGGCTTGAAGTGCGCTTCGAGGTCGTGCCAGTTGAGGCCCGAGCCGCTGATGGTGGCCGAGGTCTGGCGCCAGCCGCGGCTGCCTTCGGCGCTGGCGCGCAACAGCAGGCCGACGTGGCCGTGCATGCTGTTGTTGTAGTAGAAGAAGCTGTTGCCGACCCACAGCATGGCCAGCGGCGGCGTGCGCGATGCTGCCGTGGCGGCAGGGCTGGCGGGCGGGGTCTGGGCGCAGGCGGCCAGCAGCAGGGCCGCTGTCGCGACAGTGAACCAGCGTGCGATCAGCGGGAGCGGGTGCATGAAGGATCTCCTCGGTGTTGTCGGGGTCGGTGCGGCCATTATTGATGCGCCGGCATGAAGGCCGATCTGCAGGCGTTGTTGAGTGCGCTGCAGCCGCGGCGCAACCCGGGAGTGATGGCATTCGTGGCGGTGCCGGCCGGCGCCGCCGACACCACCATCGCGGCACTCGAACCGATCGCGACTTTTCGCGAAGGTGAGGGCGTGACGCTGATCGTCGAAGAGTCGCGCGCCCGCGCCGCGGGCCTGGTGGTGCTGCTGCACGCGGCCTGGCTGACGCTCGATGTGCCGTCGGGGCTCGACGCGGTGGGCCTGACGGCCGCGGTGGCCGGCGCATTGGCCGGTGCCGGCATCGCCTGCAACGTGGTCGCCGCGGCGCACCACGACCACTTGTTCGTGCCGATCGCACGCGCCGACGACGCACTGGCCGTGCTGCGCGCGCTGCAGGCGCGTGCGGTCAACGGCTGAGCATCAGCGTGCTCACGCCTCGCGCCACTCGATGCGCGCGCCCAGTGCCACCAGGTTCTCCACGAACGCCGGGTGGGCGCGGCGGATCGGCGCGGCGTGGCGGATCACCGAACGCCCCTCGATGCTGGCGGCCACCATCAGCAGCGCGATCGCCACGCGGATGATGTAGGGGCTCTCCACTTCGGCCGGCGCCAGCGGCTTGCCGCCGAAGGTGATGACGCGGTGCGGATCGGACTGGAACGCCTGCGCGCCGAACTTGGCCAGCAGCGGGGTCCAGCCGAGTGCGCCGTCGTACACCTTGTTCCAGAACAGCATGCTGCCCTGCGCACGCACGCCCAGCGCGATGAAGATCGGCAGCAGGTCGGCGCTCAGGTAGGGCCAGGGCGCGGCCTCGACCTTTTGCAGCAGGTTGCTGGTGAACGGCTCGCGCACGCTCAACCGCCCGCCCTCGACGACCACGCGCGACCAGCCGCTTTCGTGCGTGACGAAGGCGCCGAGCTTGGCGAACGTGCGGTCGATCAGCGGAAACTGCTCGGGCACCGGGTTCTTCACCTGCACGTCGCCGCCGGTGATCGCCGACAGCGCGAGGAAGGTGGTGATCTCGTGGAAGTCTTCGTCGAAGCGGTGCTCGCCGCCGCTCAGGTGCCCGACGCCGGTGACGCTGAGCGTGGAGGTGCCCACGCCCTCGATGCGGGCACCCAGCGAGATCAGGAAGCGGCAGAACTCCTGCACGTGCGGCTCGCAGGCCGCGTTGGTGAGCGTGGAGCGGCCCTGCGCCAGCGCCGCGCACAGCACGAAGTTCTCGGTGGTGGTGACCGAGGCGTAGTCGAGCCAATGGTGCACCGCCTGCAGCGGCCGCTTGACATGGAGCACCCAGCCGTCGTCGCCGCGTTCGGTGCGCGCGCCGAAGTGCTCGAACACCTCGATGTGCGGATCGATCTCGCGCACCCCCAGCGTGCAGCCGCGCACCTCGTCTTCGATGCGCGCGTTGCCGAAGCGGGCGAGCAGCGGCGGCACCAGCAGGATCGACGAGCGCATCGCCTGCGGCAGCCGCATCGCCCGCGGATCGAACGCGGTGTCGCGGTGTTCGATCTCGACCACGCCGCTGTCGAAGTCGGCCTCGACGCGGCTGCCCATCGCCTGGAACAGCTCGAGCAGGCGCCGCGCATCGGTGATCTCGGGCACCCGTTGCAGCCGCACGGGCTCTCGCGTCAGCAGGGTGGCTGCCAGGATCGGCAGCACCGCGTTCTTGTTGGCCGAGGGGTGAATGCGGCCCTTCAGCGGCGAGCCGCCGTGCACGATGAGGTCGGACATGCGATCGACGAATCCGTGTCTGGAGAACGCCGATCCTGCACCGGGTCGGTGAAGCCTGGGTGAAGCGCTTGAAACAGCGGTGAAACCGTTGTCGGGGCGGCTTCAGGCTTGTTGCCCGCTCAGGCGCGCTTGCAGACCTCACGGCGAGGATCGGCCACGATCCACTCGCCACCGGCTTTCAGGCACACCTCCTTGGCGATGTCGCGCCGCTCGCGGATGCGCTCGGGTGCCGTGGCCACGCGGAACGCCGCCGAGACGGCAGCGCCGACGATGATCAACACCACGATGGTCCAGGCAATGCGGACGGCCATGTTTGCGGTGTGCTTGCGCAGTGAATCGATTGTGCTCCAAAGAGCATCAACCGTGCCAGCGCCGCAGACTCGGGATCGATCACAAAGTGCAACAGAGTCGCAGCACGCGCCTTGAACCCGCCGCGCGCGCAGCGCAACCCAGTGGCAGCCCGGACTGGCGGCCGGCTCAGCGGCCGCCGGCCCGCAGCAAGCGGTACCCGTTGGGAGTGCGCCATGGAACACCTGCAGCCCTGGAACCTGGACGCCATCCGGAGCCACTTCGTGTTTCCGGCTCACGGGCGGGTGGTCACCAACAACGCCGCCAGCACCCAGCCGCCGCGCGCGCTGCTGGCGCTGTACCAGGCGCTGGCGCCGGCCTACGACAACGTGCACCGCGGCCAGTCGGACGCCTCGCAGATCACCACCGAGCGGTTCGAAGCGGCCTACGACGACATCGCGCGCTTCATCGGCGCGCCGAGCCGCCGGAACATCGTCGTGGTGCGCAACACCACCGAGGCCCACAACACGGTGATGTATTCGCTGATGAGCGAGTTCCGCGACGGCGACAACGTGGTCACCACGATGATGGAGCACAACTCCAACTACGTGCCGTGGTACGCGATGTGCCGCGACATCCTGCCGCGCTTCGGCCGCCGCGTGGAGTATCGGCTGGCGCGCTTCGACCCCGCCACCGGCGAGCTCGACCTCGATCACTTCGCGTCATTGATCGACGAGCGCACCAAGCTCGTCTGTTGCACCGGTGCCTCCAACTTCTTCGGCACCAAGAACCCGCTGTCGGTGATCAGGGCGCTGACCAACACCAGCGGCTACTCGCAGCCCAACGGCGAGCGGCGCTCGTACCTGCTGGTCGACGGCGCCCAGCTGGTGCCCGGCAACTTCATCGACGTGCAGGCCCTCGACGTCGACTACCTGTCGTTCTCGTTCCACAAGATGCTGGCGCCGTTCGGCGTCGGCGTGCTCTATGGCAAGGAGCATCTGCTGCAATCGTCGCTGCCGTTCCTCTACGGCGGCGACATGATCGCCGAAGGGCGCGTGAGCCCCGAGCACGTCGAGTACAACGCACTGCCGTGGAAGTTCGCCGCCGGCACACCCAACATCCTGGGCACCATCGTCTCGGCGCAGGCGCTGCGCATGCTGATCGACCTCGCGCTGACGCCGCAGCGCGCCACCTACTTCAACAGCGCGCGGGCGATCGATCGCGATGCGGTGCGGGGCGCGATGCAGCGCATCGGCGCCTGGAACCGCACGCTCACCGCGCGCGCGCTCGAGCGCCTGGCGGAGGTGCCTGGCCTCACGATCTACGGCCCGCGCGATGCGTCGCGGCGCAGCTCGCTGGTGGCGTTCAACGTCGCCGGACGCAATCCGATCGAGCTGGCCGAGGCGCTGAACGCCCGGGGCATCGAGTCGCGCGCGGGCTGCCACTGCGCCACGCTCGCCCATCAGCAGCTCGGGCTCGACAACCCGGCGAGCTGCCGGCTGAGCTTCTACTTCTACAACACGCTGGACGAGGTCGACCGCGCCGTCGATGCGCTGGAGGCCGTGCTCTCCGGCAGCCGGGTGCGCGAGAGGATCTGGAGCTGGCTGCGCTCGCGGCCGACCAAGCAATTGCGGCAGGGTGTCGCGCCGGCCTGACGAGCGCCCGCGCTGCGGCCGGCGGGCGAACTGCGCTAGCTGCTGCGCCACGTGGGGCCGCTGCCGACCTCGCTGACCCCGCTCGACAGCCCGGCCTGAGGGCCGGCGGCTACATCACCGCGCCGAGTTGCCAGGGCACGAACTCGTTCTGCCCATAGCCGTGCAGCTCGCTCTTGGTCTTCTCGCCCGAGGCGGTGGCCAGCATCAGGCGGAAGATGCGCTCACCCACGGTGTCGATGGTGTCGCTGCCTTCGATGATGCCGCCGCAGTCGATGTCGATGTCGTCCTGCTGCTTGAGCCACAGCGCGGTGTTGGTCGACAGCTTGAGCGACGGGCTGGGTGCGCAGCCGTACGCCGAGCCGCGGCCGGTGGTGAAGCAGATCATGTTGGCGCCGCCGGCCACCTGGCCGGTGGCCGACACCGGGTCGTAGCCCGGCGTGTCCATGTAGTTCAGGCCCTTGGCCCTGACGGCTTCGGCGAACTCGACCACGTCGACCAGGTTGGTGGTGCCGCTCTTGGCGATCGCGCCGAGCGACTTTTCGAGGATCGTCGTCAGGCCGCCCGCCTTGTTGCCGGCCGACGGGTTGTTGTCCATCGACATGTTGTTGCGTGCGGTGTACCCCTCCCACCAGCGGATGCGCTTCATCAGCTTCTCGGCCACTGCGGGGTTCACCGCGCGGCGCGTCAGCAGGTGCTCGCCACCGTAGATCTCGGGTGTCTCCGACAGGATCGCGCTGCCGCCGTGGCGCACCAGCCGATCGACCGCCGCACCGAGCGCCGGGTTGGCGCTGATGCCTGAATAGCCGTCGGAGCCGCCGCACTGCAGGCCCACGGTGATGTGGCTGGCGCTCACCGGCTGGCGCTTCACGCGATTGGCTTCCTTCAGCAGGCCCTTGATGATCTGCACGCCGCGCGCCACCGTCTTGGCGGTGCCGCCGGTGTCCTGGATGCTGAAGGCCTGCAGGCGCGCGCCCTCGGCCAGGCCTTCTTGCGCCATCAGGCCCTGGATCTGGTTGGTCTCGCAGCCGAGGCCCACCACCAGCACCGCCGCGAAGTTGGCGTGCCTGGCATAACCACCCAGCGTGCGGCGCAGCACCAGCAGCTCCTCGCCATCGGATGCCGTGGCGCACCCCGCGCCGTGCGTGAGGGCGACCACGCCGTCGACGTTCGGGTAGTCGGCCAGCGCCTCGGGATGGATGTCGCGGCGGAACTGATCGGCGATCGCACGCGCCGCGGTGGCCGAGCAGTTGACGCTGGTCAGCACGCCGATGTAGTTGCGCGTCGCGATGCGGCCGTCGTCGCGCACGATGCCCATGAAAGTGGCGGGCTCGTCCACGTACGCGGTGGCGTGCACGCCGGCGCCCACCTCGTGCGCGCGCTCGAAGGTCGAGAACGCCAGGTTGTGCGTGTGCACGTGCTGCCCCGGCGCGATGGCTTGGGTCGCGAAGCCGATGATCTGGTTGTAGCGGCGCACCGGCGCGCCGGCGGCGATCGGACGCACCGCGATCTTGTGGCCCGGCGGCACCAGGCCCGCGATGGTGATGCCCTCGCTGTCGATGCGGGTGCCGCCCAGGAGTTGCCGGCGCGCGATGACCACGTCGTCGGCTGGATGGATGCGAATGACTGCGCTCATGTCGACTCCCTTGGGTCCGAAGGGCCAGCCCCAACGGAGCTGGCCCTTCGGAGCGACCGCGGGCGTGGTGACGCCGGCCGTGGCCGCCTGTAGCTCGTTGGTCTTGTTATTTCACCGCTTTGCGCGCCGACGCGCGTTTGGCCTTGGTCGCCGCCAGTTGATACGCCCGCTCCGCCGCGCGCCGCAGCTCGATGGCCTTGGCCAGGGCTGTCTTGTAGCGTGTCAACGTGTAGGTGTTCTCGGTGGCGATGTAGACGCTGCGCGTGGTCGGCTTCATGCCAAAGCGCGGCAGCGTGACGCCGAAGCTGGCGTCGCGCGTGTTGCGCCCGGGCCGTGTGCGCACGATCGGGCCCGAGATGCCCACCGGCAGATTGGAGCCCTTGTTCGACGCGATGTCGCGCCGCAGGCCCGAAGGTGCCGGCAGTCTGGCGATGCGCTTGATCAATTCGGCAGTGGCCAGCTTCAAGGCCGCGCGAGCCTTGCTGCCGTCGTTGCTGTGGTCGGAGAACATCTTCGATTTTCCGTACCTCAGCTGCCAGCCGTGGGTGTGCTTCGAGTCGATGCGTTGAATGTGTTCTGGGACTCGAAAGGTTGCTCCCGTGAAGATCCGGACGACTCGTGTCTTCACGCAGTGATACTCCTTTGCTCGGTTAGTTGTCGATCAATTCCGGGTTCCAGGCGTGCACGGCCTGCTGCTGCACCCCCAAGCCCTCGATGCCCACGCGCATGGTGTCGCCAGGCTTCAAGAACTGAGGTTGCGGCTTCACGCCCATGCCCACGCCGGGCGGTGTGCCCGTCGCGATCAAGTCCCCCGGCTCCAGCGTCATGAAACGGCTGAGGTAGCTCACCAGTTGCCTGACGCCGAAGACCATCGTACGCGTATTTCCGTTTTGCATCCGGCGCCCATTGACATCGCACCACATCGGCAACGCCTGCGGATCGGGCACCTCGTCGGTGGTGACGAGCCACGGCCCGACGGGCCCGAAGGTGTCGCAGCCCTTGCCCTTGTCCCATTGGCCGCCGCGCTCGAGTTGGTACTCGCGTTCCGACACGTCGTTGACCACGCAATAGCCTGCCACGTAGTTCAGTGCATCGTCCTCGGGCACGTAGCGTGCCCGGGTGCCGATGACCACGCCGAGCTCGACCTCCCAGTCGCCCTTGACCGAGCCCTGCGGCAGCACGATGGCGTCGTTGGGGCCGACACGTGCACTGATCGGCTTCATGAAGAGAATCGGCTCCTTGGGCACCGGCATGCCGGCCTCGGCCGCATGGTCGACGTAGTTCAGGCCGATGCACAGGAATTTGCCGCACCAACTCCACGGCGGCGCGATGCGGCCGGGTTGCGCCACCAGCGGCAGCGTCACCGGATCGATGGCATTGAGCTTGGCCAGGCTGGCAGGCGACAGCGCATCGGCGCCGAGGTCGGCCAGCACGCCCGACAGCGAGCGCACCTTGCCTTGCGCGTCGATCAGTCCGGGCCGTTCCGAGCCCTTGGCACCATAGCGCATCAGTTTCATCGCGATCTCTCCTTCAAGGAATCAAGCATCAGTTGGACATGCCGCCGTCGGCAATCATCACACTGCCGGTGGTGAACGCCGCTTCGTCGCTGGCCAGGTAGACCGCCAGCGCGGCGATTTCGTCGGCGGTGCCCAGGCGTCCCATCGGCTGGCGACCGACGAACATCTCGCGCACTTCGGCTTCCGACTTGCCGCTGGCGCGCGATTGCGCGGTGATGCGGGCGGCCAGCGACGGTGAGTCGACGGTGCCCGGGCAAATGGCGTTGCAACGGATGCCGCGCGACACGAAGTCGGCCGCCACCGCCTTGGTCAGGCCGATCACCGCCGCCTTGCTCGCGCCGTAGACGAAGCGGTTGGGTATGCCCTTCACGCTGCCGGCCACCGAGGCGATGTTGACGATCGAGCCGCCGCCCTGCGCCAGCATGCCGGGCAGGAAGGCGCGGATCGTGTGCGCCATCGCGCGGGCGTTGAGGTTGAATGCCAGGTCCCAGTCGGCATCGCTGGACTCCAGCACGTTGCCCGCGTGCACGATGCCGGCGGCGTTGAACAGCACCTGCACCGGGCCTTCCTCGCGCGCCGCGGCGGCAATGGCGCCGCCGTCGAGCACGTCGAGCCGGCGTGTGCTGCAGCCGCACTCGCGCGCCAGCGCCGCCAGGGCTGCCTCGTCGATGTCGGTGGCGATCACGCGTGCGCCTTCGCGCGCGAACGCCAGCGCGGTGGCGCGGCCGATGCCTTGCGCCGCCGCCGTGAGAAACGCCGTCTTGCCGGCGAGTCGCGTGCCCATGTTGTCAGCCCTTCACTGGATCAGGTGTCTTGCCGTTGCGCGCCGGTCGAGTTCGTCGTGACGCCAGTCGATGCCGAGCCCCGGCGCGTCGGGCGCCATCGCCACACCGGCCTCGATGGCAACCCGGCTCGACGCCACGCCATCGAGTTGCGGAATGTATTCCAGCCACGCCGCGGCGGGCACGGCGGCCGTCAGCGACACGTGCAGTTCCATCAGAAAGTGCGGGCACACCGCCAGGTTGTTGGCCTCGGCCAGGTGCGCCACCTTCAGCCACGGCGTGATGCCGCCGACGCGCGCGACGTCGACCTGCACGATCGAGCAGGCACCCTGCTGCACGTAGGCCGCGAACTGCGCCGGCGAGTACAACGACTCGCCCACCGCGATCGGCACCGCGCTGGCGGCGGCCAGCCGCGCATGGCCGGCGATGTCGTCGGCCGGCAGCGGCTCCTCGAACCAGGCGATGCCGAGCTCGGCATACGCGGGCGCACGGCGCAGCGCCTCGCTCAGCGTGAAGCACTGGTTGGCATCGACCATGAGCTCGAAGGCGTCGCCCACCGCACGCCGCACCGCGCGCAGGCGCGCCAGGTCTTCGCTGACGTGCGGCTTGCCGACCTTGATCTTGGCGCCCTTGAATCCGGCCTGCTGCGCCGCCAGCGTCTCGCGCACCAGATCGTCGGGCGACAGGTGCAGCCAGCCGCCCTCGGTGGTGTACACCGGGATGCCTTGTTTGGCGCCACCGGCGGCGCGCCACAACGGCTGGCCGTCGCGCCGGCAACGCCAGTCCCACAGTGCGGTGTCGATCGCGGCCAGCGCCAGGCTGGTGATCGCACCGACGCTGGTGGCGTGCGTGGCGAACAGCAGGTCGCGCCAGATCGCCTCGATCAGCGTCGGGTCGCGGCCGAGCAGGCGCGGGCACAGGTGGTCGCGCAGCAATGCCACCACCGAGGAGCCGCCGGTGCCGATGGTGTAGCTGTAGCCGGTGCCGCTGCTGCCGTCGTGCATGCGCAGGCGCACGATCGGGGTTTCCTGCGTCACGAACGACTGGATGGCGTCGCTGCGCGGGACAGGCGGTGGCAGGTCCACTTGCAGGACTTCGACGCTCGCGATGCGGGTTCGCTCACTGCGTGAGAGCGCGCCGGTCTCGGCCGGCGGCCGAGCTACTTTCATTTGCGGCCCCAAATGAAAGTAGCCAAAGCAAAGGGGCTAATACGATCTGTCTCGCTGCCGTGGCAACAACCCACGAACAGCACCGGTCCAACTTGGAGCACTGACTTTCGCGGAGGCACCGCATCCGCGGCCAGCGAGCGCCGGAGTCGAACAAGTGTGGTTCGTGGGTTGTAGACAGGTGAGCCAGTCGCATCGGTTTTCAGGCCCTTTGCTTTGGTTACTTTCATTTGGGCCCGCAAATGAAAGTGACCGCCGGCGGGGCGCGACCCGCGGGCTCTCTCGCAAGAAGACAAAGCAGCCAACAGCGACACCGACTTACAACCCCATCATTCGCGGCAACCACAGCCCAATCGCAGGCACGTAAGTCAAGATGATCAAGCTGCCCAACAGCGGGATCAACCAAGGCAGGATCGCCACCGTCGTACGCTCGACGCTCAGCTTGGCGACGCGTGCGAGCACGAACAACACCATGCCCATCGGCGGGTGCAGCAGGCCGATCATCAGGTTGAGCACCATCACGAGGCCGAAGTGCACCGGGTCGACGCCGAGCTGGCGCGCGATCGGCAGCAGGATCGGCACCAGGATCGTGATGGCCGCGGTCGGCTCGAGGAAGCAGCCGACAAACAGCATCAGCAGGTTGGCCATCAGCAGGAACATCCAGGGATCTTTGGTCACCGCCAGCACCCATTGCGCGATCGCGGTGGTGACGCCGGTGGCGGTGAGCATCCAGCCGAAGATCGACGCCGCGGCGACGATGAACATCACGGTGGCGGTGGTCTCCACCGTGTCGAGGCTGACCTTGACGAACATCTTCCAGCTCATCGTGCGATACCAGAACAGGCCCAGCGCCAGCGCCCACACGCTGGCCGCGATGGCGCCCTCGGTGGGCGTGAACAGCCCCGTGCTCATGCCGCCGATCAGCAGCACCGGCGTCATGATCGGCAGCACCGCTTGCCACTGGAACCAGCGGTCGGCCACGAACAGCAGAATCAGCCCGACGAACACCGTGAGCTGCGGCTGCGCACCGGCCTGCACGAGCTGGTAGATCGCCACCGGCCAGGCCGCCACCACCGCGAGCTCGATCAGCGCCTTGCCGAAGCGCGTGGCGGAAAACTTGATGTCGCCGCCCCACTTGTTCTTGTGGGCGAACCAGGCCACGGTGACCATCATCAAGAAAGCCATCAGCACGCCCGGCAGCAGGCCGGCCAGGAACAGTGCACCGACCGACACGTTGGCCATCATCGCGTAGATCACGAACGGCAGGCTCGGCGGGATGATCGGCCCGAGCGTGGCCGACGCGGCGGTGACGCCGACCGCGAACTCGCTCGAGTAGCCATGGTCCTTCATCGCCTTGATCTCGATCGTGCCGAGTCCTGCGGCGTCGGCGATGGCGGTGCCGCTCATGCCGGCGAAGATCACCGAGCCAACCACGTTGACATGGCCGAGGCCGCCCTTGAGCCAACCCACCAGCGCCAGCGCGAAGTTGTAGATGCGGTTGGTGATGCCGGCGTTGTTCATCAGGTTGCCGGCCAGGATGAAGAACGGCACCGCCAGCAGCGGGAAGCTGTCGATGCCGCCGATCATGCGGTGGATCACCACGAACGGCGGCAGGTTGCCGCTGGTCCAGATGTAGACCAGCGAGGCGCCGGCCATCGCGATGGCCACCGGGATGCCGCCGGCCATCATCAGCAGGAAGATGATCTTGAGCATGGGCTAACGGTCGTCCATCGACGTCTCGGGCCGCTCGAGCACGCTGTAGCCGCGCCGCCAGTGCACGCGCGCCACCCATGCCGAGCGCAGCGCCATCATCACCAGGCCGAACAGGCACACGCCGTACAGCACGTTGATCGGGATGTCGATGATGGTCATCATCTGGCCGGACATCTTGACCATCATCTGCACCGTCAGCACCGACATCGCGGCGAAGAAGATGATGCGCAGCGCGTCGACCGCGGTCGACAGCACCCGCGACGCCGAGCGTGGCAGCCAGCGGTACAGCAGGTCGACCTGGATGTGGTTGTTCCTGGCCACGCCGATCGCCGCGCCGACGAACACGGTGCCGATCAGCAGGTAACGCGCGATCTCCTCGGTCCACGACGCCGAGTTGTTGAGCACGTAGCGGGTGAAGAATTGATAGAAGACGGTGGCGCCGAGCAGCCAGAAGATGGCGAGCGCCACCCATGCCTCGAGCGTGGTGTCCGACAGATCCACCGCCTGGTCTGTGGCATGGAACTGGCCGTCGTCGCCCATCACCTGGGGCAGCGCGTCGATGTCGGGGGTGGTCATGCCGATCTTCTTGTGGCTCGCGCCGCAAAGCGGCGCGCTAAACGAGCCAAGCGCACACCGCGGATCCGGCTCTGCCGGTCCGCTGGTGTGGCCCCCTCGAGGGGGAGGCGGCCGCCAGGCCGCATCGGGGGTGGCTCACTTAATCGCTTGCAGCTTGTCGTACAGCGGCTTGTCCCAGGTGGCGTCGGGCCCGAGGTGGAACTTCTCGAACGCCTGCGCGAAGGCGGCACGATCGGACTTCACCACCGTCTTCTTGTACTTGGTAGCGAAGTCGTCGACCAGCTTGATCTCGGCGGCAGCGATCTCGTCAGTGGCCTTGGACGCGGCCTCCTTGAGCACCACTTCGAACGTCTTCTTGTCGGCGTCGCTGAGCTTGTTCCACGTCTGGCCGCTGACGATGGTCAGCAGCATCTCGGTGATGTGGCCGGTCAGGTTGATGTGCGACTGCACCTCGTAGAACTTCTTGGCCTCGATGGTGGGCAGCGGGTTCTCCTGCGCGTCGACCGTCTTGCTCTGCAGCGCGAGGTACACCTCGGCAAAGGCGATCGGCGTCGCGTTGGCGCCCACCACCTTGGGGTACATCACGTACAGCGGCGCATCGGGCACGCGCAGCTTCAGGCCCTGCATGTCGGCCGGCTTGACGATCGGCTTGTTGGCCGTGGTGTGGCGCACGCCGTAGTAGGTGACGGCCAGCGGCTTGTTGTTGCCCTTCTTGTAGTAGGCGTCCATCAGCTCTTGCAGCACGGCGCTCTGCGAGTACTTCTTCCAGTGGTCGAAGTCGCGGAACATGAACGGCGCGCCGCCGATCGCGATGGCCGGCAGCGTGCGCGCGGCGAACGCCTGGCCGGTGTAGATCACGTCCACCGTGCCGAGCGTCAGGCCCTGGTTGATGTCGGTTTCCTTGCCGAGCTGCGACGCCGGGAACACCTCCATGTCGTAGCGGCCTTGCGTGCGCGTCTTGATCTCACCGGCCGCCCACACCGCCCACTTGTGGTACGGCTCGGAGGTCTCGTAGACATGCGCGAACTTCAGCTTGGTCTGCGCCAGCGCCGGCAGCGACACCGACAGTGCCAGCGTCGCCGCGGCGCAGGCCAGCCAGCGGGTTGTATTTGATTTCATCGTGGGGTCTCCTTTCGTTGGTCGTCGTCGTGTCGGGCTCGAGCGCCCGCCATATGCACGTGGGTCACACGTTCGTTCATGCGGCCTCCTTCTCGGCGCGCGGCCGGATGGCCGGGTCGCCCCCCGCCCAGGCCGCGCCGAAGCGGTCGTGCGAGCGCTGCAGGTGCTCGTGCATCGCGGCGCGCGCACGCGTCGGGTCCTTGGCGGCGATCGCGGTCACCACCAGCCGATGCTCGGCCACCGCCTGGCGCCAGGTGTCCACACGCTCGAAGTGGCGCCCGAGGCGCTCGAACAGCGGGTTGTTGCGCTCGTCGTAGAGCTCGGTCACGACGCGCAGCAGCGCGCTGTTCTCGCTCGCTTCGGCCACCCGCACGTGGAACAGCCGGTCGCCGCGGATCGGCATCACCTCGCGCGCGATGTCGGCCTCCATCAGTGCCACGGCCTCGCGCAGCCCGCGCGCGATCACGGCCGGCTTCTTGCTGGCGGCAGCCAGCGCGGCGAGCTCGCACTCGATCAACTGGCGCGCGCGGATGATCTCGAACGGGCTGAGTTCAGCGCCGACGCGGGCGGCGCTCGGCGCCGGCTCGGGTGCGATCACGTAGATCCCCGAGCCCATGCGCACCTCGACCAGGCCCTCGACCTCGAGCGCGATCAACGCCTCGCGCACCGACGGCCGCGACACCTTGAGCTGCACGGCCAGGTCGCGCTCCGGCGGCAGCCGCGCGCCCAGCGGGTACTCGCCGGCGCGGATCAGGCTGCGCAGCTGCTCAGCGATCTGGCGGTACAGGCGGCGCGGCTCGATGGTCTGCAACGGCATCGGAAGGCTGGGTGGTCAAGTGGTCAGGCCAATTTCAGCGAGCGGCAGCATAGGCCACGCGGCGCGCGGCAGTGGTAGCGGGAAACCCGGGGACCGGACGTCAGTAGTGGATGCTGCGCGGCGCGCCGCCGCCGGCGGCGATGACGTCGCCGTTGATCGCTCTGGAGCGCGGCGAGCACAGGAAAACCACCACGTCGGCGACTTCGCTGGCATTCACCAGGTGCTGGATCGAGTTGCCGGCGGCCATCTGGGCTTCCACCGCCTGCGGCGGCACCCCTTGGGCGCTGGCGCGCGCCGCGATCAGCGGCGCGGTGCGCTCGGTGCGCGTGAGGCCGGGGTGCACCACGGTGACATTGATGCCATGCGGTCCGAGCTCGTCGGCCAGGTTCTTGGTCAGCGCGGTCACCGACACGTTGCGCATGCTGCCCACCGCATTGCCGGTCTGGCGCGCGGCCAGGCCGCTGATGTTGACGATGCGGCCCCAGCGGCGCGCACGCATGCCCGGCGCCACTTCACGCGCGCAGCGGATGTAGCCCATCACCTTGGTGTCGAGCTCGGCGTGGAAGTACGCGCCGCTGATGTCGGCCAACTGCGGCGGTGCCGCGAATCCCGCCGGCTCGGCGGCCGCGTTGACCAGGATGTCGATCTCGCCGCCCAGCCGGCGCACCGCGTCGGCCACCGCTGCCTTGACCTGCTCGTCGCTGGTGGTGTCGCCGCGCACGCCGATGACCGTGCGGCCGGTTGCGGCAGTGATCTCGGCCGCTGCCGCCGACAGGGTCGCTTCGTTGCGTGCCAGCAGCGCGACGTCGGCGCCCTCCTGCGCCAGCACGCGCGCGATCGCCTTGCCGATGCCTCGGCTGCCGCCGGTGACGAGCGCCCGCTTGCCGTTGAGTTGCAGATCCATGGTGGCCTCATCCGTGTGGCGGGTGCCGCATCTTAGCGACGGCGCCACGCGGCCGGCCGGCGCTTCAACGCGGCGTCATGCGTGCGGTGGTGTACAGCTCGGTCAGCGGCACCACCCGCCCATGCAGCGGTGCAATGCGCTCGACGTTCAGCTTCAGGCGTTCGATGTTGTTGATCAGGTTGACGTTGTTCGCGTTCGCCGTCGCCGGTGGCGCGGCATTGGCCGCCAACGGGGTGTAGGCGTCGGCCTCGATCAGGATCTTCTCGACCGGCAGGTGAACCATCAGGAACGAATCGCTGTGCACGCCACCGGCGATGCGATGGATGTCGATCGTGCGCGTGCCATCGCTGAGCTGCGCGCGGTCGGCCACCGCCATGAAGGTGGCCTTGCGCCCGGAGGTGGTGAGCAGGTCGGGCGCGATGCGCGCCGGCGTGGCGAATGCGCGCTCGAAGTACGGCACGGCGGCCGCCTGGGTGACGACGGTGGCGCCCTCTCCAGCTGCCGCGCGCAGGCCGCCGGAGTGGTCGAAGTGCGGGTGCGAGTTGATCACGTAGCGCAGCGGCTTGCCCGGCGCGAGCGCCTTGACCGCGGCGATCACCGGCGCGGTGCGGCCGTCGTTGAGCGGCGCCTCGACCAGCACCAGGTGATCCTTCATCTCGATG
>DATDJF010000294.1:0-10370 GCA_036520715.1 Burkholderiaceae bacterium | reverse complement strand
GAGTGGGGCGGTGCTCGGCGCGTTCTTCGTCGGCATCACGTTGGAGCTGACGCGCGATCTCTCCGAGTATCGGCTGATCGCCTACGCGCTGTTGCTCATCTTGCTGATGCTGTTCCGGCCCGAGGGCATGCTGGGCACGCGCGAGCTGCGTATCCCGTTCGTCAACCGCAGCAAGATTGGTCCCGCATGAGCACCGACCCCATCTTGAAGCTCGACTGCGTCGAAAAACGTTTCGGCGGCCTCAAGGCCATCTCCAAGGTCAGCTTCGAGGTGCGCGAGCGGCAGATCTTCGGGCTGATCGGACCCAACGGCGCGGGCAAGACCACGCTGTTCAACTGCATGAGCCGGCTGTACCAGTACCAGGCGGGCGACATCCTGCTGGAGGGCCGGTCGCTGACCGACGTGCCGATCCATCGCATCGCCTCGCTCGGCCTGGGCCGCACGTTCCAGAACCTGGCGATGTTCCGCACGCTCACCGTCACCGACAACGTGATGGTCGGCGCACATTCGCGCTCGGCCGCCGGCTTCGTGTCGAGCGCGCTGCGCCTGCCCACCGTCGGCGCGGAGGAAAAGCGCCTGCGCGAGCGAGCGCACGAGATCATGAGCTACCTCGGGCTCACGCCGGTGGCCAACCGCCCCGCCGGCGACCTGCCGTTCGCCACCCAGAAGCGGGTCGAACTCGGGCGCGCACTGGCTGCCGAGCCCAAGCTGCTGATGCTCGACGAGCCGGCCGCGGGCCTCAACCACGAGGAGCTCGAGGCGCTCGACGACGTGATCCGCGACATCCGCGACCGCCTGAAGATCACGGTGCTGCTGGTCGAGCACCACATGAGCCTGGTGATGAGCTTGTCGGACCACATCGTGGTGCTCAATTTCGGCCGCAAGATCGCCGAGGGCACGCCGGCGCAGATGCAGAACCACCCCGATGTGATCGAGGCCTACCTGGGAGCCGGCGCAAGTGTCTAGCGGGCTGCTGGAGGTGAAGGACCTGCAGGCCGCCTACGGCGCGACGCAGGTGCTGCACGGCATCAGCTTCGGGCTGCACGGCGGCCGCATCACCGCCATCCTGGGCGCCAACGGCGCCGGCAAGACCACCACGCTGCGCGCCATCTGCCAGATGGTGCGCACCAGCGGCAGTGCACTGTTCGACGGCCAGCAGTTGGTCGGCAAGGCCACCGAGGAGGTGGTGCGCCTGGGTGTCGCCCACGTGCCCGACGGCCGCGGCACCTTCACCGCGCTGTCGGTGGAGGAGAACCTGCGCCTGGGTGCGCACGTGCGACGCGACAAGGCGCGCGTCGTCGAGGACCTGGAGAAGATGTATTCGCGCTTCCCCCGCCTCGGTGAGCGCCGCCATCAGCAGGCCGGCACGCTGTCGGGCGGCGAGCAGCAGATGCTGGCGATCAGCCGCGCGCTGATGTTGCGGCCCAAGCTGCTGCTGCTCGACGAGCCGTCGTTCGGGTTGGCCCCGAAGATCGTGGCCGAAATCTTCCGCATCCTGCGCACCATCAACACCGACGACGGCGTCAGCATGCTGCTGGTGGAACAGAACGCCAAGCTGGCACTCGAACTGGCCGACCAGGCCTATCTGCTCGAAACCGGCCGCGTGGCGATGTCGGGCACCAGCGCGCAGCTGATGGCCGACGAATCGGTGCGCCGCGCCTATCTCGGGGTCTGAACGCTCCCAGCACACACGAGCACCATGGACGCCTTCCTGCATCAGATCTTTTCCGGCTTGGCCAACGGCTGCATCTACGGCTCGATCGCGCTGGCGCTGGTGATGATCTACCAGGCCACGCACCACCTGAATTTCGCGCAAGGCGAGATGGCCACCTTCAGCACCTTCATCGCCTGGGCGCTGATCCAGAAAGGCATGCCGTACTGGGTGGCCTTCGCGCTGACGTTCGGGCTGTCGTTCGCCGCAGGTCTGCTGGTCCAGCGCGTCATCCTGCGCCCGATGGAAAAGGCGCCGGTGCTGACCAACGTGTGCGTCTTCATCGGCCTGCTGCTGATCTTCAATGCGTTCTCGGGCTGGTTCTTCGACCACACGGTGAAGGCGTTCCCCAGCCCGTTCGCGCAGGAAGGTTTCCTGAAAACCTCGTTCTTCTCGGCGCACGAGTTCGGCTCGTTCCTCGTGATGCTGGCGGTGCTGCTGGCGCTGTTTGCGTTCTTCCGATTCACGCCGATCGGCCTGGCCATGCGCGCGGCAGCACAGAACCCGGATTCGGCGCGCCTGGTGGGCATCCGCGTGTCGTGGATGCTCGCCGTCGGCTGGGGCCTCGCTGCCGCGATCGGCGCGGTGGCCGGCATGATGGTGGCGCCGATTGTTTTCCTCGACCCCAACATGATGGCCGGCATCCTGCTCTACGGTTTTGCCGCGGCGCTGCTGGGCGGCGTCGACAACCCGTGGGGTGCGGTGATCGGCGGCCTGATCGTCGGCGTGCTGGAGAACCTGCTGGGTGCCTATGTCATCGGCACCGAGCTGAAACTCACGGTGGCGTTGGTGCTGATCGTCGGCACGCTGACGCTGATGCCCAGCGGCCTGTTCGGCAAGCACGTGGTGACGCGGGTGTGAACCAGATGACCAAGTCGCGCGTCATCTGGATCGGCCTCGCGCTGCTGCTGGTGGCTGCAGTCGTGCTGCCGTTCCTGGTGAAGAACTATCGCGTGTTCCAGTTCAACCTGGTGCTGGTGTACGCGATCGCGATCCTCGGGTTGAACATCCTCACCGGTTTCAACGGCCAGATCTCGCTCGGCCACGGTGCGTTCTACGCCATCGGCGCGTATGCCGCGGCGATCCTGATGGACCGCGTCGGCATGCCGTACTGGGCCACCTTGCCGTTCTCGGGCCTGTTGTGCTTCGTGCTCGGCTTCCTGATGGGGTTTCCGGCGCTGCGACTGGCCGGCCACTACCTCGCGGTGGCCACGCTCGCGCTGGCGCTCGCCATTCCGCAGCTGCTCAAGTACAAGCACCTCGAGCACTACACCGGCGGCGTGCAGGGCATCGTGCTGGTCAAGCCCGACCCGCCGTTCACCTTCCGCTTCCTCGACCAGCCGTTCAGCGCCGACCGCTGGCTCTACTTCTTCACGTTGATGGTCACGGTGGTGATGTTCGTGTTGGCCTGGAACCTGCTGCGCGGCCGCGTCGGCCGTGCGCTGGTGGCCATCCGCGACCACCCGATCGCCGCCGCCACGATGGGCATCAACCTGGCGATGTTCAAGTCGCTCACCTTCGGCATCTCGGCGGCGTTCACCGGCGTGGCCGGCGCGCTGGGGGCGGTGGTGATCGCTTTCGTGTCGCCCGACAGCTTCACGGTGGCGCTGTCGATCTTTCTGCTGGTGGGCGTGGTGGTCGGCGGGCTCGCATCGATCCCAGGGGCCTTCTTCGGCGCCATCTTCATCCAGTTCGTGCCCAACATCGCCGACGAGATGTCGAAGTCGGCACCGGCCGCGATCTACGGATTCCTGCTGATCATCCTGATGTACCTGATGCCCCTCGGTGTGATGGGCATGGTGCGCAAAGTGTGGGCGCGTTGGCAGCCGGGTGCCGCTCGCTTGCAAGTCAACGCCAAGCCCGGCAGCTCCGTTCCTGTTCCACCCGACCTGACAAAGGAGTCGACTACATGAAGCTCAGGCATCTCAGTTTGGCCATCGCAGGCATCGCCGCCGCCGCGATCAGTTTGTCGGCCACGGCCCAGAAGAAATACGACACCGGCGCCACCGACACCGAGATCAAGATCGGTGACACCAAGCCCTACTCGGGCCCGGCGTCGGCCTACGGCACCATCGGCAAGGCAATCTCGGCGTACTTCGACAAGGTCAACGCCGAAGGCGGCATCAACGGCCGCAAGGTCAAGTACATCTCGCTCGACGACGGCTACAACCCCGCCAAGACGGTGGAGCAGGTGCGCAAGCTGGTCGAGGAAGACGAAGTGCTGTTCGTCTTCAACCCGCTGGGCACGCCAGGGAACACGGCGATCCACAAGTACATGAACCAGAAGAAGGTGCCGCAGCTCTTTGTGGCCACCGGCGCCACCAAGTGGGGCAACCCCAAGGAGTTCCCGTGGACGATGGGCTGGCAGCCCAACTACCAGACCGAGGGCAAGATCTACGCGGCCCACATCCTCGAGACCAAGCCAAACGCCAAGATCGGTGTGCTGTACCAGAACGACGACTACGGCAAGGACTACCTCAAGGGCTTCGAAGACGGCCTCGGCGACAAGGCCAAGACGATGATCGTCTCGAAGGTGTCCTACGAGGTCACCGACCCCACGGTCGACAGCCAGATGGTGACGTTGAAGGGTTCGGGCGCCGACACCTTCTTCAACATCACGACGCCCAAGTTCGCCGCGCAGGCGATCAAGAAGTCGGCCGAGATCGGCTGGAAGCCGGTGCACTACCTCAACAACGTGTCGGCATCGGTCGGCTCGGTGCTGACGCCGGCGGGCCTGGACAACAGCAAGGACATCATCACCACGCAATACGGCAAGGACCCGACCGACCCGCAATGGGACAACGACAAGGGCATGCAGGACTGGAAAGCCTGGATGGCCAAGTACTTCCCCAGCGGCGACGTCAAGGACGCCAGCAACGTCTACGGCTACGCGGTGGCGATGACGGTGGTGCAGGTGCTCAAGCAGTGCGGCGACAACCTGACGCGTGAAAACGTGATGAAGCAAGCAGCCAATCTCAGCATGGACCTGCCGACCTCGCTGCCGGGCATCAACGTGAAGACCGGTCCGAACGATTTCTACCCGATCGAACGCGAGCAGCTTGCTCGTTTCGACGGCAAGACCTGGAAGCTGTTCGGCAAGGTGTACGACCCGGCCGGCAACTGATCCGTCCCGGCTGATCGAAAGCTGCCGCGCGGCTCGCCAGCCGCGCGGCAGCCACCCGAGTGAGCGGGTGCGCGCAAGCGCTGCACTCAAGTGAGGGTGGTAATCCTTCACACGGTCGCATCCGGGCGCGATAGTCTCCGGCGCATGCTCAAGCGTCGAAGCTCCCTAACCCTGCTGTCCATCGGCCTGCTCAGCCTCCTGGGGCAGGCATCGGCGTCCAACGACGACGTGCTGCTTCCGGTGTGGAAACGCAGCGATGGCGAGGCGCACATCCAGCTCTCGGCGCCCAAGGCCCTGCCGCGGGGCCTGGTCTCGGCCTCGTATCAACTGATCGCCGTCAACACGGCGCTGGCCACGCCTGAGATGGTGGTGGCGCGCTTTGGCGTGGTGTGCGCAGCGACCACCGCCGCGCCGGTGCAACTGGTTCACTCGCACACCACGATGTTCAGGTTCGTGCGAGGCACCTTCGTGCGCGACAGCGACGAGCCGGTATCGCCGCCGATGGACGTCTCGCTGGACTCGCATCCCGAGTTCGCGTCGATGCCGGCCGGCGTGGCCTGCACACGCGCGGTGGCGATGGTCAAGGCGCCGCTTTAGCTCGGCAGGGGCCGCTCACCGCGCGGCTCGGTCCTTCTGGTTCTGCGCTTCGATGCGCTCGCGCGCTTCCTTCCACTGCGCATCGCTCCAGCTGCGCAACTCGTAGAAGTTGCCCCCGGTGGCCAGCGCGCTGCCGCCGTCCATCATGATGCTCTGGCCGGTCAGCCAGTCGCACTGGCCCGGCGCCATCAAAAACGTGGCCAGGTGCTGCAGCTCGGCGAACGTGCCCGGGCGTGCCATCGGGTTGCGCTCTTTGCTGCGCGCGCCGGGCTCCTCGCCGGGGTTGAGGCGCTTGCTCATCCCTTCGGTGGGAATCTCGCCCGGGCCCACCGCGTTCAGTCGGATGCCGTACTTCGCCCACTCGATCGCCAGCGACTTGGTCATCACGTCGATGCCGGCCTTGCTCATCGCCGACGGCACGACGTAGGGGCTGCCGTTGTCGACCCAGGTGGTGATGATGCTCATCACGCTGCGATACGGCTGGCCGGCTTTCCATTGTCCCGTCTTGGCCTGCTCGACCCAGCGCCGGCCCACTGCGTGCGTGACGTAGAAGCTGCCGTGGAACACGATGCCGGCGATGGCATCGAAGGCACGCGCCGACAGGCTCTCGGTGGGCGCGATGAAGTTGCCGGCGGCGTTGTTGACCAGCCCGGTCAGGCCGCCGCTGGCGAACAGCGATTCGACCATCTCGTCGACCGCCTGCGCGACACGGATGTCGACGCCGAAGGTGTCGACGCGGGCCTGCGGGAAGCGCTCGCGCCACACGGCAGCGGTCTCGTCGCACACGCCCTTGCGGCGGCCGCAGATCGCGACGTCGGCGCCGAGCGCGAGAAAGCCCTCGGCCATCGCCCGCCCGAGCCCGGTGCCGCCGCCGGTGACGAGAAGACGCTGGCCCTTCATCAAGTCGGCTTGGAACATGGTGTGTCTCCTTGTGCGCGTGACGAAGGATGTGTCGCAGCGGCTACACGCTCGCCTTGGCGAGCGCCTGGTCGATGTCCCACAGGATGTCGTCGATGTGCTCCAGCCCCACCGAGATGCGCACCATGTCGGGCTTGACGCCGGCGGCGAGCTGTTGCGCATGGTCGAGCTGGCGGTGCGTGGTCGACGCCGGATGGCTGATCAGCGTGCGCGTGTCGCCGATGTTGACGAGGTGGCTCATGAACTGCGCGCTCTCGATGAATCTGATGCCGCGTTCGATGCCCCCCTTGACGCCGAAGGCGAGCAGGCCCGATGCGCCCTTCATCTGCCGCTTCATCAGGGCGTGCTGCGGGCTGTCTTCGAGGCCGGGGTAGTTGACCCAGCTCACCGCCTTGTGACCTTTGAGATGCTGCGCCACCGCGAGCGCGTTGCTGCAGTGGCGCTCCATGCGCAGCGGCAGCGTCTCCACGCCCTGCAGCACCTGCCAGGCACTCATCGGCGCCAGCGCGGCGCCGTAGACGCGCAGCGTCTCCATGCGGCAGCGCATCGTGAAGCCGAAGTCGCCGAAGGTCTCGTAGAACTTGACACCGTGATAGCCCGGCGACGGCTCGGTCATGCCGGGAAACTTGCCGTTGTCCCACGGGAACCTGCCGCTCTCGACCACGATGCCGGCCAGTGTGGTGCCATGGCCGCCGAGGTACTTGGTGGCCGAATGCACCACGATGTCGGCACCCAGCCGGATCGGGTTGCACAGGCACGGGCTCGGCACGGTGTTGTCGATCACCAGCGGCACGCCGTGGGCATGGGCCACTTCGGCGACCGCTGCGATGTCGAGCACCACCAGGCTCGGGTTGCCCAGGCTCTCGGCGAATACCGCGCGCGTATTGGGCCGCATCGCGGCGGCGAACGCTTCGGGCCGAGTGGCATCGACGAACGTGGTCTCGATGCCGAACTTGCGCAGGTTGACGGCCAGCATCGTCACCGTACCGCCGTACAGCGCGCCGGCCGCGACCACGTGGTCGCCGGCCTGCAGCATCGTCATCAGCGCCATCGCCTCGGCCGCCATGCCGCTGGCCGACGCCACCGCGGCGCGGCCACCCTCGAGCGCGGCCACGCGCTCCTCGAGCGCCGCAACGGTGGGATTGCTCAGCCGCGAATAGACGTTGCCGAAGGTGGCGAGGTTGAACAGGTTCGCGGCATGCTCGGCCGAATCGAACACGAAGCTCGTGGTCTGGTAGATCGGCAGTGCGCGCGCGCCGGTGGCCGAGTCGGGAATCTGGCCGGCATGGATGGCCAGCGTCTCGGGCTTGAAGGCGTGGTCGGCCATGTCAGCGCACCGGGCGTCGGGGCTGCTTCATGCCACCGTGGTTCCTGGCGACACCAGCGGCCGCCGGGCCGACACCACGCGCGTGTTGACGCCGACCCAATGCAGCCCGCCGAACAGCCGCGCGTGCTCGATCTTCACGCAGCGGTCCATCACCGAGTCGAGCCCGGCGGCGCGCACCCTGGCATCGGCCTCGAGGTTCTTGACGCCGATCTGCTGCCACAGGCACTTGGCGCCGATGGCGATCGCGGCGTCGGCGATCGGCAACACGTCTTCGGTGCGCCGGAACACGTCGACGATGTCGACCGGCTCGGTGATGTCCTGCAGCCGCGCCATGCAGCGCTCGCCGAGGATCGATTCGTAGCGCGGGTTCACCGGGATCACACGATAGCCCTTGGCCTGCATGTACTGGGCTGCGAAGTGGCTCGGCCGGTGCCACTCGGCCGACAGGCCCACCACCGCGATGGTGCGCGCCGATGCCAGGATGCGGCGCAAGGTGCTGATGTCGTCGGCCATGCGCCATCCTAGCGCCAACGCGCAAGCGCCGAGCTTCAGGCCACCGCGCGTGACGCCGCCGCGAGGAACGGACCCTTCAGCTCCTGCTTGGCCGCGCCGTGGCAGGCGTGCACGAGCTTGATCACATGGTCGTCGTCCGAAGCGATGGCGCGCTGCACGATCGTGGACCACGCCATCACCGCAATCGGCGGCAACGCTGCCGGCCGGACGGCCGCCGACAGATAGGCCGCGGTGAACGCCGGCACGACCTCGCGCAGCGCGGCGTCGCCGTCAGGCACCCATGGCAGCAGCACGCGCAGCGCGCGCAGGCCGGTCACCAGGTGCAGCACGGTGAAGTTGCGCGTGTCGGCGTAGCACTGCGCGGCAAACGCCAGCAGCCGATCGGGCACGTCGATGGCAGGCGCCAGGCTGCCGGCCAACTCGCGGTACGCGGCGCAGTGGGCTGCGCCGGCCATGCGCTGCGAGATCAACGAGCCGTCGAACGAACAGGCCTCACCTGCCGCGATCAGCCGCTCGCACCACGCGTCGAACGGCATCGGCGTGCCGCGCGGCGCCGCAGCGAGCGGCTGCCAGCGCCAGGCCCAGTACGCCAGCGCCGCGGCCAGCTCGCCGTCGTGCCCGGCCTGCACGGCATGCGCGGTGCGGATCGCGCCGTGAAACGCGGCAGCCGCGACACCCGGCAGCAACGCGGGCAACGCGGCGCGCAGCACCGCGTCGCGGCCCTCGTGTGCCAGCGCCGCAGCGAACGTGCCACACAGCGGCGCGAACGCATGCGGTTGCCCGCGCAGCGCCGGCCAATCGGGTGCCGCCGCTGCAGCGGGCTCGGCCACCCGGCCGGCGAAGCGGCGCGCGTAGCGCTTGAAGAACTGCTGCATCCTGGCATCGTCGGCGCCGAGTTCGGCCAACGCGTGCAGCGCCATCGGCAGGTGGTTGGTGAGCTGGTCCGCATACTCCGGCGGCAGCTCGAGGTTGGCGTCGAGCAGCCGATGCCACGCGGCGCCCTGCGCGGCCGCCACGGTCGCGCTCACGCGGCGGACTCCCACAGCGCGGCCAACCGTTGCGCCACATCTTGCGGCGCCAGCGCGCTCGCGGCTGCCCTGCCCTCGTGCAGCAACGACAACACCACCGGGAAGCCGCGGCCAGCCAGGCCGCCGAACACCGACATCGACTCGGCCACCGCCCAGCGGCCAGGCCGCGTCTCGGCAGCGTTGAGCTCCGCGGCCGCCTGATGCAGCGGTGCGTGGTCGAGCCGATAGGTGCCGTCGCCGAGCAGCAGGCCCGGTGGACGCCAGCGATCGGGTGTCTCGGCCCAACAGTAGCCCGGGTACAGCAGGTCGTGAAACCAGCCTTCGCCCGCCTGCACCGAGATCAGTTGCAGGCGCTGCTCATCGCGCTTGGCGCGCGCCTGCGGCAGCAGCAACACCGATGTGGCCAGATCCGCGTCGAAGCGCGGCACCGCCAGGCAGCGGGCCAGGTCGGACGCCGCCACGTGCGCGGGGAAACGAAAGTGCACCGCGCGCTCGCCGAGCGCCGTGCGCTCGATCTGATCGGACTGAAGCAGCGCCAGCGAGCGCTGCAGCGCCGCAATGCCGGCATCCGCCTGCGGCAGCGGCGCACCCTCGAGCGCCGCATGCACGAGGGCAAAGGCACGCTCGCAGCGCTCCAGCGGATCGGCCTGCGCGTGCGCCGGATCGTGCAATTGCAGCACCAGCGCCTGGTACAGCCGCTGCGCGGGCATCTCGCCCCAGCCCTGGAAGTCGCCCATCTCGGCCGCCTGCACCAGCAGCGTACGGTGCGCCAGCGCCAGCTCGGGCTGCGACAACACGAACAGCGCGAGCGTGCCGTCGACGTCGACATGGTTGTTGACCGCGAGCTCGAACCCTCGCTCGCGCGACGAGTCGGCCACGAAACGCAGGCAGATCGCGGTGGAGGTGTCGGCCTTGTAGCGCGCCGGCGTGAGATTGGGCACCCAGTGGCTCAGCTCGAGGTCGATGCCCGGCCGGAACGCCGCGTCGTGCGAGCCGTCGCAGTAGATCGTTCGTGCGCTCGGCGGCCGCGGCCGGCGGCTCCCTTCGAGGTGGACATTCATCATGGGCCGCATGCTGGAAGTTGAAGTAAGCTTCAAGTCAAGCTCACCCACCCAGCCGCCATGGCCATCTCCGACACCCGGCTTTCGATCG
>DATDJF010000293.1:0-45258 GCA_036520715.1 Burkholderiaceae bacterium | reverse complement strand
ACGTCGGGGTGCAAACGCCAGGTGGTGGCCAGGAAGATGCCGCGGTCGGGGGCAATCGTCGCCGCGCCATCGAGCAGCCACTCGAGCGCCGAGTCGCCCGAGCGGCCCGGGTGCGCGCCTTGCACCGGCTGCGCGAGCTGCATCTGGTCGCCGAGCAGCACGATGCAACGCGCGGCGGTGCCGGCGGCCACGAGGTTGGCCAGCGACACCTGGCCCGCCTCGTCGACGAACAGCAGGTCGAGCCGCTGGTCGGCCGCCCGGTCGGCGAACAGCCACACGGTGCCGGCAACGAGCGCATGGTCGCCCCGCCACACCGTCTCGTTGTCGTTGCAGTTGACGAAGCCTTCGAAGTGTTGCGAGTCGTTGGAGATCTTGCGGCAGCCGTCCACCGGCACGCCGCGCTCGCGCGCTGCCTTCATGACGCCGTCGAGCAGGTGGTTGATCGCCTTGTGGCTGTGCGACATCACGCCCACACGTTGCCCGCGCGCCAGCGCATCGACGATCACGCGCGCCCCGGTGTAGGTTTTGCCGGCGCCGGGCGGGCCTTGCAGGTACAGCACGCTGTGGTCGAGCAGGCGCGCCGCGTCGATGCTGCCTTGCAAGACCTCGGCATCCGGCGCGACGATCGGCGCTCCCGGCGCCCGCCCGTGCAGGCGCGGCGGCTCGCGGCGCAGCAGGCCTTCGAGCGCGGCGTAGCGGCCATCGCCGGCGAGCACGCTGTCGGCAAAACGATAGAGCGCCTCCACCAGCGCAGCCGTGCCGGGCGGCGCACCCGGGCCGAGGCTCAGCCGCGCGGGCGGCGCCTCGCGCGCCGCGCCGATCTTCACGCTGGCGCGGCGCGTGTCGGCGTCGAACTGCAGTGCACCGAGCGGCTCGCCGGTGTCGGCACGCACCACGTCGTTGCCGTCGGCCAGCTTGGACTCCTGCTCGGGCACGACGTAGTGGTAGCGCATCGACCGCTTCTCGGGTGCGGGCGGACGATCGGGGTCGGCCTGCAGGCCGGCGAGGCACTCGAGATCCTCGAGCAACTCGGTCTCTTCGGCGTCCATGCGGTCGTAGTGCGCCCACCAGTGCGGCTTGTCGGCGCGACGGTGGAAGTCGAGCAACTGCCACGCCAGCTCGCGCATGCGGTGCTCGGGTGTCCATGCCAAGGGGTCGGCCGGCAGCGGATCGACCAGGCGTTGCCGATAGACGGCCAGGCGCTGCTCGATGGCAGCCGTCTTTCCGGAGCGCGCCGCCTCCTTCGCGTCGGCCTCGCCGGCGTCGCCTGCCGCCGGCGGTGCGAACCACGGTACACCCTCGGGCCGCAGGCTCAACAGCCAATCGTGCAGACCCGCGGTCGACTCCACGTCGTCGCGGTTGTAGGCCTCGATGTCGCGCAGCAGCGCATCGTCGTGTGTCTCGCGCCAGCGCTCGTAGAACACCACGCTCGCGCCGGCCGTCTGCACGCCGCCTTCGCGCGCCGGGCGATAGAAGCGCTCCACCGACTTGATCGAGTAGCTGTCTTGCGAGACTCGCAACGACTCGCGCACCACCTTGTACAGATCGACCAGCACGTTGCCGCGCAACAGCGCATCGACCTCGGCCTCGCGTGTGCCGTGCAGCGTGGCCAGGCGCTTGAGCGCCGACTCCTCGTAGCTGGCGTAGTGGTAGATGTGCGCGCGCGGGTGCTCGCGCCGCCACGCGACGACGAAATCGACGAAGGCCTCGAACGTGTGCCGCTCCTGCACGCGGTCGTGCGCCCAGAAGGCGCGGAACGCCGGGGCACCGCCGAGCCGCTCGCCGACGCCGAACAGGTATTCGAGGCCGCCTTCTTCGAGCGGGTCGCCTTCCATGTCGAAGTACAGGTCCCCGGCATCGGGTGCGGGCAGGCGGTGAAAGCCGCGCTTGCCTTCGCCATCGAGCGGCAACAACTCGTGGTGCCGCCCGCCGCCGACCTTGGCCCGGTGCTGCAGCGCCGCCTGCCCGCGCAACTTGGCCAGCGTGTCGGGCTGCAGTTTCGGCACCGTGACATTCGCCGGCACCAGCGCCAGCGCGGCCATCGTGGCGACACCGGCCTGCTGCAGGCGCGCCCACTGCACGCGCGTGATGCCGGCCACCTGGCACAAGTGGTCATCGGCGATGCGCTGCGCCTCGCAGTGCTCGCGCCAGGCACACAGGTCGCAAAACGCGCACGGCAGCGGATAGGTCGCCGCCGCCGCACCACCGGCCTGCACATGCGCGAGAAAGCGCCTGAGCAGCGAACGAAAGTAGCGCGCGTAGTCGGCGCAGCGGAAGCTGCGCTGGCTGAAGTCGCCGAGCACCACGTGCATCTGCCGCGGCTCGGCGCCCTGCGCCAGCGCCAGCAGGTGGCTGTAGAACGCGAGCTGCACCAGGAACTTGGCCTTCGGCGAGCGCGCCAGCTTGGTGTCGGACACCTCGTAGCGGTAGGGCCCCAGACCGGATGCCTCGCCGTCGACGCGGTGCATGAAGTCGGTGTGGCCGGCCAGCACGCCGTCGCGCAGCGTGCCCTGGTAGATGACGGCCGCGCCGCTGCGCATGGCGGCCAGCGTGCGCGCCGCCTTGGCGTCGAGGCTGCCGCCACCCTCGGCGATGTCGACCACCTGCAGCCCCTGCGCGCGCAGCCGCGCGAGGTGGGCACGCTCGTGCGCATCGCCCTTGCGCGCGAACAGCTCGGCCGACTCGTCGCGCGCACTGCGCCGGCCGTGCAATGCGTCGTCGGCCAGCGCCAGCACATCGAGTGTGGCCAGGTGCTCGCACTCGAGAAAATTCGCGAGGTCGGTGGCCGAGTAGACGGTGCGGCCGTCGAGGCGCTGCATGCGGGAGTGTCAGCCGTTCGTGTTCGCGGTGAGCTCGGGTCTCAGGCCGCCGGCGCATCGCTGCGCAACCGCTGCATTTGCGCGGCCAGCAGGCCGAGCCGGCGCTCGATCTCGTCCTCCATGATGCGCGCACGCTCGAGGATCTTCTTGCCGCCGTTGACGATGGTGTTGGCCGACGTGCGGATCTCGTCGAAACCGCCGATCTGCTTGCGGATCGCCTCGAGCGCCTGGTCCATCTCGGCCAGGCTGGCGGCGTCTTCGGCGTCGTGCTCCACGGTGCGCTGCGCCAGCGCCTTGGCCACCAGCAGGCCGGCGCGCAGCCGCACGTCGGTGGCCGCATCGTCGTCGTCCCACAGCACGACCACGTCGTGGCCGTAGCGCGCGATCTCGGGCAACCCGGCGGGCGCGGTGCGCGCGGCGTGCACGAACAGGCACACCGAGGCGGCGCGGTTGCGCCGCGCCACGTCGGCCTCGTCGAGCGTGGCCTTCAGCGTGTAGGCGCCGCTGGCCTTGGCCTCGACCACGATGCTGGCGCCGGCGCCGGCCGAGTCGGGGCCCAGCGTGGCCACGAAGTCGCCCGTCTTGCAGCGCGGGATCACGCCCGAGGTGGCGCCCACCGCATCGAACACGTCGCCGGCCGCCACGCACAACGGCTCGAGCAGCTCGCCAACCCGCGCCTCGAACTGGTTGCCGTGCAGCGTGGAGCGGCGCGACTCTTCGCGCCGCGACGCCACCCGCTCGACCAGCGCGGCCACGCGGGTTTCGAACTCGCGCGCACGATCGTTCTGCGCGCGCTCGAAGCTCTCGATGCGCTGCACGATGCGCGTCAGGCCGCTGGCCGGGTTGTCGAGCGAGAACTGGGCGCTGATCTGGCCCTGTGCCGCCTCGACGCGGCCGACCAGCCGCGACAGCGCCGAATCGGCGTTGTCGAGCGAAAACTCGCCGACCACCGACGACACGCGCTCGCCCAACGCGCGCTCGAGGTCGCCGTGGCGCTGCTGCAGCTCGCGCACCAGGCGCGACAGCGCGCTCTCGGGTGCGTCGAGCGAAAACTCGGCGGAAATCGCCTCGCTCTGCGCCGCCAGCGCCTGCGCCACCTGGCCGCGCAGCGCTTCGATGAAGGCATTGCCCTCGTCGGGCGACAGCAGCGTGCGCAGCGGGCTGGCTTCGCCCAGGTGCTGGGTCAGCAGCTCGTCGAGCGAGCGGCGGCCGGCATCCACCTGCGCCGTGATCACGCCGGCCAGCTCGCCGTCGGCGCGCAGCAGCCGCTGCACGCGCTCGGTGAACGCGCCGCTGGCGGGGTCGAAGTAGCTGCGCAGCACGCCGCCGAGCTGCTCGTCGATCAACTCGCGGTGGTGCGCGAGGCGCTCGTCGAGCGTGCCGAGCAGGCGCTCGCCCTCGTGGCGGATGGCCGCGCCGTCGACCGTGCCACGCGCCGCCTTGAGCGACAGGATGCCGATCTTCAATGCGGTGAGCGCTAGCTCCTGGCGGTCGCGGCCCTCGCTGGCCTCGGAAAGCGCGGCCACGGTGTCGGGGTCGGTGACGCTGAGGTGGAGGTACAGCGGGTCGAGGTGGGCGGTGGCAGGCGTGAGGGTGATGAGATCCGGCATGGGTGTTCCTGGTTGGTGACCAGTGCACGGTAGGCGGTGAGAGGCTCGCCAGGTGAGCCTGCAAGCCGACGTCACTGGTAGCTGTCCGCGGCCGCCCGCAAGCGTTTGGCTACCAGCGCCGCCAGCGCGGCCGGCGCCACCACCCGCACCTGCTCGCCGTGCCGCAACACGTCCATCGCCAGCTCGGTGGCATCGGCATACGGAAGCTTGAGTGTCAGTGAGCCGTCGTCGTGCAGCGTCGCCTGCTGCGCCGGATGCCACTGCTCGTGCTGCACCCACTGCGCCGCCTCGGGCGCGAAGCGCAGCGTGGCCCACTGGCTCTTGCTGCTGGCGCCGGCAAAGATGCCGTAGCCGCCGTCGAGCTCGGCCTCCACCGTCTTGATCGCCACGTCCCTGGCGCGCTGCTCGAGCAGCGCGCCCTGGCGGATGGCGTCGAGCGAAAAGCGCTTGAGCCCGTCGGTGGTGTGGCACCACGCGTCGAGATACCAGGTATTGCGGTAGTGCACCAGCCGCTGCGGCGACACCTCGCGCTCGCTCTCCTGGTTGCGGCCGCGCGTGAAGTACCGCATCTGGATGCGCCGGCGCTGCAGCAGCGCGCTGCCGGCCATCTCGAAGAACCTGGCCTGCACCGGCCGGCGTGCCGGGGTCACGATCCGCACGCGCTTCATCAGCTCCGCGGCCTCGCGCTCGCTGGTGCCGAGCATGCCGTGCAGCTTGTCGAGCAGCGGCTGCAGGTGGCGCGCCAGCATGCCCCCGGAGTCGAGCTCCTGGATCAGCTGGTGCATCGTCAGCAGCGCATGGATCTCGCGCTCGTTGAACCACACGCCGGGCAGCTCGTGCTGCGCCTGCGCGCGGTTGCCCGGCTGCGCGTCGAACTTGTAGCCGTTGTCGAAGCGGTCGTAGACGATCGGCGCGTCCATGCGGCTGCGCAGGTACTCGAGGTCGCGTTTCAGGGTGGCGCGCGAGACGCTCAACTCCTCCATCAGGTCGGCGAAGCTCACGCAGCCGCGGTGGCGGATCAGCATCTCGATCTTGTAGAAGCGCTCGGTGCGGTCCACGCATCCTCCTGGCAGGCTCACGGAGTGAGCCATCGGATGCTAGCAGCCCAGCGAGCGGCTGCGTTCACTCGTTGGCCGACCCGCGGCTGTCCGCAGGGCGGCTTCAACGGCGTGGGCCACAGGCTCACGCACTGAGCCTGTGGCTGCCGACACTGGCTTGGCCGGGGCCGTCCCGGCGTGACCCAGCGGAGCTTCCCGATGAGTGCCAGACAAGCCACCCTCCCCTTCGTTGCCGCAGCGGCGCAGCTTCCACCGGCGTGGGCCGATGCCGGCGGCGTCGCCTTCGAGATCGGCTGGGATCACGCGCAGCACCGGCTGGCGCCGCCGGTGGAGCATCTGCAAGCCAGCAATCCGCTGCGCCATGGCTGGGAGGCCGGCCGCGCGGCGTTCGGGTCGCGCACGCGGCAGGCCACGCCTCAGGTGCGCAAGTGGCTGCAGTTGCGCGTGAGCGCGTGGCAACGCGGCCGCGCCTTCGAGACGTTGACGGTCACGCCGGCCTTCCTGCGTCGCATCGAGACCGACGCCTGCCCGATCACGCACGAGCCGCTGACGCACGCCACCGGCACGCCCAGCGACGCCTCGGTCGACCGCGTCAACAACGATGCCGGCTACGCCGCCGGCAACCTGGCCGTGATGAGCGTGCGTGCCAACCGCGCCAAGGCCGCCTATGCCTGGGACGACGCGATGGCGTTCGTGCGTCAGATCGAGGCCGGACGCCTCGGCGCCATCGACGGGCTCGACGCTGCGCAGTGGGCGCGGCTGGCGGTGCTGACGTCGTTTGCCACGCCGCTGGCGCACGCACAGGCCGCCACGTTGCCGCTGCTGGTGCTGCCGCCGCCGCGGCTGCGCCTGCTCAATGCGGTGCAGTGCCTGCAGGTGATGCTGACCCAGCAGTTCACGCGCGACGGCTACACGCAGCGCATCGCCATGCTGACGGCGCTGATGCCCGACGCCGAGGCACGCGACGCGATGCGCGGCTTCATGCACACGCTGCTGGCCCGCCGCATCGCCGCCGGGCCGTTGGCCGACCCGGGTGCACTGCGGCGCACGCTCGAGGCCGTGTGGTGCGACCCGCTGGTGCTGCGCCGCTGGCAACGGCTGGCGCTGCGGCTGAGCGAGGCCCAGTGCGAGCAGATCGTGCGCACGGCGCAGGGCCGCGGCCTCGCCGGGCCTCAGCTGCGCTGGCTGCCGCAGCCGCTGGCCACCGAGGGCTGGGGCCTCGAGTCTCGAGGCTACGCGCAGCCGCGCCGCCTCGAGCCGGCGCCCGGCCCGGCGCCAGCCGCGGTTGGATCGTCGCGTGCCGCCACGCAGCCGGACCGGAACGTGCCGTTGGCAGCCGAGCTCGCCGCCTGAGGCGGGCGAGCTGCCTGCGCCGCGCCCGATCGGCGAGCTGATCCACCTGCTGCGGGTCGCGGCTGTGGTGAAATGCGAATAACTCGCATTCTTGCCCCACGTCTTCCCACGAAGGATCCGCCATGCGACTCCCGATCAACGGCCTCGTCGCCACGGTGCTGGCTGCCCCCATCGCCGCCGCCCACGGGCAAGCCACACCGCCGCCTGCTGCGGCCAGTGCGCCCCAGGAGGCGATGCAGCGGATCGTCGTCACCGCGAGCGCCGATGCCTCGGCGCAGGGCCTGTCGCCGGCATACCCCGGCGGCCAGGTGGCGCGCGGCGGGCGCGCCGGCATCCTCGGCACGCGCGACAACATGGAAACGCCGTTCAGCATCACCGCGTACACCAACGAGCTGATCCAGGACCGCCAGGCCAAGAGCGTCGGCGACGTGCTGCAGAACGACCCCGGCGTGCGTACGGCGCGCGGCTTCGGTAACTTTCAGGAGGCGTACTTCATCCGCGGCTTCATCCTCAGCTCCGACGACGTCGCCTACAACGGCCTGTACAGCCTGCTGCCGCGCCAGTACATCGCCACCGAGCTGTTCGAGCGCGTCGAGGTGCTGCGTGGCGCATCGGCCTTTCTCATCGGCGCCAATCCGGGCGGCGGCGGCATCGGCGGCGCGATCAACCTGCTGCCCAAGCGGGCCACCAACGAGCCGTTGAACCGCGTGGTGCTGGGCGTGGGCAGCGGCGGGCAAGGCAGCGCGGCGGCCGACCTGTCACGGCGTTTCGGCCCTGACGGTGCCACCGGCGTGCGCGTGAACCTTGCGTACCGCGGCGGCAACACCGCGGTCGACGACGAGAAGGCCCAGCTCGCGCTGGCCGCCGTGGGCTTCGACTGGCGAAGCCGCGATGTCCGGCTGTCCGCCGACCTCGGCTGGCAGGACAACCGGCTGAAGGAGACGCGGCCCAACGTGTCGCTAAGGACGCCCGTGCCGCGGGTGCCCGACGGCTCGCGCAACTTCGCGCAGCCGTGGTCGTACTCCAACGAGAAAGACCTGTTCGGCACGCTGCGCGCCGAGTGGGATCTCGCGAAGGACATCACCGCGTGGGCCGCCTACGGCTTGCGCCGCAGCGAAGAGGCCAACTCGCTGGCCAACCCCACGGTCACCGATGCCACCACCGGTGCGGCCACCACCTCGCGCTTCGACAACACGCGCGAGGACCGCGTCGACACCGGCGAGCTCGGCCTGCGCGGCAAGCTGCGCACCGGCTCGGTCGGGCACGAATGGGTGGCGACGGCCGCTTACTTCAAGGCCGAGCGCGACAACGCGTTCGGATTCGGCTTCTTTCCACTGGCGACCAACATCTACACACCCACCGCTCATCCGCAGCCGTCGTTCAGCGAACCCCCGGGTGCATTCCTCGGCGGCGACCTCGCCGACCCGCGCCTGACCGGCATCACACGCATGACCAGCCTCGCCATCGGCGACACGCTGTCGATGCTCGACGACAGCCTGCTGGTGACGCTGGGGCTGCGGCGCCAAACCATTGACCTGTCCAACTTCGCCTACGGCACCGCGGCGCTGATCCCACCTCGCTACGACCAGAGCCGCAACAGCCCGGCGCTGGCCATCGTGTTCAGAGGCGGCAAGGAGTGGTCGGTCTATGCCAACTACATCGAGGGCCTGACGCAGGGCGACACGGCCGGAAGCGTCACGCTACCCCTGGTGAACGCTGGCCAGATGCTGCCGCCGTATGCGTCCAAGCAAACCGAGGTCGGCGCCAAGATGGACCTCGGCCGGCTCGGCGGCAGCGTCGCAGTCTTTAGCACCAGCAGGCCGCGCTCGCTGATCGTCAACAACGTGTTCACTTCCGAAGGTGAAGACGTCCACAAGGGTGTCGAGCTCAACGTGTACGGCGAGGCAACGCGCGGCCTGCGCGTGCTCGGCGGCGCCACCTGGCTCGACGCGAAGCAGAAGTCGACCGGCGTCCCCGCCACCGATGGCAAGCGCGTGATCGGCGTGCCAGAGGCGCAGGCCAACCTCGGTGTCGAGTGGGAGTTGCCGATGCCGGGCCTGGCCGTCGATGGCCGCGTGGTCTACACCGGCTCGAGCTATGCCGACGCCCTCAACCTGCTCAAGGTGCCGGGCTGGACGCGCTTCGACGTCGGCGTCCGCTTCCTGCTGGACATCGGCAGCACGGCGCTCACGCTGCGCGCGCGCATCGACAACCTGTTCGACCGCGACCATTGGGCCTCGGTGGGCGGCTACCCCGGCGATGGTTACCTGGTGGTCGGCCAGCCGCGCACGTTCAACTTGAGCGCCAGCGTCGACTTTTGAGCCGTCTCGATCGCAGCCCGCTCAGCGATTGTCGAGCCGGTTGTAGTCGAACAGCCCGGCCTCCAGCGGTGCCCATTGCTTGTAGGCTGCGGCCAGCGCGTCGCTCGCCGGCCAGAAGGCGGCGCTGGTGCGCCGGATCACGAAGCGGTCGGCGAAGGCGCTGTAGTCGGCCGGCGTGGCCAGCGCGCCGAGCGCCACCGTCAGCGCCGGCAGCTCGGCCGGCGTGGCCCGCAGGATCGCGTTCGGGTAGGCGCCGATGAACCCCGGCACCACCGTCAGCGTGTTTTCCTCCGGCGCGAGCTGGCCCTCTTCGCGCATCAGGTGCGACACGTTGCGGTGGCCGGTATTGCGCAGCAGGCTGAAATACAACGGTGCGTTCGGCGCCGCATCGACGCGCAGCACCACTGTCTCGGGCAGCCACGACAGGCTGGCGCCGCGCACCGCGGCGAGCTGCTGCAGCTGCTGACGCAAGCCGGCATCGGCCACGCTCGCGAGGTCGAAGCGAGGGCCCAGCACCGGCGCCAACCGGTTCTTCAACAGCGCATACAACTCGCGCTGCGGATCCTGGCCGCGGAAGGGGATGCCGGTTTCGGGCGAGAAACTGTCCCTGGATCCGTCGACGTAGGACTTGACCTGTGCGCTCGCGTCACGGTACCAGTGATCGCGCGTGGGCTGGCGCGCGGCCTTGGGCAGGAACATCAGGAAGTTCGATTCGCCCTCCATGCGCATGAAGTCCATGTACAGGCGGCTGTCGAGCTGGTGCGCGAGGTTGCCGTAAGGGTCGTAGCCGGCGACGAGCAGGTAGTAGATGCGCTCGAACAGCGGGTAGCCCAGCACCCACGCGGTCTTCGGCGGCTCGCCGACCAGGCCCTTCACGACCGAGGCGTTGTCGAAATGGCGGAACACCGTGAGCGCCGCATTCGGGTTGCGCGCGTCGCCATCCCAGATCAGCGACAGGTCGACCTTGCGGGCGCCGCCGAACCGCTGGTTCATCTGCGCCGTCTTGGCGGCGAGCACGCGGTCCTCGCGCTCGGCCAGCTTGCGCCAGCTGCCGAGCAGCAGGCGCGCTTCGCTGCCATCGGCCGCAGGCAGCCGCATGTTGTCGGCCTGGCGCGCCAGCAACTCGGCGCTCCATTCCTCGGCGCCCTGCTGGGGGTCGACAAAGAAGACCCAGAAGCGATCCTCGATCACGTCCACCGCCACCTGGCCACGACAGACCGGACCCTTGATGAAATTCATGATGAAGAACTCGGCTTCGTCGAGCAGGAAGCGATAGCGCGAGTCGGGCGGGATCGCGGCGAAGCTGATGAACGGATTCGACGCCTGCTCCAGGTCATACGACGGCAGCACATCGACGCGGTAGTCGGCATCGAGGAACCAGCCGCGGAACTTGGCCATTCGCGCCGGCGACAGCAGGTAGGGCATGTGCGTCTTGGCGAGCAGCGTCTCGCGCTCGGGCACCAGCCGGTAGTACACGCGCGCCACACCGGGGTCGTCGTACGGGCGCCGCGTCGTCACCGGCACCGCCGGCACCCCGGGCGCCGTGGTGGAGCGGACGATCCGGAACACGCTGTTCGCGGCGTCGCCCTCGAACACCAGGTGGCCGAGGAACAGGTGCTCGTACAGGTAGCGGCTCATCAGCTGCTCCTTGTGCGAGCCGCCGTTGAGAAACTGCTCCCACGCTTGCAACTGGCGCGCCACCTCGGCCGATGGCGGCGCTGGCGTGTCGCCCGGCGCGCCGGCGGCGAGCCAGCGCGTCAGCACGCCGTGCTCGCGCTCGTCGAGCCCGCGCAGCCCGTAGGGCATGCCAGCCAGCGGGTGTTTGCGTTCATAGGCGTCGAACTCGCCCAGATTCGGGCACGACTGCGCGCGGTCGAGCGAAAAGTCGAAGCTCTCCGGCAGCACCTTCACATCGGGCAGCGGATGCGCCCGCTTGAGCGTCAGGCTGCGGTACAGCACGCTGGCAGCCAGGTTGTTTTCGGGCGAGGCCGTGCGCTCGTTGAGCACGGCATCGAAGCCCTGGACGCGCCACTGCGACGGCAACTGCGCATCGACGAACAGCCGCGTCGGCGGCGCTTCGCGCAGGCGCGTGGAGTCGTACACCAGCGCCTTGCTGGTGCCGCGGGTGATGCCTTCCCAGGCGCCGAGGTTGAGCTGGCACGGCGCGTCGTAGCAGCTGTGGCAGACGACGCAGCGGTTGTCGAGAATCGGCCGCACGTCGTCGCGGTACGACACGCCGCCCGCTGCGGCGAGCGGCAAACGATCGAAGCGCGTGGTGTCGGCTCGCCCGTAGCGCTGGTCGAGCGAATCCTGGGTCAGCGTGGCGCAGCCGGCGACGCAGGTGACGATGAGGGCCAGGGTCGTGCTGCGCATGTCGCAACGCGAAGTGGGGCTGCGGGGATGCTACCCGACCGCTTGGTGCGAACCGTGCACGATGGCGGCGATCCCCAGCGCTGGATAGCCGAGACGGTGCGTGGTACCCGCCGCACGGTGAGCGCACCCAAGCTCTCTTGATGTGAATATAGATATTCACACAGATAGCTATCTAGCTATAATCTATGTGTATGCCTAAGACAGCCCGTGCCCTCCTCCAGCTCCCGCCGGCCACCGCCGCCGCCATCGAGAAGCTTGGTGCCGACCTGGCAGTCGCCCGCTTGCGCCGCAAGGAGTCACTGAAGACCTGGGCCGGGCGCATGGGGGTTTCGGTGCCGACACTGCAGCGGCTCGAAGCCGGTGACCCGGCCGTGGGCATCGGCATCGTCGCGACCGCGCTGTGGCTCATCAAGCGCGACGGCGAGCTGAGAAATCTCGCTGCGCCCGAACACGACCAAGGTGCCATCGAGATGGATGTCCGTGAGGCCGTCGAGCTGGGCCGCGCGCGTGCCCAGGCCTCCGCCCAAACGCGCCTGCGCGCCGCGCAGACGAAGGACTGAGATGCGCCTGGACGACTTGCACCTTTGGTACCTGGGGGATCCGGCCACGCCGCGCTACGTCGGCGCGCTGAAGCTGGTCTTCACCGGCAAAGGCGTTTCGTTGCACTACGGCAAGCAGTGGCTGGCCGACGGATTCGCGCTGAGCGAGGACCTTCCGCTCGTCGACAACGAGTTCTTGCCGCCGGGCCGCCTGGCGGCCGATGCGCAGCGCGCGGTCGGAGCGGTCGACGATGCGCGGCCGGATCGTTGGGGCGAGAAGGTCATCCGCTTCGTCGACAAGCCCAAGCGCCTGTCCCTCATGGAGTACCTGTACTACGCGGGCGACGACCGATTCGGCGCGCTCGGCGTCTCCACGTCGTCGAGCACCTACAGCCCGCGAGCCGGCAGTCCGCTGCCTCGGCTCGAACAGGCGCAGCAGCTCAGCGAGGTGGTGGCCAAGATCGAAGCCTCCGAGCAAATCAACGCCTTGGAGGCGAAGATCCTTGCTGGCGGCGGCAGCCCGCTCGGTGGCGCGAAGCCCAAGGCACTCATCGACATCGACGGCGAGCAGTGGGTCATCAAGTTCTTCAACAACGAGCCCGTCGACACGCCGCTCATCGAGCACGCGACGATGACGCTGGCCGAGCGTGCGGGGATCACCGTGGCCCGGACGCAGGTCATCTCCCTCGAAGGCGCGCACGCTGTCGCTGTTCGTCGCTTCGACCGCCAACAGGGCCGGCGGATCCACAGCATTTCAGCGGGTACCGCCATCCGCGCGGCCACTGCGTCAGGCAACGAACCCGAGATGGGGTATCCCGAGCTGGCGCGCATTCTCCGCCGCGTCGGCATCACCCAGGACGACATCAACCAGAGGGACACCCGCGAGCTCTTGCGCCGCATGGTCTTCAACATCCTGGTCGACAACACCGATGACCACGAGAAGAACCACTCCCTGCTGGTCGTCAACCCGCTCGGCAACGGCCGCCTGAAGCTGGCACCCGCGTACGACGTGGTGCCGACGAACTCAGGGCAGGGGTTTCAGGAATTCATCTGCGGCGCCGATGGCCGGGAATCGACGCTCGAAAACGCGATGTCGCAGTGCGATGCGTTCGGCCTGCTGCCCGCGCAGGCCGCGGCCGAGGTCGCAGCTGTCATCGATGTCGTGAACACCTGGCAGGAGCACTTCGCGCACGCCGGCGTGTCGGCGCGCGACATCGAGACCCTGGCCGAGCGCATCGACGGCGAAGCGCTGCTGAGCCAGCGCAACGGCTTCGACCAGGCAAGGTTTCAATCTGCGCCGGCCAAGCGCAAGCGAGCTAGTCCGTTCCGGCGTACCTGAAAACCGTCTACTCGACGGTCACGCTCTTGGCGAGATTGCGCGGCTTGTCGACGTCAGTACCGCGCGCCACCGCCGTGTGATACGCCAGCAATTGCAGCGGCACCACGTGCAGGATCGGTGACAGCGCGCCGTAGTGCTCGGGCAGGCGGATCACGTGGATGCCGGGGCTCGATTCGATGTGGGTGTCGGCGTCGGCAAACACGTAGAGCTGGCCGCCGCGCGCGCGCACCTCCTGCATGTTGCTCTTGAGCTTTTCCAGCAGGTCGTCGGCAGGTGCCACCGTGACCACCGGCATCTCGGCATCGACCAGCGCCAGCGGACCGTGCTTGAGCTCGCCGGCCGGGTACGCCTCGGCGTGGATGTAGCTGATCTCCTTGAGCTTGAGCGCGCCTTCGAGTGCGATCGGGTAGTGGCGGCCGCGGCCGAGGAACAACGCGTGCTGGCGCGGCACGAAGGCCTCGGCCCAGCTGATGATCTGCGGCTCCAGCGCCAGCACCGACTGCACCGCCGACGGCAGGTGACGCAGGTTGCGCAACGCCGCCTCTTCGCCGGCTTGCGGCAGCTTGCCGCGGAACTTCGCCAGCACCAGCGTCAGCAGGAACAGCGCCACGAGCTGCGTGGTGAAGGCCTTGGTCGACGCCACGCCGATCTCGACGCCGGCGCGCGTGATGAACGCCAGCTTGCACTCGCGCACCATCGCGCTGGTGGCGACGTTGCAGATGGTCAGCGTGCGCTCCATGCCGAGGCTGCGCGCGTGCTTCAGCGCCGCGATCGTGTCGGCCGTCTCGCCGCTCTGGCTGATGGTGACCACCAGCGTGCGTGGGTCGGGCACGCTCTCGCGGTAGCGGTACTCGCTGGCGATTTCCACCGTGGTCGGCAGGCCGGCGATCGCCTCCAGCCAGTAGCGCGCCGTGCTGCCCGAGTAGTAGCTGGTGCCGCAGGCGAGGATCAGCACGCGGTCGACACCGTCGAACACCTTCTTCGCGTGGTCGCCGAACAGCGACGGGTCGAGGCCGCCGACGCCGTCGAGCGTGTCGGCGATCGCGCGCGGCTGCTCGAAGATCTCTTTTTGCATGTAGTGGCGGTAGGGGCCTAGCTCCGCCGCGCCGGAGTGCGCATGCACCGTGCGCACCTCGCGCTGCACGCGCTGGTAGCGGCCATCGGCCTGGCGCGACACGATCCAGTGCTTGCCCATCTGCAGGTCGACGACGTCGCCCTCTTCGAGGTAGACGATCTGGTCGGTCACGCCAGCCAGCGCCATCGCATCGGAGGCCAGGAAGTTCTCGCCCTTGCCGACACCCACCACCAGCGGCGAGCCTTCGCGCGCGCCCACCACGCGGTGCGGCTCGTCGCGGCAGAACACCGCCAGCGCGAACGAGCCCTTCAGGCGCAGCGCGGCGCGCTGCACGGCGTCGAACAGGTCGCCGTCGTAGAGGTGGTTGACCAGATGCGCCACCACTTCGGTGTCGGTCTGGCTCTCGAAGATGAAGCCCTTGGCCAGCAGCTCCACGCGCAACTCGTCGTGGTTCTCGATGATGCCGTTGTGCACCAGCGCGATGCGGCCACTGGAGAAGTGCGGATGCGCGTTGTGCACCGCCGGCGCGCCGTGCGTGGCCCAGCGGGTGTGCGCGATGCCGGTGCCGCCGGCGATGTGTTCGTGCGCCACCTGCGCATCGAGCTCGGCCACGCGCGACGTGCTGCGGGTGCGCCGCAGCTCGCCGTTGTGGTGGACGGCGACGCCGCAGGAGTCGTAGCCGCGGTACTCGAGCCGCTTCAGGCCTTCGACGAGGATGGGGACGATGTCGCGGGTGCTGACGGCGCCGACGATTCCGCACATGGGCTTGGCTCGTTGGGAGTTTCGAAGTGACGCGATGCTAGTGGCATCACTTTGGCATGGGTTTGCGATTTTTGGATTTGATTGCAATATTTGGTCTATGTGTGCATAGTCAAGGTGTTTTCAGCCATCCGTGACTACTGCATGCAATAAATGGATCACTCAATCCCCTTGGATGAGGTGGACCACCGCCTCATCGCGCTGCTACAGGACGACGCTTCACGCTCCAACCAGGCACTGGCAGCGGCCGCTCATGTGTCGCCGGCCACCGCGCTGCGCCGGGTGCGCCGCCTGCTGGAACAGGGAGTGATCGAGCGCCAGGTGGCCATCGTGTCGCCGCACGCGTTCGGCAGCGGGCTCACTGCGATCGTCGAGGTCACGCTCGATCGGCAAGGCGTCGAGCGGCTCGATGCCTTCGAGGCGCGCGCGGTGGCAGAGGCCGCCGTGCAGCAGTGCTACCGCGTGAGCCCGGGCCCCGATTGTGTGCTGGTGGTCTGGGTGCGCGACATGAGCCACTACAACGCGCTGGTGCAGCGCCTGTTCACCGAAGACGCCAACGTGCGCAACGTCAAGAGCTACTTCGCGACACGGCGCGCGAAGTTCGAGCCACGCATCGACCTCACGCCGCCGAAATCGGCGCCGGCGACGCCGCCGTCTTCAGCAGCACCAGGCCCTTGAGGTACTCGCCCTCGGGGAATTCGATCGTCCTCGGATGGTCGCAGGCCGCTTCCAGGCGCTGCACGATCGCGGCGTTGACGCCGGCATCGATGCCGGCGCCGGCCACGATCTTGTGGAACAGCTCGGCGCCGACGCCACCCGAGCACGAGAAGGTGAACAACACGCCGCCCGGCGCCAGCAGCTTCAGCGCCAATCGGTTGATGTCCTTGTAGGCCCGCGCCGCACGCTCGGCGTGCGCGCCGGTGGGCGCAAACTTCGGCGGATCGAGCACGATGGCATCGAACGACTCACCCGCCTGCAGGCGATCGCGCAGCGTCTGGTTGACGTCGGCATCCACGTAGTCGGCTTGGGCGTCGGCGAAGCCGTTGCGCGCCACGTTGGCCCGGGCGCCGTCGAGCGCCGGCGCCGACGAATCGACGCTCACCACATGGCGCGCGCCACCGGCGAACGCGGCCACGCTGAAGCCGCCGGTGTAGCAGTAGCAGTTCAGCACCCGCTGGCAGCCGAGCTGGCGAACCCAGTGTGCAAACGAGCGGCGGTTGTCGCGCTGGTCGAGATAGAACCCGGTCTTGTGGCCGTGCGCCGCGTCGAGCGCCAGCGACCACTCGTGCTCGCGGATCACGACCTCCGTGGCGCCCTCCCCGCGTTGCCAGCCGGTGCGCGACGCCAGCCCCTCGAGCGTGCGCACGCCCGAGTCGGAGCGTTCGTACACGCGAGTCAGGCCGGTCACGCGTTGCAGCGCATCGACGATCGTGTCGCGCCAGCGTTCGACACCCGCAGCCAGCAACTGCACGCTCAGCAGGTCGCCATAGCGGTCGACGATCAGGCCGGGCAGCCCGTCGGCCTCGCCGTGCACCAGGCGCGCCGCGTCGCTGGCGATCGGCAAGCGGCCGCGCAGCGCGACGGCCGTGGCCAGGCGCCGCTCGAAGAACGCGGCGTCGACGCGCTCGCCTTCGTCGAAACTCCAGGCGCGCACCCGAATCGACGAGCGCGGGCTGTACGCACCCCAGGCGAGAAACCGCCCGTCGTGCGCCTGCACTCGCACCGTCTCACCGGAATCGGCGCCGCCTTTGTCGACGCTGCCCTCGAACACCCAGGGGTGGCGACGCAGCAGCGAGCGCTCCTTGCCTTCGCGCAGGCGGACTGATTTCATGGCCCGATTGTGAGCCGTGGGGATGGACGCCTCGCACGCACGAGCGCACCATCGGCGCCTCGTACTGAGGAGGTGCGCCATGAACCGCTGCGGTGTCCCCGTCGCCATCGCCTTTGCCATCGCGCTCGGCGCCTGCGGCAAGGTGCAGGAGAAGACAGTCGAGAAAGCCATCGAGTCGTCGCTCTCGAAAGACGGCACGCAGGCCAAGGTCAACCTGTCCGACGGCGGCATGAAGATCTCCACCACCGATGCCGCGGGCAAAACCACCCAGATGGAGCTCGGCGCCGCCAAGATCAGCGAGAGCGACCTGGGCTTGCCTTTCTACCCCGGCGCCAAGCCGAACGAAGGCGGCGGGATGCGCGTCGCCAGCGGCGACAGCGTGTCGCTGCAGGTGGGGCTGCACAGCGACGACGCGCCCGACAAGGTGGCCGCGTTCTACCGCGACAAGCTCAAGGCCATGGCCGACGGCAAACAACTGATCGACATGCCCGGTGGCCCCGATGGCGCGTCGCTCAGCCTGATGGACGACAAGGCCAAGAGCTCGCTGCAAGTGCACGTGAGCAAGGCCGAGAAGGGCAGCGACATCGCGATCACGTCGATTCGCCAGGGCGCCAAGTAGGCGGCGTCACCTGCGCTTGGCGCGTGGATGCGCGGCGTCGTACACGCGCGCCAGGTGCTGGTGGTCGAGCTTGGTGTAGATCTGCGTGGTGGTGATGTTGGCGTGGCCGAGCAGCTCCTGCACGGCGCGCAGGTCGCCGCTCGATTGCAGCAGGTGCGAGGCAAAGCTGTGGCGCAGCATGTGCGGATGCACGTGGGTGGGCAGGCCGGCGGCGCGCGCGAGCTGCGCCAGCCGCGCCCGCACCTGGCTGGCCGACAGCCGCGTGCCGCGCCGGCTCACGAAGAGCGCCCGCTCGTCGCCGCGTACCAGCGCCGCGCGCAGCGGCAGCCAGCGCTCGAGCGCCGCCGCGGCGGCGCCGCCCACCGGCACGCTGCGCCGCTTGCCGCCCTTGCCGAGCACGTGCGCACTGCGCTCGGCCAGATCGATCCAGCCGCTGGACTGCGCCGATGCGGCGGCGTCGAGCGCCACCAGCTCGCCGATGCGCAGCCCGCACCCGTACAGCAACTCCACCACTGCGTGGTCCCGCGCGCGCAGCGCGGCAGCGTGTGGCGACCCGCGCAGCGCGGCGGCGTGTGGTGACCCGCGCGGCGCTTCGTTGTCGCGCTCTCCCCGCGGCCGGCCGCCCTGATCGGCCAACGCCACCGCCTGGTCGACCGACAACGCCTTGGGCAACGGCTTGGGCGCCTTCGGCGCACGCAGGCCGTCGAGCGGGTTGTGGTTCACCTCGCTGCGCTGGCCCCACCAGCGGTACAGGCCGCGCCACGCCGACAGCACGAGGGCGATGCTGCGTGGCGCCAGCTTCTGGCTGCGCAGGCCGGCCATCCAGCGCCTCAGGTGGTGCGGCTCGGCCTGGCGCAGCGCCACACCATCGGCCAGCGCCGCGGCGTGCAACTGCGTCAACGCCGCGCGGTACAGCGTGAGCGTGCGTGCCGCCAGGTGACGCTCGACCGCCAGGTGCTGCAGGTACGGTTCGATGTCGGCGATGGGCACGGTGCAGCCATCCCGCGCAGCAGGTGTCGTCAGAACGGCGGCAACAGGCGCGACAGGCCCGCGCTCGCCACCTCGCCCAGGCGCGCCAGGAACTCGGTGCCCATGTCGGCGCTGTAGCGCGTGGGATCCGGCGAGCCCAGCACCAGCAGGCCGAAGGCGCCCGTCGACTCGCCGTGGCGCAGCGCGATCATCGCCAGCGAGGCCACCGAGTCGGGCTCTTCGAGCCATTGGCAGGCCTCGAAGGCGGAGTTGGCGCCGCAGTACGGCATGTGCAGGCTGGCCGCGAACGTGCGCACGTCGTCGCTGGCGCCCTGCGCAAAGCGCAGCGCCGCGAATGGATCGGCGGCGCCCCACACCCGCAGCGCCGCGCGCGGCACCATGAACTCGTGCTTGATCTCGCGCACGATCACTTCGGGCAGGTCGCCGGCGTTGGGGGTGAGCAGGATGGCGCGCGTGAAACGATGCAGCCGCTCAGCGATGGCCTCGTTGTCCTGGCTGGCGCGGATCATCTCGATGATCTTGTGCTCGAGCCCTTTGATCTTGTCGCGCAGCATCTCCATCTGCCGCTCCTGCAGCGAGACCGCGCGCATGCCGTGCGGGCTGGTCAGGCGCACCGCGGACAACGCCTCGGCGTGGCGCTCGAAGAAGCCCGGCGTGTTGATCAGAAAGCGGGCGATCTCGGCCTCGCTGACGCCTGGGATCGTCATGACGCCCCCTTGGCGCCTGCGGCGCCGTCCACGGGCGCGCCTGCATGCGCGCCCGCTTCGCGAGGCACTCGCCCGTGCGCAGGCACGGACTCATGTCCACGCTCAGCCCCCCGAGGGGGAGCGATCCATCTTGGGACGGCCCTGCGATGTCTCATATCTCGATCTCTCCTTCGTACACCGTTTCGGCAGGGCCCGTCATGATGACGCCGGCGTCGTCACCCGGCCACTCGATGGTCAGCACGCCGCCGCGGGTGTGCACATCGACCTTGCTGTCGAGCCAGCCCAGGCGAACGCCCGCCACCACGGCGGCGCACGCGCCGGTGCCGCAGGCGAGCGTTTCGCCGGCGTGCCGCTCGTACACGCGCAGCGCGATCTGCGAGCGCGAGCGCACCTGCATGAAGCCGGCGTTGACCTTGCGTGCAAACCGCGGGTGCGCCTCGATCCAGCGCCCGAGCTCGGCCACCGGCGCGATGGCGACGTCGTCGACGCGCTGCACCGCGTGCGGATTGCCCATCGACAACACCGCCACCTCGACGGCGCGGCCGCTCTCCAGCTCGAGCGGCCACAGCTCGAAGCGGCCCAACGGGCGTGCCGTCAGGCCGCTGCTGTCGAACGGCAGCGCGGCGTGCGCAAATTGAGGAGGCCCCATGTCGACCGCCACGCGGCCGTCGTCGTGCAGGCGCAGCTCGAGCACGCGGTTCATCGTCTCGACGCGGATCGTCTGCCGCGCGGTCAGGCCCCTGTCGCGCACGAAGTGCACGAAGCAGCGTGCACCGTTGCCGCAATGCTCGACCTCGTCGCCGGTGTTGTTGAAGATGCGATAACGAAAGTCCACGCCCGGCCGCGGCGACGGCTCGACCAGCAGGATCTGATCGGCGCCGACGCCGAAGCGCCGGTCGCCCAAACGGCGCAGCTGCTCATCGGACAATTCGATCGGAGCGCGCGTCGCATCGAGCATCACGAAATCGTTGCCCGCGCCTTGCATCTTGGTGAAGCGCAATCGCATGGGCCGATTATTCAGTACAACGGCGGCTCGCCCGGCGGCCGTGTCTTGAAGCGCTTGTGCACCCACAGGTACTGCGCGGGTATACGCCGCACCTGCTGCTCGATCCATTGGTTCATGCGCACGGTGTCGGCCAGCGGATCGTCGCTCGGAAAGTCCTTCAGCGGCTCGAGGAAACGCACGCGCCAGCCGCGGCCGCCGGGCAGCACTTCGGCCACCACCGGCTGCACCACCATGTCGAGCGCACGCGCCAGGCGCGACGGCGCCAGCAGCGTCGCCGCTGGCACACCGAAGAACGGGACGAACGCTGCGTCGCGTTCGCCGAAGTCCATGTCGGGCAGGTTGAAGAACGCATAGCCATCGCGCACCGCACGCATCAGCGCGCGTGCACTCTCGAAGCGCGCGAACAACCGCACCGTGCCGAAGCGCGCACGCTTGCGGCGGATCACGGCGTCGAACACCGGATTGCTCGCCGGCATGTACGCCGCGACCGCCGGGCGCGACTGAAACAGCAGCACGGCCACTCCCGCAACGTCCAGCGCGATGAAGTGCGGCACCAGCCACATCACCGGACGCTCGCTGCGCTCGGCCAGCTTGACGTCGCCTTCGACCTGGATCAGCCGCATCAGGCGCTCGCGGCTTGCATACCAGGTCACGCCGTACTCGAGCAGGCTGCAGCCGACCAGCACGAAGTGCTCGCGCGCGATGTCGCGCCGCCGCGCCTCGCTGAGCTCGGGCATGCACAACTCGAGGTTGCGCAGCGCAACCGCACGCCGGCTCCCGGCCAGCACCCACATGAGGCGACCGAGCGCGCGGCCGAACAGCGCCAACGCCGGCAGCGGCAGGTGGGCAAGCAGCCACAGCAGCGCCAGCAGCAGCGGCGCGAAGAGCCGGGTCATCAAGCGCCGCGCTCCCCGGCCGGCACGGCAGCGGATGCCGGGGCAGCCGCCGGCGCGGCTTTCCCCCGTGCAACCGGGCACGCTCCGGTGCAACCAACGAAACCGGGCATCAAGGCTTGGGCCATCGTTCCTATAATCGCGTCGTCGCCGAGTTACTGAACTACTTGCGGGGCGACGCGAAGCAGGCCATCGTCCAGGCCCGCTGCGCCGGGCCGGCGAGGCTCCACAAATTCCGCTAAAGCGTTCGCCGCCCTCCCCCACACGAGCCGGCAACGCAAGTTGCCAATGTCGGCATGCATCGTGGCAGGAGTGTATTGAAGTGGCGAACGACTTTCTCTTCACCTCGGAATCGGTCTCCGAAGGCCACCCCGACAAGGTGGCCGACCAAGTGTCGGATGCCATCCTCGATGCGATCTTCAAGCAGGACCCGCGCTCGCGCGTGGCCGCCGAGACGCTGTGCAACACCGGCCTGGTGGTGCTGGCCGGCGAGATCACCACCAACGCGGTGGTCGACTACATCCAGGTCGCGCGCGACACCATCAAGCGCATCGGCTACGACAACACCGAGTACGGCATCGACTACAAGGGCTGCGCGGTGATGGTCTGCTACGACAAGCAGAGCAACGACATCGCGCAGGGTGTGGACCAAGCGAGCGACGACCACCTCAACACCGGCGCCGGCGACCAGGGCCTGATGTTCGGCTACGCCTGCGACGAGACGCCCGAGCTGATGCCGGCACCGATCTACTACGCGCACCGGCTGGTCGAGCGCCAGGCACAACTGCGCCGCGACGGCCGCATGCCCTACCTGCGGCCCGACGCCAAGAGCCAGGTGACGCTGCGCTACGTCGACGGCAAGCCGCACTCGATCGACACCGTGGTGCTGTCGAGCCAGCACGCGCCCGAGATGAGCGACGGCAAGAAGATGAAGCCCGAGTTCGTCGAGGCCGTGATCGAGAACATCATCAAGCCGGTGCTGCCCAAGGAGTGGCTGAAGAACACGCGTTATCTCATCAACCCGACCGGCCGCTTCGTCATCGGCGGCCCGCAGGGTGACTGCGGCCTGACCGGCCGCAAGATCATCGTCGACACCTACGGCGGCGCCTGCCCGCACGGCGGGGGCGCGTTCAGCGGCAAGGATCCGAGCAAGGTCGACCGCTCGGCCGCCTACGCCGCGCGCTACGTGGCCAAGAACATCGTCGCCGCCGGCATCGCCAAGCAGTGCCAGATCCAGGTGGCCTACGCCATCGGCGTCGCCAAGCCGATGAACGTGACCGTCTACACCGAGGGCACCGGCAAGATCAGCGACGAGAAGATCGCCGCACTCGTGAACGAGCACTTCGACCTGCGCCCCAAGGGCATCATCCAGATGCTCGACTTGCTGCGCCCGATCTACGAGAAGACCGCGGCGTACGGGCACTTCGGGCGCGAGGAGCCGGAGTTTTCTTGGGAGAAGACAGACAAAGCTGCTGCCCTCAAGGCCGCTGCGGGTCTGTAGGCAGCGCTCGGTCTGAGGCACTGCGCGCTTGCGCGCAGCGGTGCAGGCTCACATCGCGAGAGCGATGTGAAGGCGCGCAGCGCCGTGCCGGAACCAAAGCCGCTGACCTGACGGGCGACGGGAGTCGCCCGTCGTTGTTTGCCGGCGCAGCGCCCCTACAACGACCTCTTCAACCAGCGCCCCACCTCACCCACGATGCCGCGCCTGAACGCGAGCACGCAGATCACGAAGATCACGCCCTGCACCACCGTGACCCAGGCGCCGAGCTGCGCCAGGTAGTTCTGCATCGTCACGATCACCGCGGCGCCGATCACCGGGCCGAAGACCGTGCCGAGGCCGCCGAGCAGCGTCATCAGCACCACCTCGCCCGACATCGACCAGTGCACGTCGGTCAGCGAGGCGAGCTGGAAGACCAGCGCCTTGGTCGCGCCGGCCAGGCCGGCCAGCGTGGCCGACAGCACGTAGGCCACGTGCTTGAAGCGGTCGGTGTCGTAGCCGAGCGAGATGGCGCGGCTCTCGTTCTCGCGGATCGCCTTCAGCACCTGGCCGAACGGCGAGTGGATGACGCGGTAGACGAGCGCGAAGCCGGCCAGAAAGATCACCAGCACCAGCGAGTACATCGCCAGCGGCTGCGAGAGGTCGACGAGGCCGAACAGTCGCCCGCGCGGCACCGCCTGAATGCCGTCTTCGCCGCCGGTGAACTTGGCCTGCAGGCAGAAGAAGTACACCATCTGCGCCAGCGCCAGCGTGATCATCGCGAAGTAGATGCCTTGCCGGCGGATCGCCAGCCAGCCGGTGAGCCAGCCGAGCAGCGCCGCGCACAGCGTGCCGAACAGGATCGCCAGCTCCGGCGTCAGCCCCCACACCTTGGCCGCGTGCGCCGACGCGTAGCCGGCCGAGCCGAGAAACATCGCGTGGCCGAACGACAGCAGGCCGCCGAAGCCGATCAGCAGGTTGAAGGCGCACGCGAACAGCGCAAAGCACATCACCTTCATCATGAACACCGGGTAGATGAAGCTCGGTGCGACGATGAGGAAGACCGCCATCGCCGCGAAGGCGATGCGGTGCGTGCGCTGCTCGTCGCCGTTGGCGCGTGCGACGGCGGTGGCGGTGGTTGCAGGGACGGCGCTCATCGTTATTTCTGCGTGCCGAACAGGCCCGCCGGCCGCACCAGCAGCACGATGGCCATGATGATGAAGATCACGGTGTTCGACGCCTCGGGGTAGAACACCTTGGTCAGGCCCTCGATCAGCCCGAGCCCGAAGCCGGTGACGATGGCGCCCATGATCGAGCCCATGCCGCCGATCACCACCACCGCGAAGACCACGATGATCAGGTCCGCGCCCATCTGCGGGCTCACCTGGTAGATCGGTGCGGCCATCACGCCGGCCAGCGCCGCCAGCGCGACGCCGAAGCCGTAGGTCAGCGTCACCATGCGCGGCACGTTGACGCCGAAGGCCTGCACCAGCACCGGGTTTTCGGTGGCCGCACGCAGGTAGGCGCCGAGCTTGGTGCGCTCGATCACGAACCAGGTCGACAGGCACACCAGCAGCGACGCGCCGACGATCCAGGCGCGGTAGTTGGGCAGGAACATGAAGCCCAGGTTCTGCCCGCCCGCAAGCTGTGGCGGGATCGCATAAGGCTGCCCCGACGAGCCGTACTCGTTGCGGAACAGCCCCTGGATGATCAGAGCCAGCCCGAAGGTCAGCAGCAGCCCGTAGAGGTGGTCGAGCTTGTACAGGCGCGACAGCATCAGCCGCTCGATCACCATGCCGGTGGCGCCGACGACGATCGGCGTGATCAGCAGCGCCCACCAGTAGCCGACGCCGAGCTTGTTGAGCAGCAGGTAGGCGACGAACGCGCCCATCATGTACTGCGCGCCGTGCGTGAAGTTGATGATGTTCAGCAGCCCGAAGATCACCGCCAGGCCGAGCGACAGCAACGCATAGAACGAGCCGTTGATCAGGCCGATCAACAGCTGGCCGAACAGGGCCTGCGTAGGAACGCCAAAGACTTCGGTCACTGCGTGACCTCGTTGTTCAGTGGGCACCCCCTGCCCCCCGCCAAGCGGGGGCTCCAGTCGGAGGGTTGCCCGGGCCGCTGTGCGGCCCTCTGAACACCAAGCTTCACCGTGCTACTTCACGAGGGGGCAATCGCCCGCGTTCAAGGGCCTGAACGCTTGATCCGCCGGGATCGTGGCGCGCACCTTGTAGTAGTCGAACGGCGCCTTCGACTCCGCCGGCTTCTTCACCTCCACCAGGTACGCCGGGTGCAGCTTGCGCCCATCGGCGCGGATCGAGCCCTTGCCGAACAGCGTGTCGTCGGTCGGCATCGACTTCATCTGCGCGATGATCTTGCCGCCGTCATCGGTCTTGGCCGCTTCGATCGCCTTCAGGTAGTGCAGCACCGACGAGTAGACGCCGGCATGCACCATGGTCGGGATCTTGTTGTTGTTGGCGGCCTGGAAGCGCTTGGTCCACGCGCGCGTCTGGTCGTTCAAGTCCCAATAGAAGGTCTCGGTGAAGATCAGGCCCTGCGCGGTGGGCAGGCCCAGGCCGTGCACGTCGGTGATGAACACCAGCATGCCGGCGAGGCTCTGCCCGCCCTTGACGATGCCGAACTCGGCCGCCTGCTTGATGCTGTTGATGGTGTCGCCGCCGGCATTGGCCAGCCCGATGACCTTGGCCTTCGACGCCTGCGCCTGCAGCAGGAAGGAGCTGAAGTCGGTGCCCGGGAACGGGTGGCGCACCTTGCCCAGCACCTTGCCGCCGCCCTTGAGCACCACCGCCTCGGTGTCGCGCTCGAGCGCGTGGCCGAACGCGTAGTCGGCGGTGAGGAAGAACCAGCTGTCGCCGCCGGTCTTGACGATCGCGCTGCCGGTGCCGTTGGCCAGCATCCAGGTGTCGTAGGTCCAGTGGATCGTGTTCGGGCTGCAGGCCTTGCCGGTGAGGTCGGCAGTGGCGGCGCCCGAGACCAGGAAGGCCTTGCCCTTCTCGCGCGTGAGCTGGTTGATCGCCAGCGCCACCGACGAGGTGGGCACATCGACGATGACGTCGACCTTGTCGACGTCGTACCAGGTGCGAGCGATGGTCGAGCCGACGTCGGGCTTGTTCTGGTGGTCGGCGCTGACCACCTCGACCTTCATTCCTTTGGCCGCAGCGCCGAAGTCCTCGATCGCCAAACGCGCGGCGACCACCGAGCCAGGGCCGGCGATGTCGGCGTACAGGCCCGACATGTCGTTCATGACGCCGATCTTGATCACGCCATCGGAAATCTGCGCCTGCGCGCCGGCGGCGCCGATTGCGAAGGCGGCCCCCACCATCGTGGACAACAGCTTGGATTTCATTTCATCTCCTTCAGGTTGAAACTCTCGTGGGCTCAAACGCCCAGCACCTCGTGCAGCATGCCGCGGCGCGACTCCAGCTCGGCGGCGGCAAACGTCTCGATCACGCGGCCATGCTCGACGACGTAGAAGCGGTCGGCCAGCGGCGCGGCAAAGCGGAAATTCTGCTCCACCATCACGATCGTCATCCCTTTCTGACGCATCGTGCGGATGGCGCGGCCGAGCGCCTGCACGATCACCGGCGCCAGGCCTTCGGAAATCTCGTCGAGCAGCAGCAGCTTGGCGCCGGTGCGCAGGATGCGCGCCACCGACAGCATCTGCTGTTCGCCGCCCGACAGGCGCCCGCCGGGGCTGGCGCGGCGCTCCTTCAAGTGGGGGAACATCGTGTAGATCTCGTCGACGCTCATGCCGCCGGCGGCCACCGGCGGCGGCAGCATCAGGTTTTCTTCGCAGGTCAGGCTGGTGAAGATGCCGCGCTCCTCGGGGCAGTAGCCGATGCCCAGGTGCGCGATGCGATGCGGCGCCAGGTTCACCGACTCGGTGCCGTCGATCACGATCGATCCGCTGCGGCGGCCGACCAGCCCGAGGATGGCCTTCAGCGTGGTCGTGCGCCCGGCGCCGTTGCGGCCGAGCAGCGTCACCACCTCGCCGCGGTTCACCGTGAGGTTGATGCCGTGCAGGATGTGCGACTCGCCGTAGAAGGCGTGCACGTCGGCGAGCCGCAGCAGCTCGCGCTCAGCCATGGGCGCCCTGCAGCTCGACGTCCTCGCTGCCCATGTAGGCCTGCAGCACCTGCGGATCCTTCGAGACATGCGCGTACGGCCCTTCGGCGATCACCGCGCCGCGCGCCAGCACGGTGATGGTGTCGGCGATCGTCGCCACCACGTTCATGTTGTGCTCGACCATCAGCACCGTGCGGTTGGCCGAAACCTTCTTGATCAACTGCGTGACGCGCTCGACGTCCTCGTGGCCCATGCCCTGCGTCGGCTCGTCGAGCAGCATCATCTTGGGGTTCATCGCCAGCGTGGTGGCGATCTCGAGCGCACGCTTGCGGCCGTACGGCAGCTCCACCGTCACCTGATCGGCCAGCTCGCGCAGGCCGACCGTCTCGAGCAGCTCGAGCGCACGATCGTGCAGTTGCTCGAGCGATCGCTCGGACTTCCAGAAGTGGAACGACGTGCCCGTCTCGCGCTGCAGCGCGACACGCACGTTCTGCAGCAGCGTCAGGTGCGGGAACGTGGCCGAGATCTGGAACGAGCGGATCATGCCGCGGCGCGCCACCTGCGCCGGCTTCTCGTGCGTGATGTCGTGGCCCTCGAACAGCATGGTGCCACGCGTCGGCGCGAGGAACTTGGTCAACAGGTTGAAGCAGGTGGTCTTGCCGGCGCCGTTGGGGCCGATCAGCGCATGGATCTGGCCGCGCCGCACCTGCAGGTTCACCCCGTCGACGGCGACGAAGCCCTTGAACTCCTTGACCAGGCCGCGGGTCTCGAGGATGACATCACCACTCATGCAGGCCGATTATTCGGGCGCGGGTGGCGGCCAGCCGTCCGGGTTTGTGCTCAGTGGGCGCGGGGCACGCGGCACGCAGCGCCTGCGCCGTGTATCGTGCGACCAGCATCGCCACGGCACGGAGGCAGGCCATGGAGACCACCAGCGCGGTCGAATCAGCCGGCGCCACTCGAGGCGAGCCCGCCGACGGCTCGCAGGCCAAGAACTTCCGCTTCTTCGACAACCGCCAGAAGTACCTGCTGTTCGTCACCACCTGCAGCGAGAAGGAAACCATCGCGCGGCGCGTCGGCATGGAGCTGGCGCACATCCGGCCGCAGCCGCCCGCAGTGCGCCTGTTCGACGCCGGCATGGGCGACGGCACCGTGCTGACGCGCGTGATGCGCGAGATGCACCGCCGGCTGCCCAACATGCCGTTCTACCTGGTGGGCAAGGAGATCAGCCTCGAAGACGTGCGCATGTCGCTCGACAAGATGGCCGACCGTTTCTTCGAGCACCCGGCCACGGTGCTGATCGTCACCAACCTGTACTACACCGAGGCGCCGTGGCTGGCGCCGAAGTCGCTGTCGGCGGCCACCTCGCTGGTGTGGCATGAGCTGGCGATGACGGGCACCACGTCGCACGAGTTCAGCGAGCAGATCCACGCGCTCGAGCCGTTCCTGGGCGAGCACTGGCAGGCGCGCCACAGCCCGAAGACCGGCAACCCGATCTACGACCATCCGGTGGTGCTGGTGCTGTACCGCGACGACATGCGGTTCCTGCTGCACGACGTGATTCCGCAGCAGGCCAAGGCGCGCGCCGACTACGACCTGGTGATCGCCTCGCAGCCCTACCGTGCGCGCGTGCCGGTGGAGTTCAAGGCGGCGCGGGTGGTGGCGCCGCTGGTGCGCGCGCTCGGCGCCGGCGGCCGCCTGCTCGGCGTGCACTCGCACGGCAACGACCCCGGCCTGGAGATCATCCGCGAGGTGTGGCCCGACGAGAGCCCGTTCACCACCACGCGCCACGATCTGCTGCGCGCGCTGCGCGCCGAGCTGGGCCGCGACGCGCGCCACTACCACATGGCCGACTACCCCGACGCGCGCGCGATCTTCCGCTACGACATGCACACGCTGCCCAACGAGCTGGCGGGCGCCAGCATCGGCACCTCGACGCTGTTCGCGGCCTGGAACGCTGCGGTCTACGTGGCGCAGATCGAGGACGAGCGGCTGGCGCAGGTGGTCGGCGACCGCCGCTACCTCGATGCCACGGCCCGCGTGCTGCAGCGCCACGAGGGGCTGTGGTTCTACGACGAGTCGTACGCCGTGTCGGCCAAGCGGCACTGAAGCCATGGCCACCACCTTCAGCGCCGAGGCCGTTGCCGCCAGCGCCGCCGAGCTGGTGAGCGGCGGCTCGCTCGAGATGAGCCCGACGCACCACGGCGACGCGGCGGCGATTGCCGCGTTGCTGCCCGCCGGCACGCCGGTGTTCGTCAACCACCTGCCCGGGCACGCGCTCGACGCGTCGCTGCCCACGCTGCTGGCCGTGCGCGCGGCCGGCCTGGAGCCGGTGCCGCACCTGGCGGCGCGACGTGTGGTGTCGCGCGCGCAGCTGGCGGCCTTTCTGCAGCGCGCGGTGGCGCAGGCCGGCGTGCGCAAGGTGCTGCTGATCGGCGGCGACGACCCGCAGGCCGTGGGCAGCTATGCCGACGGCCTGGCGCTGCTCGGCGACGGCGTGCTGCCCGAATGCGGCGTGCGCGAGTTGGCGCTGCCCGGTTACCCCGAGGGCCACCCGCGCATCTCCGCCGAGCCGCTCGAGCGCGCCCTCGACGACAAGTTGCGACTGGCACAGCAGCAAGGCCTCGGCGTCTCGGTGGTCACCCAGTTCTCGTTCGCGCCGGCGCGCATCGTCGAGTACTGCGATGACCTGGCGCGCCGCTGGCCCGGCCTGCCGGTGGTGGTGGGCATGGCCGGCCCCACCAGCGCGGCGGCGCTGCTGAAGTTCGCGCAGCGCTGCGGCGTCAGCGCGTCGCTGCGCGCACTCGGCGCGCAAGGCATGGGCGCGGTGAAGCTCTTCATGCACACCGATCCCGGCGAGCAACTGAGCGCGGTGGCGCAGTACCGCCTGCGCCACGACGACTGCAACGTGCACGGCGTGCACCTGTTCAGCTTCGGCACCGCGGCCAAGTCGGCGGCGTGGATGAATGCCGTGATCACGGCTCGTGGCCGGGCCGCCTGATCGCAACTGCTCGCCGTGGTCGCGCACGTGGCGCGCTGGGCCCGGCGCGTCAGCGGTCGACGACCATTTCGCCGTCGCGCGCCAACGCGCCGTGCCCGATCAGCTCGTCGACGAAGCGCGCGCACCACACGCGCGGCTGCACGCCGTGGCCGAAACGCTGCCACGCCGCCAGCAGGAAGGGCGTCGCCGCGGCCCACTGCAGCAGCGCGTCGTGGGCGATGCGGCGCTCCTCCATCACGTGGTACTTGATCATCACCTTGACGGCGTGCCGCGCATGGCGCTCGGGCTGATGCCTGAAGCCATCGAGCCGGGAGCGTGAACGCGCCAGCGCCGCGGCCACGTCGGTGAACGGTGCGCCGTGTCCCGGAATCACCAGCTGCACCGGCAGCCGCTCGATGACATCGAACACCGCACCGACATCGTCGAAGCCGGGCTCGCCGTCGATCTCGGGAAACACCACGCCGAAACCGTTTTCCCACAACGCGTCGGCCGAGATCAGCACGCCGTGTGCCGCATCGAACAGCATCAGCGAGAACGGGTCGTGACCGGGCGCCGCCAGCGCATCCCAGCGGCGGCCGCCCGCGACGAAGCTCTCGCCCGGCGCCAGCGTGCCGGCATGGCTGAAGCGCTCGCTGGCCTGGCCGGTGCTCGCGTGCGTCAGGCGCATCGTGTCCCACGCCGCCACCGCGTCGGCATTGCCCGGTGGCACGACGATCGGCGCGCCGAACGCGCGCTGCAGCGCCGCGTTGCCGCCGCAATGGTCGCTGTGCAGGTGCGTGTTGACGATGCGCGCCAGCGCTTCGCCGAGCAGCGCATGGCGCAGCAGCGCCACCGTCTGCTCGGCGTGCGCCACGTGGCCGCTGTCGACCAGCACGGCACCGGGTTCGCCGTCAACGGCGTGGATCACGATGTTGTTCGACGACAGCCAGCCGCGCTCGAGCACGGTGAGGCCGCGCAGCGCCGGGTTCACTTCCACGCAAACACCGGCTGATCGAAGTGCGCCACGCGTGTGTCGCGTTCGAGCAGGCACCATTCGCGAAACTGGTAGATGAACGCCGCCGTCGGCGCCGCGATCCAGCGCTCGCCCACCGGCATGCGCAGCACCGGGTGCGCGGCGCCCTTCACCTGATTGAGCAGCGGCGCGTCGCCGCGCAACAGCTCGCTGGCGGGAATGCGGTGGATGCTGGCCACCTCGGCCGCGTTGGGCGTGAGATCACGCGCGGCCCCCGCCCACACCACCACCGGCGTGATCACGTAGCCCGAGCGTGTGGCGTAGTCGTCGAGCCGTCCACAGATGGCTTCGCCCGGCAGGCTCAGGCCCACCTCCTCGACCAGCTCGCGCAGCGCGGCTTGTTCGGGGCTCTCGCCGTCGTCGATGCGGCCGCCGGGCATCGCCCATTGGCCGGCATGGCTGCTCAGGTCCGCGGCGCGGCGCGTCAGCAGCAGCGCGGTCGCGTCACTCCACAACGCGTGATGCGGTGTGCCCTGCACGTCGGCGCCGTGGCCGGCCTCGGTGACGGCCACCGCCACCGCGGCGCGGCGCCGGCCCGCGGGATCGATGGCACGCACGTCGAACCGGGCGAGCCGCTCGCGCAAATGGGTGAACGTGAGGTGAACGGCTGCATCGCTCATCGTGGCCGCATTGTCGCGTCACGCAGCGGCCCAGCGCGCGGCCAGCGCGAACAGCTCGCGGTTCACCGGATTGCGCTGCCGGAAGCTGTCGCGAAACTCGCCCGGCACGTGCTGGTCATGCACCTGCTTGACCCACGCCAGCCCGTCGGCCACCACCCGCCGCGCCTCGGCTGCGCGGCCGACCGCGCTGAGCACCTGCCCGGCCACCAGCCACATCTCGGGCATGTAAAAGCTGTCCGGCAGATAGGTCTTGGCCAGATGCAATGCCGCTTCGACGTGCGGCCAGGCGCGATTGGCCGCACCCAGCGCCAGCGCGCAGGCGGCCGCCCGCACGTGACCCGACAGCGCCACGCCGTGGCGCTCGCGCGTGGTGGCCCAGGCCGCCAGGCCGGCGGCCATCGCCTCGCCTTCGTCGGGCGGCACCAGCCGGGTCGCGAACAGCGTGGTGATGCGGTGATAGATGTCGTCGGTGTTGGGCACGATCTGCAGGGCCTCGCGCATCAGCGGCAGGCCGTCGCCGCCCGTGAGGTGCTCGAGCTCGGCGCGGTGCGCGAGGCGAATCATCGCCACGCCGCGCGGCACGCCGGGGCGCTCGTGGGCGAGCAGCGGCTGCGCACGCCAGGCCTGCCCGAGTTGCTGGAACAGCACCACCAGGCGTTGCTCGGTCAACGCCTTGTCCGAGTGCGAACCGCCGCCGGCCTCGTAGCCCGCCAGCGCGCCTTGCAGCAATTCGAGCGCTTCGCCGTAGACGCCGAGGTCACGCAGCCGGTGTGCCAGCGTCACTTGCATCTGCAGCACGCGCATCGACACCGCGTCGTTCGATGCCAGCGCGAGCTGGCGCGCCGCCGCGCCGGCCTTGGCCGCTTCGCGCACCAGGCCTTGCTTGGCCTGCGTGGAGGCAGTGTTCGACATCGTCTTCCACAGCATGTCGCGGCGCCCCGCGCGCTCGGCCACCGCACGCGCCTCGCCCCACGCGGGCATGGCATCACGCAGGCGGTCGGCATAGTCCAGCGCCAGCGCGCTGGCCTCCCAGTACTCCCATTGCTGATCGACCGCCGCCTGCGCGCGCACCCACGGCGCATACGGTTCGAGCAACGCCACCGCCTCGGCCGCTTCGCGCGAGTCGCACAGCGCGCCCGACAGGATGATCGCGAAGCGCAACTCGAGGTCGGCGCGGCCCAACGCGCGCGCGCTGACGATCGCCTCGCGGCCCAGGCGCAACGCCTCCTCGATCTCGTAGCGCGTCATCGCCAGTTCGAGCCTGGCGTCGAGCGCGAGCAGGCGCTGCTCGTCGGTGCCGGCCGACGCCTCGAGCGCGGCCACCGCGGCGCTGGCGTCGGACCCGAGGTCGTTGGAGGCGAGCAAGCGCGCGCGCTGCAGCAGCGCATCGAAGCGCTCGGCGGCACGGCCTGCCGACTCGAAGCAGCGCGCCGCTTCGGCCAGCAAAGCGGATTGTTCCGACAGGCGCGACGCGTCGCGCGCGCGCTCCGCCGCGGCCCGATAGGCCGCGCCGGCCTGCGGCCATTGGCCGGCCTGCGCCCAGTGCAACGCCAGGCGCGCCGGCTCGCCGTCGTGCTCCTGCAGGAAGGCGGCGATCTCGGCATGCAGCTTGCGCGCCACCGCCTTGGGCACCGAGGCCAGCGCCGACTCGTAGATGAGGTCGTGGGCGAACGCGCCCTCGCACAGCACCTGCGCCGACTCGAGCTCGGCCCACGGGTCGGCGAGATCGAGCGTGCGCAAGCCGAGCACGCGCGACGCCAGCTCGATCGAAAAGTCCGGCGCCGCGATCGCCGCGCAGCGCGCGAGCTGCACCGCCTGCGCCGACAGGCGGCCGATGCGCCGCTCGATCAGGTGGCTCAGGTTGACGGCAGCCGGCAGCCGGCTCGGCAGCCGGGCCCCGCCCTGCGTGAGCCAGGCCTTCACCGTTTCGAGCAGGTACAGCGGGTTGCCGCCGGTGTGACGCAGCAACGCCGGCGCGTGCTCCGCGCCGGACAACGACTCGATGCCCAGCGAGTCGATCAACTCGGCGACCTGCTGCAGCGTGAGCGGCTCGAGCGCCACGCACACGGTGTCGGCCTGGCCGATGAAACCTTCGAGCAACGCGCGCCCCGGCGCCGACACCTCGGCGCTGCGCGCGGCGATCAACCAGTGGCGCCGGGAGCCGGCCGCTGCGTACTGCAGCAGCTCGATGCTGGCGTCGTCGGCGAAGTGCAGGTCGTCGAACACGATGCCCTCGAGCGCCAGCGCCGGGCTCTCGAGCACCGCGACCACGGCGTTGAAGAAACGCGTGCGGTCGGCATCGCTGCGCAGCGCCGGCGCGTCGCCGAGCTCCGGCAGCAGGCGCGCCAGCTCCTTGCGCAGCGGCGCGTCGAGCGTTTGCAAGGTGGCTCCGGGCAGCTCGCGCAGCAGGCGCGAGAACGAGGCGTAGACGACGCGTTCATCGCCGGGCCGTGCACTGACCGTCAGCGTCGCGCCGCGGGCACGAGCGAAGTCGCTGGCCAGCCGGCTCTTGCCCATGCCGGCTTCGCCGGTGATCACGGCACAGCGGTTGTGGGTCCAGGCCTCGTGCAGCGCGCTCCAGGCCCGTTCGCGGCCGATCAGCCGCGGCGGCCGTTGCACCGAGGCCGGCACCGCACGCGCGCCGCCGGGCAGCAGGCTGACCGCCTTGCCCGGTGATGCGGCGGATTGGTCGATCGTGGCCAGCAAGGCCAGCGTGTCGGCCGACGGCCGGGCGCCGACTTCGTTCTTGAGCACCTGCTCGCAGTGGTCGAAAGCCAGCAGCGCCGCCGCACGGTCGCCGCGCAGGTAGTGCAGCCGCATCACGCGCCGGTGGGCCGCTTCGGACAGCGGCTCGAGCGCCAGCAGCTCCAGCGCGTGGCTCAGCGCATCGGCATGGTCGTGCGAGCGCTCGGCCATGTCGGCCAGATCCATCAGCGCAGAACGCGTGCGCGCGGTGCGGCGCTCGCGTTGCTGTGCCAGCCAGGCGTCGAACTCGGCGCCGTGCGCATGCGCCGCATCGCCGAGCACGCTGTCGGAATCCTCGAGGTCGTGGTGCACACCGTCGGCCAGTGCCAGGATCGCCTGGCCGATCACCAGTTCCACGCCGAGTTGCTTCTTCAACTGGAACAGGCGCTGGCGCAACGCGTTGCGCGCGGCCTCGGGGTCGCTGTCGGGCCACAACAGGCTCGCCAGCCGCACCCGCGCCGTCGGCCCCTCGAGCGCGAGCCACGCCAGCAGCGCGGCATCGCGCGGCGCGAGGGCCACCGTGGTGCCGGCGGCCTGCACGCAGGCGTGATGAGCGAGTTGGAGGTGCAAGGGTGGAACGATCGATCTCGAGCAGCGCGGCGACGCGATGCTATCCAATGGCGCTGCGCAGTCTGCGGCCTCGGCAGCGGCGCGCGGGCGCTGCGGCCAAGGCTCGAGCACTTTCACGGCCGCGTCACCACCGCGGGGACGCCCGCCGCGCCGCTGCGACCGAGCGCACCGAACGACGAGTCGCCCCACGAGTAGATCTCGCCGCCCGGACCGATGGCCAGCGAGTGGATGTCGCCCACCGAGACCTTGGTGAAGCCGGTTGCGCTGCCCACGCGGGTGGGCGTGGTGACTGCACCGCTGCCGTCCCAGCCCCAGGCCCAGAGCCGCTCGTTGGTGATGGCCGCCGCGCTGGTCTGGCCGACGCTGAAGTCGGTGACATCGGCCAGTACGGACACCGGCACCGGCGCGCTGCTGGACGTCGTGCTGCCATTGCCCAGCTGGCCCTCCACGTTTCTGCCGGTGGCCACCAGGCTGCCGGTTTCGTCGAGGGCGACCGCGAAGTCACGCCCCAGCTCGACCCGGCCGACGCCCGACCAGAACAGGCCATCGGGCGCCACCGGCCCTGCCGCGCCACCGGCAAACGCGGTCGACACACCGGCACCCAGTAGGTTGCCGCCGTTGTGGCCCCACACGTAACGGTCGCCGCGCGCCGTCATGAAGAACGCGGCGCCGGGGCTGTTGGCGGCATCGGGCGTGCTGATCCAGCTGACGCGCTCGCCCGCCGGCCAACCCGGCACGGCCCTGGCCAGCGCCCCGTTGAGCGGCGCCGACACGCTGGTGTCGCCGCCGATCGTGGTGTTGCTGAACAGGCCCACGATCCACGGGCCGGAGGCCACCGCGCGCTGGCCCGGCGAGCAGCCGCTCTCGCGTGCCATCAGCAGGATGTGGGCACCGGCGGCGATCGAGCAGACCTCGTCCATCGGCGTGGTCGCGTTCTGCATCACCTTCACCGGCAGCGCGCGCGTGGTCGTCGTGCGATCGCCGAGCTGGCCGCTGCCGTTGAGGCCCCATGCCGACACGGTGCCGTCGACGTGCAGCGCATAGAACGTGCTGGACTCGGCCGACAACGCCACCGCCTTGACGTCGCTCAGACCCTGCACCTGCACCGGCCGCGTCGCCCACGGGCTGGCGCTCTTGTAGCCGCCGGTGACCGGGTCGACCTGGTAGCCCCAGGCCCACACGGTGCCGTCGGTGGCGACCACCAGCGAGTTGGCGTAGCCGGCCGCCATCGCGCTGGCCACCAATGGGGCCGGCCCGCTGCTGGTGCAGGCGATGGCCACGCCGGTGACGTTGGCCGCGGCATTGCCGCTGCCGTTTTGCACCGTGCATGTCTGGCCCGCCGGCTGCGTGTGCACGCTGACGCTGTAGGGCGTGCCGTTGACCAGCGTCGATCCGAAGGTGAACGACGTGGCGTTGGCCGCGACGCTCAGGTTGTCGCCGCCGTTGTTCTGCAGCACCAGGCCCGCGCCGGTGAGGCCGCTGAGCGTGCCGCCGATGGTGAACGGGCCCACCGGCGCCGGCATCTTGCCGATGAAGGTGAGCAGGTCGCCGCCGCGGTGCACGGGCTTGCCGGGGCGGTTGCAGGCGAACGAAAAGCCGAACACGTTGACGTCGTCGTTGAGGTACGCCGAGACATCGACGGTGGTGCTGCCCACGCCGCGCAGCGCCGGGCCGCCGCTGCCGTCGGAAAGGGCGCCGACGGGCAGTTGCACCTGCGTCGCCGTCAGCGCGACCGTGGCATCGAACACCGTCTGCACAACCGGCGGCGACACTGCGGAATTCCAACGAATCACCTTGACCCGTCCGCTCAGCGGCACGCCGTTGTGGCCGCAGTCCGGTGCAGCGCGGTAGGTCATCGTCAGGCTCACCGTACCCGCCTGGTTCACGACCCACGATCCGGCACTGCCGGACGCATTCGGCGCAATGCGGCGGGTGATGGCTGCCGCCGGCGTGGCGCTGGCCGAGGCGGCGCCCGATGGGTAGGTGCAAGGGTAGGGGTCGGTGTTGTTCGCCGGCAGCGCGCAGGCAATGCCGAACATGCCCCACGAGAAGCTGTTGCGCTGCCATGCCGCGACGCCGTCCGTGACCACGACGTCGTTGACCTGCCAGCCGGCGCCGGGGCTGGCCATGAACACCTGGGCGCTCGCGGCGTTGGCCGGCACCGGCAAACGCAGCGTCACCGGTGCGTTGAACACCAGGTCGTGCGGCGTGAACTCGTAGATCGCGCCAGCCAGCGGGTTGTCGGCGGGCAACGGCGTCGGTGCGCCGGTGGAGCTGCGCGCGATGCCGATCGTGGTCGGCTGCGTCAGCGCACCCGCCGGGACGACGACCTGCACGCCATCGGGCCCCTCCACGGTGCCACCCTGCGGGCCGATCACCGCAGTGACCGCAGCAGGCGGCTCGGCGACAGGGCCGGGTTCATCACCGCCGCAGGCACCCAGGCCCACGATCACGCCACAGACCCACGCCCAACGTGTCATCAGCTTCCACATGATCCGCCTCCGCTGCGACCGGGCGGCCGCCTGGAAGGGGTTGTAGACAGCGCGGCGTTATGAGTGCGTTAGCCCTGGCGGCCAGGCCTCAGCGCGGCGCCAGCCGCGCGGACAGGGCGAGCAGTTCGCGGTTGAACGGATTGCGGTGCAGGAAGCTGTCGCGCGCCGCTTCGGGCACGTGGTGCGCGGCGCGCTCGCGAACCCACGAGACGGCGCCTTGCAGCAGCGCCAGCCCATGCGCCGGATCGAGCGGCATCAGGGCCTGCACCGCGGTGAGCCAGATCTCGCCGCGGTACAGATCGTCGCTGCCGGTGTTGGCATCGATCGCTGCCAGATGGCGCGCGTGCCGGGCAGCCTCGGACGCATGCCCGAGCCGCAGCGCCGCCTGGCACATGCGCGCGCGCGCCGCGATCACCAGACCCGGGCGCTGCGACACGGTGGCCGCATCGAGCACCTCGCCGGCCACCGCCAGCGCCTCGGCCGGCTCGAGGATGACGCAGCGCGCCAGCGCGAGCCGCTGGCGCATCAGCGCGCGCGCCCCCGCGCCGAGGTGCGCCTGAGCGGCTTCGAGGACGGCCGTGGCGTCGAGTCCGCGCATGCACAGCATCAGCGCGCGCACGAGATCGCAGCGCGAGCGCGCCAGCGGGGGTGCACTGATGGCGCCGGCCGCGTCGAGATCCTGCTGCGCGCGCGCGAACTGGCCCATGTACAGCCAGGTTTGCGCACGGTGGGCATGAAAGTTCGCCACCCATCCCGGCATGTGCACGCGTCCGCGCTCGATCGCACGGTCCAGCCACTCGATCGACTCACCCAGGCGGCCGAGGTCGCGCAACACGAGGCCGAAGTTGGTGTCCAGGCTGGAGTACGGAATCTCGCCTTCGGGCAGGCTCGTCAGCAGGCGCTGCGCCTCTTCGACGCCGGCCAGCGCGAGGTCGAGCCGGCCGGCGTCGCGGTGCCCGAGCGCGAGGTTCAGCATGCACTGCGCGGCTCGCGGCACATCGCCGTGGGCCAGCGACAGGTCGGCCGCGCGCCGGTGCCAGCGCGCCGCATCGACCGGCAGATCGAGGTGCTCCTGCACCACCGCCAAGGCCTGCGCGAACTCGATCTGGCTTTCCGGCGATCCGCTGTCCGCCACGTCGCGCTCGATCGAGCGCAGCAGATCGTTGGCGTCGGCGGCGCGGTTCTGCCACAGCCGCACCGCAGCCAGATGCTGCAGCAGCATCGAGCGCACGGCCGGGTCGACCACGTTGCCGAGCGCCTGCAGGCCGGCCTCGACCGCACGCTCGGCATCGGCCATGGCGCCGCGGTGCACATGCACGATGGCGCGCTCCGCGCAGGCGAACGCGCGCTGTTGCGGCGTGCTCGCCGCCTGGTCCAGCAGGTCCAGCGCCGCGTCGGTGCGGTGCGCGAGATCGAGTTGGAACGCCGCCTTGCGCAGGGCTTGCGCGGCCAGATAGGCGCCCTGCGCATCGCCGCACTGCAAACGCAGCCGCGCCTCGCGCTCGTAGGTGGCGGCCGCCTCGCCGAAGCGGCGCTGTGCGGCCGCCGCCTCGCCGGCGCGGTGCAGGAACGGCAGCGCCTGCTGCACGGCCTGCGCGGCCAGCCAATGCTCGGCAATCGCCGCCGGCGGCGCGTGCGGCCGCTGCTCGAGGTGTCGCGCCACCTCGCCGTGCAGGTGCCGGGCGATCGCTTGCGGCAGGCTCGCGCGCACCGCTTCGAAGATCAGATCGTGCGCGAACGCGCCGTCGACGAAGACGTGTGCCTGCTCCAGTTCGTTCCAGGCATCGGCCAGATCGATCACTGGCGACGCCAGCACCTTGGCCGCGAGGTCAATCGAGAAATCGGTCCCCGCCACGGCGGCGCAACGCGCGATGCGCACGGCAGCGGGCGACAGGCGCATGACGCGGCGCTCGATGGTGCGGGTCACGTTGATCGGCCGCGGCAGCGGCTGCCCCGCCAGGCCGCTTTGCGCCCAGGCGTGGCGCAGCGTCTCGAGCGCGAACAACGGGTTGCCCCCGGAGTGCCGGTGCAACGCTGCCACGAACTCGGGTGCCCGCAGGCTTTCGATGCCCAGCGATGCCAGCAGCTCGGCGAGCTGCTCGCGCGTCAGCGGCCGCAGCGCCACCGGATCGAGGCGGTGCGCCTGCAGCAACGCGTCGACGAACTGCACCAGCGACGCCGAGCCTTCGTTCGGGCGCCGCGCAAACCCCCAGCACGGCAGCGGCGCCTCGGTGCCGCGCAGCCACTCGAGCAGCCAGTCCAGGCTGGCGTCGTCGGCGAAGTGCAGGTCGTCGATCAGGATGGCTTCGATGCCGCCCGAAATCGCCCGCTCGACCCAACGGCCGGCCGCCTGCGGCGTCACCGACGCCTGGCCCATCAGCGCGGCATGCTCGGCCGCGGTGGCGCGGGCCGACGGCGCGGCGGCGAGCGCAGGATGGCGCGCGATCGCCTGCAGCAGGCGCGACAGCGTGGCGTACGGCACCACGTGGTCGCCCGGCCGCGCCTGCACCGAAAGCACCTGTCCACGCTGCGCCGCAATCTCCTGCAGCAAGCGGCTCTTGCCGAGGCCGGGCTCGCCTTCGAGACAGAAGGCGCGCTGGCTGGCCCAGGCCTGCGAGGCGGCGGCCAGCTCGACGCTGCGCCCGACCAGCCGCGGCGGCCGCAACACCGCCGCCGGCGCGCGCATCGGCAGCGCCGCACCATCGGGCTCCATCGAGCGCTCGATGGTGTGCAGCAGCGCCAGCGTCTCGGCCGATGGCCTGGCGCCGACCTCGTCCTTCAACAACTGCTCGCAGCGGTCGAATGCCAGCAGCGCCGCCGCGCGGTCGCCCGCCAGGTAGTGCTGCCGCATCACGCGGCGATGTGCCTCCTCGGACAGCGGCTCCAGCGCAAGCAACTCGCGCGCGTGAGTCAGCGCGTCGTCGAAGTCGTTCGCACGCTCTGCCATCTCGGCCAGCTCGACCAGCGAGCGGCGCACCCGATCACGCCGGCGCGCACGCTGCTGCTCGAGCCACAGCGCGAACTCGCCCGGCGCGAGGTCGTCGGCCGCGGTGGCGCCGAGCACGCCGTCGGCATCGTCGAGGTCGTGCGTCACGCCGTCGGCCAGTGCCAGCGTCGTGCTGCCGCCGACGAGATCGGCGCCGAGCTGCTTGCGCAACTGGAACAGCCGCTGGCGCAACGAGTTGCGCGCCGCCTCGGCGTCCTTGTCGGGCCACAGCAGTTGTGCCAGCCGCGCGCGCGGCGTGGGCCCTTCCAGCGCGAGCCAGGCCAGCAACGCGGCGTCGAGCAGAGCAAGCGCGCGCGCGACGCCATCGTCGGGGTCGAAGTGGGGCGCGGCACTCAGGCGCAGGTGCATCGGGCGGATGGCGGCTGGGATGCCGGATGCTAGCGTCACCATCGCCCGCCATCGGTCACGACGATCGAGCAACAGGCTCGCCGACGGCATCGCCGCCGCCCTCGCAGCCGGCCAGCGCCCCGGCCAGCACCATGATCAGCAACGCTGCCAGCGCATGAACTCCGAGTCGCCACATGGTGCTCACCTCCGGCGGCCCACGACCGCACCGTGTTGCGTTCGACTGTGCGAGGCCGACCGTTAGCCGAGCGTTATCAGGCGAGGTTTTGGCAAGATCGGGCCATGCCACCGGACCTGCCGACATTGCGCCGCTACGCGCTGGCGCGCAGCCTGTTCACTGCCACCACGCTGCCCGACGCGCTGCGCCGCCTGGGCTTCGTGCAGGCCGACCCGCTGCGCGCGCCGGCGCGTGCGCAGGACCTGACCCTGCGCCACCGTGTGGTCGACTACCTGGCCGGCGACCTCGAGCGCCGCTATCCCGAGCTCGGCATCGAGGAAGACTTCTTCGTCAACTACGGCTTCCTCGGTGCGGGCCACCACGCGCTGATGCACCCGCGCAAGGCCCACGTGCGCTGGTCGAAGGCGCGCCAGGCCAAGGCCGATGCGGTGCTGGCGTTCGTGCGAGAGCGCGGCGCGGTGCATCCGCGCGAGGTCGACGCGCACTTCGACCACGGCAAGGTGACCAACTGGTTCGGCGGCTCGAGCAACGCATCGACCCAACTGCTCGACGCGATGCACTACCGCGGCCTGCTGCGGGTGGCGCGGCGCGACGCCGGCACCCGCGTCTATGCGGCGCGCGAGCCGTGGCCGCTGCTGGCCGAGAAGGCCGAGATGCGCTCGCGCATGGATGCGCTGGTCGACGTGGTCGTCGCGAAATACGCGCCGCTGCCCGCCGGCACGCTGGCCGATCTGGTGAACCGCCTGCGCCATGCCGCGCCGCAGTGGGCTGCCGACCGCAAGCGCGCGCTCGCGCACGCCAAGCAGCGCCTCGCCCATGCCCGCATCGACGGCGTCGACTGGTACTGGCCGGCCGGCGAAGACCCGGCCGGCGCGGACCCGCCGCCCGACGACCGTGTGTGGCTGCTGGCGCCGTTCGACCCGGTGGTGTGGGACCGGCGCCGCTTCGAGCACTTCTGGGGCTGGGCATACCGCTTCGAGGCTTACACGCCGGCAGCCAAGCGCAAGATGGGCCACTACGCAATGCCGCTGCTGTGGCGCGAGCGGGTGATCGGCTGGGCCAACCTGTCGCTGCGCGGCGACGCACTGGTGCCGCAATTCGGGTTCGTCAGCGGCCGACGGCCGCGCGAAGCGACATTCCGTGTCGCGCTGGACGCCGAGCTCGACGCGATGAGCCGCTTTCTGCAGCTGCGTGACGCCGGCGCTGTCGGCTGACGCCCGGGCGCAGCGCCGCCGCCGCACGACGCGCACAATCGGCCAGACGCACCGACCGCGCCCATGTTCCGCACCTTTCGCGCACGCTTGTTGCTGGCCGCCTGCGCCACCTTCGCCGCGAGCGCGGCTCGCTCGAGGTACGCCAGCTGGCCGAGGCGTTCAACCGCATGAAGCAGGCGGTGCACCAGCAGCTCGAGACGCTGCGCGACACCGAGGCCTACCTGCGCTCGGTGCTCGACACGATGGCCGAGGGGCTGCTCGTGGTGGCGTCCGACCTGCGCGTGCTCTACATCAACGAGGCCGCCGCGCGGCTGGTGGGTGTGCCGGTCGACCAGTACACGGTGGCACAGGCCGAGCACCATGGCATCCGCATCTTCCGGCCCGACGGCAGCCCGCTGCCGGTGAGCGAGCGGCCGGGGCCGCGTTCGATGCGCGAGGGCGTCGTGCTGCGCAACCAGCTCGAGCGACTGGTGACACCGGCCGGCGAGGCGCGCTGGCTGTCGGTCAACACGACGCCGCTGTTCCATGCCGGCGAGCCGAAGCCGTACGCCGTGGTATCGACATTCAACGACGTGACGCGCCACGTCGAGGCCGAGCAGCAATTGCGCACGGTCAACGAAGACCTCGAGCGGCGGGTGGCGCTGCGCACCGCCGAGCTGACGCTGGCCAAGGAGGCGGCCGAGCACGCCAACCGCGCGAAAAGCGAGTTCCTTTCGCGCATGAGTCACGAGCTGCGCACGCCGCTCAATGCGATCCTGGGCTTCGCACAGGTGCTGGCGCTGCCGCAGCAGGGCCTGGACGGCGTGACGCGCGAGCGTGTGCGCCAGATCGAGGCCGCGGGCTGGCACCTGCTCGAGCTGATCGACGAGGTGCTCAACCTGTCGCGCATCGAGGCCGGCGCGATGACGGTGTCGATCGAGCCGGTCGAGCTGCGCAGCCTGGTGGTCCATGCCCTGGAGATGGCCGCGCCGCTGGCGGTGCGCCAGGGCGTGCGGCTCGAGGGGCTGGCCAGCGGCACGGATGTGTGGGTGCGCGCCGATCGCAAGCGGCTGCTGCAGGTGCTCAACAACCTGCTGTCCAACGGCATCAAGTACAACCGGCCGCAAGGGCACGTGCGGCTCGACACCCAAGCGCGGGGCGATCGGGTGGTGCTGGCGGTGCACGACAGCGGCCGCGGCCTGAGCGGCGCGCAGCAGGCGCAGATGTTCGTGCCGTTCGCCCGCTTCGACGACGGCGGCCGCACCGAGGGCACCGGCATCGGGCTGGTCATCACCAAGCGGCTGGTCGAGCTGATGGGCGGCACGCTCGACGTGAGCTCCGTGCCGGGCGAGGGCTCGACCTTCCGGGTCACGCTGGCAGCGGCGCCGCCGGGCGTGATCGGCCAGGCGCCGACCGCGCCGATGCCGCTGCCGGCGGCGCGCGTGGTGCGGCCGCTGCGTGTGCTCTACGTCGAAGACAACCCGTCGAACGTGGCGCTGCTGGCGGACGTGCTGGCGATGCGGCCCGGCCTGACGCTGCAGGTGGCGGCCGACGGCCCGGCCGGCCTGCAGGCGCTGCGCGCGCAGCGCCCCGACGTGGCGGTGATCGACATCGACCTGCCCGGCATCGACGGCATCGAGCTGTGCCGCCGCGTGCGCGCCGACCCGGCGCTGGCCCGCACCCCGCTGCTGGCGCTGACCGCGCAGGCCATGCCCGACGACCTGCGGCGCATGCGTGCGGCCGGCTTCGACGCCATCATGACCAAGCCGCTGGACCTGGTGCGTTTCTTCGCCGAGGTCGATCGGCTGCTCGAGGAAGGGCGCGTCTCGTGAACTCCTTGCGCCGCCGCCTGCTGACCACGGTGCGCTGGCCGATCTGCGCGGCCGTGGTCTAGTTGGAGCGGTGCGCTCGCGCCGCCACCAGCGCGTCGGCCACCTCGGCGAAGCCGGCACCGCGTTCGCCGCGCGTGAGATACGCCGGCCAGACGGTGAGTTGCGCGGCAAAGCGCATCAGGTTGGCCACGCCGACACTGAGGCGGAAGTGCGCGAACATCTCCTGGTCGTTGGTCGAGTCGCCGACGTAGACCCAGCGGTCGGCTTCGGCATCGAGGTCGCGATCGAGCAGGCGCCGCACGATCCAGCGTGCGCCCGAGAGCTTGGTGTGTTCGCCGAACCAGCCGTTGACGTGGATCGAGCTCACGGTCGCGTTCATGCCTTCGGCGCGCATGATCGCCACCACACGCTCGATCGCCGGCGCGTCGAGGTGGGCGAACTCGCTGTGGTCGATGGCGATGTCGGTGACGCGGCCGGCGCGGTCGCGCGACAGCGTGGCTGCGGGCACTTCGCGCCGCACACGATCGGCGGCCTGCCGCAGCCGCTGCGCGTTGGCCTGGCGCGTCGCAGCGTCCTGCGCGTACTCGATGCGCAGTTCCGCGCCTTCGCGAAACAGCGCCACCGCGCCGTTCTCGGCGACGATGGCGTCGAGCGTGCCGTCGCGCACGAACGGCTCGCTCCAGCCCATCGGCCGGCCGGTGATGGCCAGCGCCGGCACGCCGGCGGCACGCAGCCGCTGCAGCGCGGCGCGTGCGGCCGGCTCGACCACGCCATCGCGTGTCAACGTGTCGTCGATGTCGGTCAGGACACCGCGCGCCGCGGCCAGCGCGGACACGTCGGCGCTTCCCCAATCGCGTGAAACCATGGGCTTTAGTCTCCCATGCCGGGCGTGGAGGCCGCTGCTAGAATGCCGGCCAGTTCCGAGGAGCGTTGCAAGGCCCGTCAGGTCCCAGGCTCGGAATCCTTCCCATGCAACGGCGCTCACCCGCAGACAGTTCGTGCCGGGTGGGTTCATGCCCCGACACGTGCATTGCGGGTTCATCGTTCGATGGAGCCCTTCGATGAATGCTGTGTTGAAACCTCTTCATGCCGACCAATACGCGGTGGCCGACCTCTCGCTCGCCGACTGGGGCCGCAAGGAAATCCGCATCGCCGAGAGCGAGATGCCGGCGCTGATGGCGATCCGCGCCGAGTACGCGAAAGTGCAGCCGCTGAAAGGCGCGCGCGTCACCGGCAGCCTGCACATGACGATCCAGACCGCGGTGCTGGTGGAGACGCTGCAGGCACTGGGCGCCACCGTGCGCTGGGCCTCGTGCAACATCTTCAGCACCCAGGACCATGCGGCCGCAGCGCTGGTGGCCGAAGGCACGCCGGTGTTCGCCTACAAGGGCGAGACGCTGAAGGA
>DATDJF010000292.1:0-4880 GCA_036520715.1 Burkholderiaceae bacterium | reverse complement strand
GGGCTCTCGCTGCGCTGCGGCGACAACGGCACGCGTGCGACCCAGCGCGCGGCTTGCCATTGCTGCTCGACGGGCGCCGCGTGTTCGACCACGCCCGCCGCCTCGGCGAAGAACCGCAACTCGCGGCCGCGCAAGGCCGATGGCAGCCCGTCGACCTCGACCCTCAGCGCCCGGCGCTCGATGGCCGCGCGCCCTTGCAGCGAGGGCGGCTCGGTCGGCACGTGCGCCAGCGCGGCTTCGAATCGTTTGGCGTGCAGCGAAGTCGGCTTGCGGGTGGGAATCGTCAGTGCGAACTCGCCGGACTCCGGCACGCACACGTCCCGGCAGACCAGCCATTCGGCCTGCAGCTTCACCCGCAGTTCGGAAGCCCGGAAGCCCGCCGGGATCGTTAGCGGCACCGGCAGCAGCAGGGCGCCCTCGTAGCCGTAGTTGATCAACGGCCCCACCTGGATGGCCTGGGGCGTCGGCCAGGCGATGTCGCCGGCGACGGCGGCGCCCCCGAGTTGCCAGCTCAACGTGGTGGGCAGGCCGGAGTCGCCCGGATTCCTCCAGTAGCTGTGCCAGTGCGGCTGATGCTGCAACGCCAGCGCCAGCCACACCGGCTTGCCGGGGGCGACGCCCGCCGGCGCATGCGCGAGCAGCTCGGCGCGCGCGTGCTCGGTGGTCAGCACTGCGCCTTGCGCAACGGCCAGCGACGGCACGAGCATCGCCACACTGGCCCATCGCGTCGGCCACCAAGGAGTCATCGCCATCGCATCAGCCGGCCACTCGTGGGGAGCGTGCGGCGGCGGCAGCTTACCCTTCGGCGGCGGTCGCTGCACGGCCAGGGAAGGGTGCAACGGTGCGCCGACAGGCCCGCCGATAATCGCCCGCGCCTGGCCCGGATGGCGAAATTGGCAGACGCAGCGGACTTAAAATCCGCCGCCCTCGAAAGGGGGCATGTGGGTTCGATCCCCGCTCCGGGCACCAGCGCCGCCGTCGTGCGACGACTCGACCCGAGTCGCTGTTCCACCCCGCGCCGGCGCTGCATGCGCCGCTGCTCACCGAGGGAGCGCCATGGCCTGGTTTCCGCAACAAGCGCTGAACGACGGCGTGCGCAAGCGCGAGGTCTTCGGGTGGGCGATGTACGACTTCGCCAACTCGGGCTACACGACGGTGGTGTTGACCGCGGTGTTCAACGCCTACTTCGTGGCCGCGGTCGCCGGTGGCGCCGACTGGGCCACGCTGGCGTGGACGGGAGCGCTCGCGCTGTCGCGGGCGGTGTGCATGGTGACGATGCCCACGCTCGGCGCCTACGCCGACGTGCGCGCCGCCAAGAAGCGCCTGCTGATGATCACCACCACGCTGTGCGTGCTGGCCACCGCCGGGCTGGCGATCGTCGGGCCCGGCGACGTGGCGCTCGGCTTCGTACTGATCGTGCTGTCGAACCTGTTCTTCGCCTACGGCGAGTCGCTGACCGCCGCCTTCCTGCCCGAGCTGGCGCGGCCGCACGCGTTGGGCCGCGTCTCGGGCTGGGGCTGGAGCTTCGGCTACTTCGGCGGCATGCTGACGCTCGGCCTCGGCCTGGCCTACGTGATCGCCGCGCAGCAGCGCGGCGAGAAGGCGAGCGAGTTCGTGCCGGTCACGATGCTGATCACCGCCGTCGTGTACGGCCTGGCGTCGCTCGCCACGTTCGCATTGCTGAAGGAGCGCGCGCTGCCGCAGCCCGCCGCAGCGGGCGAGGGCCTCGCGGCCTCGCTGGCCCGCCTGCGCCAGACCTGGCGCGAGGCCCGCCGCTACACCGATTTCGTGTGGCTGATGGTGTGCGGCTTCTTCTATCAGGCCGGCATCTCGGTGGTGATCGCGCTGGCCGCGGTGTATGCCGAGCAGGTGCTCGGCTTCAAGCAGATCGACACCATGATGCTGGTGTTCCTGGTCAACATCGCGGCCGCGCTGGGTGCCTTCGGCTTCGGCTACTTCCAGGACCGCATCGGCCACAAGCAGGCGCTCGGCGCCACGCTGATCGGCTGGGTGGTGATGACCATCCTGGCCTATGCCGCCACGTCGCCGGGGTTGTTCTGGGTGGCCGCGGTGATCGCCGGCCTGTGCATGGGCTCCAGCCAGTCGGCCGGCCGTGCGATGGTCGGCGTGTTCGCGCCGCGAGCGCGGCTGGCCGAGTACTACGGGCTATGGACCTTCGCCACCAGCCTGGCCTCGATCGTGGGCCCGCTTACCTATGGCGCGGTGACCTGGCTGACCGCCGGCAACCACCGGCTGGCGATCGTGTCCACCGGCCTGTTCTTCGTGGTCGGCTGGCTGGTGATGCGGCCGATCAACGTGCAGCGGGGCGCCGCTGCTGCGGCTGCCAATGCCTAGGGACGCGCCGGTGTCTTCGCTCGCGCGCTCATAATCGTCTCGGCGCACAGGCTCGACGGGGAAGCGGTCAACGTCCTGGCCCGCGACGGTATCGCGCGCGGGCAGCCAAGCCCGGCCTGCGGCACCACACTCAGGAGGTCCCATGTCATTGCGCATCAACGATCTGGCGCCCGACTTCACGGCGCAAACCACCCAGGGCTCGATTCGATTCCACGATTGGATCGGCGACAGCTGGGCGATCCTGTTCTCCCACCCGAAGGATTTCACCCCGGTGTGCACCACCGAGCTCGGCTACATGGCCCGCATCGAGCCGGAGTTCAAGAAGCGCAACACCAAGCTGATCGGCCTCAGCGTCGACCCGGTGGAGAACCACCACAAGTGGGCCCAGGACATCGAGGAGACGCAAGGGCACCTGCCCAAGTACCCGATGATCGGCGACCCCGACCTCGCGGTGGCCAAGCTCTACAACATGCTGCCGGCCGACGAGCCCGGCACCTCGGAGGGCCGCACCCCGGCCAACAACGCCACCGTGCGCTCGGTGTTCGTGATCGGACCCGACAAGCGCATCAAGCTGATGCTGACCTACCCGATGACCACCGGCCGCAACTTCGACGAGATCCTGCGCGTGCTCGACTCGATGCAGTTGACGCTCAAGCACCGCGTCGCCACGCCGGTGAACTGGAAGGCCGGTGAAGACGTGATCATCACCACCGCGGTGTCCAACGAAGAGGCCGACAAGCTGTTCCCCGGCTACAAGACGATCAAGCCATACCTGCGCACCACCAAGCAGCCGTGATCTTCGAGCAGGTCGCCACCGGCGGCTGCCAGTCCTACCTGCTGGGCTGCCCCAGCACCTACGCCGCGGCGCTGATCGACCCCGAGGCCAGCCAGATCGACCGCTACGTCGGTCTGGCGGCTCGCCACGGGCTGCACGTGCGCTACGTGATCGACACCCACACGCACGCCGATCACTTCTCGGCCACCCGCCAACTGGCGGTGCGCTTCGGCGCGTCGACCGTGATGCACCGGGCGAGCCCCGCTCCCGGCGTGGACCTGCCGGTCGACGACGGCGACCTGCTGCGCATCGGCGAGTTGCGGCTCAAGGTGATGCACACGCCGGGCCACACGGTCGACTCGATGTGCCTGGTCGCTGCCGACCGCGTGTGGACCGGCGACACGCTGCTGATCGGCGCCACCGGCCGCACCGACCTGCCCGGCGGCAACGCCGAGGCGCTGTACGACAGCTTGTTCGGGCGCCTGCTGAAGCTCGATCCGGCGCTGGCGGTGTACCCGGCGCACGACTACAAGGGGCGCAGCCACTCCACCATCGGCGACGAGATCGCCCACAACCCGCGCCTGCAGCAACACGATCGCGCCGCCTTCGTGGCGATGATGCAGGGCTTGAACCTGAGCAGCCCGAAGCACCTGACCGAGGCGCTGCGCGTCAACCTCACCGGCGGCAAGAGTGTCGAGCAGCTGCTCAAGGAGGCGGCGGCCACGGTGCCCTTCATGTCGCTGGACGAATTGCGGCAGCGGCTGGACGATCCGGCGTCCGGCCTGCGCGTGCTCGATGTGCGCGAGCGCGACGCCTACGAGGCCGGCCACGTACCGGGCGCGATGCTGCTGCCGCGCGGTCAGCTCGAGTTGCGCGTCAACGAGGCGCTGCCCGACCCGACGCAACGCATCGTGGTGTGCTGCGAGTTCGGGCGCATTTCCACGCTGGCCGCCAGCACGCTGCGCACGATGGGCTACCTGCGCACGGTGGCGCTCGACGACGGCCTACAGGCGTGGCGCGAAGCGGGCTTTCCGCTGCGCAGCGGCGCCGAACCCTGACACGGCGCAGGCCCCCCGTCGCGAGTGGGGTGTCCGGCGTCGCTTAGAATCAGAATAGAACGGTCGTTCGTTTTTGCGAATCCACCGGTCGCGACGACGCTGCAACCTAGAATCGTCGTCCCTCGAGGACACGCATTCCCCACGCTTATTGGAGCTTCGGATCATGAAGGTACTGGTCCCCGTCAAGCGGGTGGTCGATTTCAACGTCAAGGTGCGCGTCAAGAGCGACGGCAGCGGCGTCGACATCGCCAACGTCAAGATGAGCATGAACCCGTTCGACGAGATCGCCGTCGAGGAGGCCGTGCGCCTGAAGGAGAAGGGCGTCGTCACCGAGATCATCGCGGTGAGCTGCGGCGTCACGCAGTGCCAGGAGACGTTGCGCACCGCGATGGCGATCGGCGCCGACCGTGCGATCCTGGTGGAGAGCAGTGATGAACTGCAACCGCTGGCAGTGGCCAAGCTGCTGAAGGCGCTGGTCGACAAGGAGCAGCCGGGCCTGGTGATCCTCGGCAAGCAGGCGATCGACGACGACTGCAACCAGACCGGCCAGATGCTGGCGGCGCTGGCCAAGCTGCCGCAGGCGACCTTCGCCTCGAAGGTCGTGGTCGCCGATGGTTTCGTTTCGGTGACGCGCGAGATCGACGGCGGGCTGGAGACCATCAAGCTCAAGCTGCCCGCGGTGATCACCACCG
>DATDJF010000291.1:0-16482 GCA_036520715.1 Burkholderiaceae bacterium | reverse complement strand
GAGTCGGTGTGCCGCGCGCTCGACGTGTCGCCGGCCACGCTGTATCGCAAGCTGAAGGCGCACGGCCTGCAGATCGAGGCGCACCGCGACGAGTGACGAGTCCGCGAGCCGTCAGCAGGCGCGCAGCGTGATCGAGAAGCGTGCGCCGCCGCCGCTGCGGTTGTCGCCGTGCAGGCGCCCGCCCATCGCAGCCAGCGATTCGGCGCTCAGCGCGAGGCCGAGGCCGAGCCCCTTGCCTTCGGGCTTGGTGGTGAAGAAGGGCTCGAACAGGTGCTCGCGCGCCGCGGGCGAGAGGCCCGGCCCGCTGTCGTCGACGTGCAGCACCACGTCGGCGCCTTCGTTGGCGGCGTGCACGCGGATCGCGCGCTCGTCGCGCCCGGCCATCGCGTCGGCGGCGTTGAACACCAGGTTGGCCACCGCCAGTGCCAGGCGCTGCGGATCGACCTGCACGTTGAGTTCGGGCAGTTCTTCCTGATAGCTCACGCGCTCGACCGCCAGCCGCGGCGCGAACAACTGGCGCGCATCGGCCATCACCCCGCGCAATGCATGGGCCGCCAGGCGCGGCGGCTCGGCGCGCGCGAAGTCGCGCAGCCGGCCGACGAACTGCTGCAGCCGCCGCGTCTCGCCGACCAGGCTGCGCAGCGAGCCGCGCACGTCGGCGTCGGCATCGTGCAGCCGCTCGGCCAGCGCCTCGGCGAGCAGCAGCAGCGTGCCCACCGGGTGGCTCATCTCGTGCACCACGCCGCTGGCCAGGCGGCCCACCGCGACCATCTTGCCGGCGTGCACCAGCAGCGATTGCAGGCGCTCCTTCTCGAGCGCGGCCTGCGTCGACGTCAGTTGGGCGCGCAGTTCGCTCGCCTCGGCCAGCACACGCTGGCGCTGCGCCTCGGCCTCGGCGCGCTCGGTGCGGTGGCGCACCACCAGCGCGGTGGCCATGTCCTCGGCGTGACGGGCCTGCGCCTGCTGGCGTGCCTGCGAGGCCTGGCGCTCGAACGCCAGCGCGAGCTCGGCGTGGCCGGCCGCCTCGTGCGCTGCCGACAGCTCGGCCAGCCACTCGGGCGGCGCCTGAAAGCCGGGCAGCCGCGCGCCCACCTCCAGCGCCTGCTCGAGGTGATGCAGGGTGCCGCTGGCGGCAGCGGAGCCGGCGGGCGCAACCGCGTTCGATGTGCGCGCGATCTCGGCCATCACGTGGTGGGCGGTGGCCGCGCGCTGCCAGTCGCCGTGCGCCTGCGCCTCCTGCAGCGCCTGGGTGCCGGCCTGCAGCGCGTCGTCGCTGCGGCCCAGGCGCGACAGCGCGAGCGCCTTGAAGCGCAGCGCCCCGCACACGAGATCGGGAAACGCCAGGTGGCGTGCGCCCGCCAGCGCGGTGTTGCTCCAGGTCAGCGCCTCGTCGTCGCGCTTGAGCTCGAGCGCGGCCTCGGCCAGGATCTGGCAGGCCAGCGAGTGGTTGCGCGACTTTTCAGTGCCCTGCAGCTGCGGCATGCCTTCGAGCAGCAGGGTCATCGCGGCGTCGGCGCGCTTGAGCCCGAGCAGGATCGAGCCCGTCTGCATCAGGCACCAGCCGGTGGTGTGCGGCCAGCCGGTGGGCTGCACCAGCGTGCGCGCACGCTCGACCCAGGCCAGCGCACCTTCGTGATCGTTGAGGGTGCTGAACGCGATCGCGATGTTCTGCGCCAGCGTCACTGCCGCCTGCACCTGGCCCGAGCGCTGCGCCGCGTCGAAGCCGCGCTGAAAGGTCTCGATCGCAGCTGCCGGGTCGCTGCGCCGCCAGGCCAGCGTGCCGAGCGCGCCGGCGACGTAGGTGGCCAGTCCCGCGTGCTGCCAGACCTCGGGGTCGTGCAGCAGCGTGCCCCAGCGCGCTTCCGCGTCGTCGGGATCGGCGGTGGCCTGCACGCAGGCGGCCCAGGTGGCGGCGATTCGCGTGCGCAGCTCGTCGCCGGCCCGTCGATAGTGGTCGTGCGCGGCGTCGATGGCCGCGATGCGGTCGCCGCCCACCTGGTCGAGCCACATCGCGCGCAACAGTTCGGTGTCGCCGAGGCCGACCAAATCGCCAAGGGCAATGAATGCACGGTGCGCGTGCTCGATGAGGCGCTGGGTTTCGCCGAGGCGGTTGAACAACAACTCGGCCTCGGCATGGACCAGGGTCAGGCGCGCCGCCCAGCGCGGTGAGCGGGCGTGCGCGATCAGCGACTCCGCCTCGGCGGCGTGGCGCAGCGCGGCGTGGGTGTCGCGCTGCCGAAGGAACCACGCCAGCGTGGCATGCAGCGTCGCCAGAGCGGCCGCGTCGGCGCCGCTGGCCGGATTCAGCAATGCCTGTGCCGCGGCCACGTCTTCGGGTGAACCGAAGAAGTCGGGCGTGGCAAGGTCGGGCGGCATGGCGCGTGGCATCGGCACCGGGGGTGGCTGCGCCGCAGTATCGGAGCGGCCCCCGCAGGCCACAAGCCTACGAACTGGGGTTGCCGTGCCAGGGCGTGCGCCGCTGGCGGCCGGCGCGAGTGCGCCGGATGCTTTGGCCTACAGCCGCGAGGGCTCGGGCTGCAGCGTGCCGGCGCCGATGAAGCTGCGCACGAACTCGCCGTCGTCGGCGCGGGCGTCGTGCGCCAGCGCATCGAGCGCCGCGGCGCCGCGCCACGCCGGATTGCCCTGCAGGCATTGCTGCTGGTAGGCATCGATGGCGCGCTGGTAGTCGAGCATCTCGTAGACCACCCACACGGTGCAGGCGAGGAAGATCGCCACGCCGGTGTCGAACGCGATCAGCCGGGAGGCGATCAGCGTGAAGACCACCGCCACGAAGATCGGCGCCAGGCCGACGGCCACGCTGGCGCGGCGGTCGCTCGGCGGTTCGGCGGCGGGCAGGATCATCATGCGCATCACCTTAGCGCGCGATGCGCCACGCGGCGCGGCGATGAGGCCGGTCATTCGTGTGGAATTGGCGCGATCGCGGATCTGTCGATCACGGCACCGCCGCCGCGCGTGCGGCGACGCCGCGGCTCAGTCGCGGTTCGGCGCGGGCGCGACGAGCCACGCCTCGGCCAGCCGCACCCAGTAGGTGGCGCCCAGCGGAAGCAGCGCGTCGTTGAAGTCGTAGCTCGGGTTGTGCAACATGCACGGTCCGGCGCCATGGCCGATCGCGCGGTGGTCGCCGTCGCCGTTGCCAATGAAGCAATAGCAGCCGGCCTTGGCCTGCAGCATGTAGGCGAAGTCCTCCGACGGCATCGACGGCTCCTGCACCCACACGTTGGCCGGGCCGACGATGCCGCGCATCACCGCGGCGGCGAACAGCGCCTCGCGCGTGTGGTTCACCACCGGCGGCGCGCGGCGGTTGAACTCGAACTCGCAGCGCGCCTCGTAGGCCGCGCAGGTGTGCCCGGCGATCTCGCGCATGCGCCGCTCGATGAGGTCGAGCACGTCCTCACGGAATGCGCGCACCGTGCCCTCGATGGTGCAGTGCTCGGGCACCACGTTGGTGGCCTCGCCGCCGTGCATCATCGTGACCGACAGCACCGCGGTGTCGATCGGCCGCACGTTGCGGCTGACGACGCTCTGCAGCGCCTGCACGACCTGGCAGGCCACCGGCATCGGGTCGACGGCCAGGTGCGGCAGCGCGGCGTGGCTGCCCTGGCCGTGCACCACGATCCTGAAGGTGTTGGCCGAGGCCATCACCGGGCCTGGGCTGACGGCCAGCGTGCCCACCGGATAACCCGGCCAGTTGTGCATGCCGAACACCGCTTCCATCGGGTAGCGCTCGAACAGGCCGTCGGCGATCATCGCCAGCGCGCCGCCGCGGCCCTCTTCGGCCGGCTGGAAGATCAGCACCACGCTGCCGTCGAAGTCGCGCGTGCGCGCCAGGTGCTGCGCCGCCGCCAGCAGCATCGCGGTGTGGCCGTCGTGGCCACAGGCGTGCATCGTGCCGGCGGTCTGGCTGCGGTGCGCGAAGGTGTTGACCTCCTGGATCGGCAGCGCGTCCATGTCGGCGCGCAGGCCGACCGCGCGGCCCGAGGCGCCGCCGTCGCGGCCGTGCACGATGGCCACCACCGCGGTCTTGGCGATGCTGCGGTCGATCGGAATGCCCCAGGCGGAGAGCCGAGCGGCCACCAGGTCGGAGGTGTGGCGCTCTTCGAAGCCGAGCTCGGGCCGCGCATGGATCGCGCGGCGCAGGGCGGTGATCTCGTCGGCCTGGGCGGCGATCGCCTCGAGCAGCGGCATGCGCTTCAGCCGTGCGCGCGCTGCAGCGCCTGCTCGAGGTCACTGATCAGGTCACCGCTGTCCTCGATGCCCACCGACAGGCGCAGCAGGTCGGGCGGCGCCGGCGTGCCGGGGCCTTCGACGCTGGCGCGGTGCTCGACCAGGCTCTCGGTGCCGCCGAGCGAGGTGGCGCGCTTCCACAGCGCGATGTGCGCCGCGGTGGCGATGGCGGCCGCTTCGCCACCCTTGACGCGGATCGACAGCATGCCGCCGAAGCCGCCTTGCATCTGGCGTGCCGCCACCGCGTGGCCGGGCGCGTCGGGCAGGCCGGGGTAGAGCACCGCCTCGATGTGCCGGTGGCGTGCGAAGTGCTCGGCGATGCACAACGCCGACGCCGACGCGCAGCGCACGCGCAGGTACAGCGTGCGCATGCCGCGCAGCAGCAGCCACGACTCGAACGAGCCGAGCGTGCCGCCGATCTGTGCCCGCACGGTCTTCACGCGTTGCCAGAAGTCGTCGTCGCCGCGTGTGACCAGCACGCCGGCGATCAGGTCGGAGTGGCCGTTCAGGTACTTGGTGGCGGCATGCATCACCAGGTCGGCGCCGAGCTCGAGCGGCCGCGTCAGCACCGGCGTCGCCACCGTAGAGTCGACCGCCACGCGGGCGCCGGCTGCGTGAGCCAGCGCCGCGGTGGCCGCGATGTCGGTGATCGTCCACAGCGGGTTGGCCGGCGTCTCGATCCACACCAGCTTCGTGCGTCCGGGCTTGAGTGCCGTGCGCACCGCGGCCGGGTCGCTCATGTCGATCAACTCGACCTGCAGCCCCCACGTGGTGGCGAAGTTCATCAGCCAGTTGCGCAGCGACCAGTACATCACCTTGGGCGCCAGCACGTGGTCGCCCGGTGCCAGCGACTGGAACACCGCGGTCGCCGCCGCCATGCCCGAGGCGAAGAGCGCGCCCTGGGCGCCGCCTTCGAGGCGCGCGATCAGTTGCTCGGCCTGGTCGAACGCCGGGTTGTCGGCGCGTGCGTAGGCGCGCCCCGTGCGGTACTGGTTGTCGGCATCGCGGATGAAGGTGGTCGATGCGTGGATCGGCGGCGAAATCGCCTTCGTGGTGGCATCGACCCAGCCGAGCGCCTGTGCCGTCAGCGACTCGGGCTTCAACGAGGGAGCAGCCATGCGGTCATTGTCCATGCCAAGCCTCACTTGCCCGATTCGATCAGCGCGATGCGGCGGCGCACGGCGTCTGCGGCCGCGGTGTCGCCCGCCGTTTGCGCGCGCTGCGCCTGCAGCGTCAGCCAGGCCAGCAGCGGACGGCGCCAGCCCTGTGCCGATGCGTTGTCGATCGCCAGCGCGATCACTGCCGGATTGGCGCGCCCGGTCTCCAGCAGCACGGCGGCGCCGATCTGGCGCGACAGTGCATCGGGCATCGACTGCAGCGCCGCCAGCGCCGACGACTCGCTGGTGCCCGGCGTGGCCACAGCGCGGTGGTGCGCCGGCAGCAGCGCCGCGTCGGCCGCGCTGCTGCGCCCGGCCAGGTAGGCGGCATACGCGATCTCGGCCGGCGGCGCGTCGGCGCGCAGCGCGTCGAACGCCGCGCAGGGCTCGAACGCCAGGCTGGCGGTCTGCGCGGCGCAGCGAGTGAGCTCGGCGCGCGCCATCAGGTCGGGGCGGCCGGTGCGCGTGATCTCGGCACGCGCGATGCTGAACTCGCGCTCGGCGATCGAGGTGCGGCCCTCGAGATAGGCGTTGGTGGCGCGCTCGAGCGCAGCTTGCGCGTTGAGCTTCCAGTCGGGCACCGGCGGCTTGTTGCCGCAGGCGTGCAGCAGCACGGCCATGCTGCACGCCGCCAGCAGCGAGAGCACTCGCCGTGTCATGGCAGTTTGATCTCCACGTCGCGCGCGAACGGCCACTTGCGGTTGATCTCGTTGATCATCTGCTCGATGCGGCGCAGATTGGCCTCGACCTCGCTGCGCAGCGCGCCGAGGTCGGTGGTGGCGTTGCGCGCGCTGCCGGTGATCGCCTGGGCGTCGTCGAGGATGGTGTCGACCTTCTTCAGGCTGGCACTGGTGGAGCCGAGCAGTGCCTTCAACTGCACGATGGTGTCGCGCACCTCGGGCAGCACGCCGCCGGCGCCGAACACCTGCGCATCGGCCTTGCCGGCCATGCCGTCAAGCCGCGCCAGCAGCGCGTTGGTGCGCTCCACGGTGGCGACCAGGCGCTGCGCGTCGCGCTCGTTGCCGAACAGTACCCCGAGCGCGCCGCGCTGTCCGTTGAGCTTCTCACTGGTGGCCTCGAGGTTGGCCAGCGTGCGCGACAGCGCCGAATCGGAGCCGACCAGTGAGTTCAGGTTGGTCATCAGGTCCTTGGTGGTGGCCACCAGCTTGGGAATCTCTTCGGTCGAATCGCCGCGCAGCACGGTGCGCACCGCGCCGTCCTTCAGCGGCGGGTCGGTCAGGATGCCGGTGTAGGCACGCAGGTTGGTGCCGCCCACCAGCCCGCGCACCAGCGTGAAGACGCTCGACTCCTTGAGCCAGCGTGCGTCCTTGGTGGGCACGCCGACGTGGATATGCGCCTTGCCGTCGTCGCCGAGTTCGACGCTGCGCACGCGCCCGATCGGAAAGCCCGAGAACGTGAGGTCCATGCCCACCACCACACCTTCGGAGTCGTCGGCCACCAGCACCAGGCGCTGCGTGGCCTCGAACACACCGCGTGCGTAGAGCAGGTACACCACCGACGCCAGCACCAGCAGCGCCAGCGCCGCCAGCAACAGCCCGGCCTTGAAGCCGAGATGGCGGATCGGCGGTGGCCGGTCGATCGCGTCGTCGACGGTGGGCGGCGCATCAGACATAGTTGCTCACCAGCGAGGTCGCCTCGATCAACAGCAGCAACGCGAACAAACGCACCAGGCCACGCACCTCGGCGCTGATGCGCGAGCGCGTGGCGTCGTACAGCGCCGAGCCCAGCGGCACCAGCACGACGGCCAACGCGAACATGAACGTCTTCAGCAGGAACACCACCACCATGGTCGGCGCGAAGACGCGGCCCACCGTGCGCGTGTAGCTGGCCAGTGCCCAGGTGGTGAAGCCGTAGGTCGCCAGGTAGGCCAGCACCAGGGCCACCACGCCGGCCAGCACCGCGAGCAGCGCGACGGTGAACATGCCCGCCACCGCGCGCGGCAGCACTTCGTGCCGCAACGGGTCGACGCCGCGCGCGCGCTCGGCCCGCAGCACGCCGCGCAGCCGCAGCACGGCGACTTCGGCGCCGTGCGGAATCGTGCAGCGCACCGCGACGAACAGCGCCGCGGTGAGCGGAATCAACTCGATCACCAGCACCCGCACCAGCATCTCGTGCGCGTACTGCGTGAGCCCGTAACTCTGCGCAGTGGCCACCACGATGCGCGCGATCACCATGCAGATCAGCGACGACAGCAGCGTGAACCACACCAGCACCGGCGCGGTGTCGAGCACGATGTGGCGTGCGATCCTGCGGCGCTGCGCGGCCGCATAGCTGGCCGGCGACAAGGCCATTACGCCGATCACCGCGCCGAAGTGGACGATCTGCCACCAGCCGAGCAGCCACGCCACCACGCGGCGCAGCAGCGTTGGCGCGACGGGCAGGCGCTGGGCGTTCGCACTCATCGCGGTGATCATAGGTGCACCGCCGGCCGGGCTTGTTTTCGCAGCGGGGCGCCGCGTCTTCAGCGGCCGTCGAACGCGGCCCAGTCGGCCACCGTCAGCCGCGCCAGCACGATCCACGAATCGCCCAGCGGCCGCAGCACCGCCGCCTCGCCTTCGGCCAGGTGCGGTGCGCCGGCCACCGCACGGAACGGCGTGCCGTGGCCGACCATCCAGCGGTTGGTGCCGGCCGGCACGGGCGCGGACAGCAGGCGCTTCAGCCCGCTGAACTCGCCTTGCTCACGTTCGCGCATCGCGTGCGTCGGGGTGGCTCGGCCGAGCATCAGCGTCGCGTGCTCCATCGTGCGGCACATCGGGCTGGCCAGGGTTTCACCCAGCGGCAACCGCAGCGCCGCGATGCGCGTGCCGATCGTGCGCGCGTCCCGGCGGCCCTGGTCGTTCAGCGGCCGTTGCTGCTCGCAGTCGTCGAAGTTGCGCATCTGCTGGTCGTTCTTCGAGAAGTCGGTGGCGGTGTGGCGAAAGTAGATGATCAGCCCGCCGTCGCGCAGCGCACGCAGCAACGCTGCACCCTGCAGGCGGTCGCGCGCATCTGGGGCCGACGACCGTGCCGGCGCGCTGGCGCCATCGGCCGCGACCTGCGCCTGCGCGAGGCCCGTGGCGCCGAGCAGCCAGAGCCACGCGGCGACGACGCAGGCGGCGCAGGGGCGGTGCGGGGCCGGGCGAAGCATGGCTCGCAGCGATCGGCTCACGCGGCGGCCAGCGACGCGACGATCTCGTACGAGCGCAGGCGCGCCGCGTGGTCGTGGATCGCGCCGGCGACGATCAGCTCGTCGGCACGCGTGCGCTGCACGATGGCGTTGAGTTCGCGCTGCACCTTGGCGGGGCCACCGCTAGCGGTGGCGGCCAGCATGTGCTCGACGCCGGCGCGCTCGGCGTCGCTCCACAAACCGTCCATCGTGGCCACCGGGCGCGGCAGCGGGCCGCGCACGCCACGCCGCATGCCGAGAAACCGCTGCTGCAGCGAGGTCAGCAGGCGCGCGCCTTCGGCATCGCTGTCGGCCGCGACCACGTTGACGCCGACCATCGCGTGCGGCTCAGGCCAGCGCGCCGACGGGCGATAGCTCTGGCGGTAGACGTCGAGCGCCTGCTCGAGCAGCTCGGGCGCGAAGTGCGAGGCGAACGCGTAGGGCAGGCCCAGGTAGGCGGCGAGCTGCGCGCCGTACAGGCTCGAGCCGAGGATCCACACCGGCACCTGCGTGCCCACGCCGGGGATGGCACGCACCGGCATGGCGGCCTGCGGCGCATCGAGGTACGCCATCAGCTCGACCACGTCGCGCGGGAAGTCGTCCTCCTCGTTGCTGTGGAGGTGGCGGCGCAACGCGCGCGCGGTGAGCTGGTCGGTGCCCGGCGCGCGGCCCAACCCGAGGTCGATGCGGCCGGGGAACAGCGTGGCCAGGGTGCCGAACTGCTCGGCGATCACCAGCGGCGCATGGTTGGGCAGCATGATGCCGCCCGAGCCGACGCGGATGGTGCGCGTGCCGCCCGCCAGGTGGGCGATCAGCACCGCGGTGGCCGAGCTGGCGACCCCGTCCATGTTGTGGTGCTCGGCGACCCAGTAACGCTTGAAGCCCCAGCGCTCGGCGTGTTGTGCGAGGTCCAGGCTGTTGCGCAACGCCGTGGCGGCATCGCTGCCTTCGACGATGGGGGCGAGGTCGAGGATCGAAAGAGGCACCATGGCACGGATCATGCACCGTGCCCCATGCCTGACGCCGGCCAGTGGTATGTTCGTCGGGTCGCCGTTTCGAAGCCTGCCGCCATCCATGTCCGACATCGTCGTCCGCCGCCTGCTGATCGACCTCGACACGCCGCCCGAGCGCCACTGGTGCGGCGGCGATGCGTTTCGCACCGCCTGGTTCAACGCGCTGTCGATGAGCTTTCCGTCGGGCGAGCAGTTCTTCATCGACGCGGTGCGTGCCGGCGTGCAGACGTTGCCCGAGGCAGAGCGCGTGCGCTTCGAGCCGGCGATCAAGGGCTTCATCGGCCAGGAGGCCACGCACCGGCGGATCCACGCGCTGTTCAATGCGCACCTGGCGAAGCAGGGCCTCGTCAACCATTGGGAGACGAGGGCGCTGCGCCGCATCCGGGCTCTGGACGGAGCCGACCCGCGCATCGCCGTGGGAGCCACTGCGGCCACCGAGCACATGACGGCGATCCTGGCCGAGTACCTGCTGTCCGACGCGCCGTCGCTGCAGGGGGCCGAGCCACGGTGGGCCACGCTGTGGATGTGGCACGCCAGCGAGGAGACCGAACACCGCGCGACCGCGTTCGACCTGTATCGACAAATGGGTGGCAACGAAGAGTGGCGCCTGCGCCTGTTCCGCCTGGTCACCTGGCACTTCGTCACCGACTCGTTGCGCCAGACCGTGAACAACCTGTGGCACGACGGCAGCTTCTGGCGCTGGCGCACCTGGGTCGACGGTTGGCGCTTCCTGTTCGGGCGGCGCGGCCTGGTGCGTGCGATGGCGCCGCCGTGGCGACACTACCGGCGCGCCGACTTCCATCCACGCCAGCACGACGAGTCGCGCGCGGCGAGCTGGCTGCGCGACAACGCGGCGCAGTTCGAGGTGGTGAGCCGGCCGATGCAGGCGGCGGCCGCAGGGGCTTCGGCATGAGCGACACGCCGGCCGCGCCAAGCTGGGCCGATGCCACGCTCGCGCCGTGGTGGCTGGCGCTGCAGGCGGCACAGGCCTTCTCGCTGGCGCCTCGCACGCTGACGCAGCCGATCAACACCGGCTGGACATTCGGCAACCTGATCCAGGTGACCGAACAGAACTCGACCGCGCCTGCCACCGAGCAGGAGATCGTGCGTCACCACAGTTACGGGCGCCAGATCGGCCGCGTGATGGACGCGGTGGATCTGTTGATCGAGCACGCGTCGCCGGCCTTGAAGCACGACGCGCGTGCCGTCGAGCTGCTGAAGATCCGGCGCGAGGTCGAAGCCATCAAGACAGCGCAGGCGCGGCGGCGGCTCGAACGGCTGCGCGACGAGTTGCTGGCCCTGAAGCAGGCCGATGCGAAGGCATGGCGCTCGCTGCGCACCGACATCGACGCCGGTTGACCGCCGCCGGGCTGGGCGCCTACAGCTTCAACTCCAGCCGCAACTGCCACTGCACGTAGGTGTTGACCACCGTGCGCGTGGTCTCGCGCGTGGCGGCACCCAGCGCCGACTCGAAGTCGAGGCTGCCGCCGGTGGTGTAGTCGCGTGCCGCCCAGTTGTTGGCCGACAGGCGCAGCGCGACGCCCGGCTTGAAGGTCCACAACGCATAGGCATCGAACACCGCCACCTGCGCCACCGGCAGGTCGGAGAGCCAGCGGCCGAGTCGGCCAAGGCGCGCGCTGCAGTTGTGCTCGCACAAACGGGTGCGGTGGTGAGTGCGGTCGTACCGTGTCGCCGGTGTCATGCTCGTCGGGCGCACCGCGGCGCATCCGGGATCGACTTTGTCGGCTCAGCCTCGTGAGTCCGGCGCTGTTGCGGGCCGACATGCAGGGGCATCGGTCGTGTGCTGCAAGGGAGCGGCACGAGTGTGCGGGCTGGCGCGATCCCGTTCTTGGTGTGGCCACGCCTTTGGGCCGAATGCCGATGGACAAACGATCGGGGAAACACCAAGCCGCCCAGCAGTCTGTCCAACTACAATTCGCGTTAGGGGCCGACGGAAAGTGACCGTTCGCGGAGGGGAAGTCGAATCCGTGGAGGATCCACTCTATGTGGATGAACCGGCTTGCTCCCCAGTCCCTAACGCCTCAAGCAGAGCTTTGTCGGCACAATAACCGCGCCCCGCGGGCGGCGTCGTTTAGATCTGAAGCCACGCGTCTTGTCATGAGCCTGCTGGCGCTTGCTCCAGCAATGGCCACGGCAATGACATTTGTGCCAACACAAACGGTGCCGGTGTGGGGCAGCAAGGTTCCAAAAGTCTCGCTTGGTTTTGAGATTCCCAACGGCACCGTCTACGTTGGGGAACCTCGAGCTCGCGACACAGACCGCGAAGGCGGTGGTCAGGACGCGAAAAAGCCGGCTTCGGAGCAAAACTCCCAGGAAGAGGAAAGGCCGGATGAAGACAAAAATGGGAAGACAGAGCATTGCCTCGGCGACAACCCCGACAACCCTACGACACAACTGCCGGTCATCATCGCCTCAGGTGAGAAGTACCTCCCTCAACTTGATTTTGTATCGGGCAGCGCGTACGGGCTTGGCCTGACCAGGACGTATCGAAGCAAGGCAACGACATCGACGCTCTTTGGCCCGCACTGGGCATCGAGTCTTGATTCTCCTGTACTCGGTGCATCGGGTTGCGTTGCGATAGCCGACGAGTGCGTTGCGCCCACCAAGTACACGGTCACCTTTCCGGGCGGGGCGAAGTACGCCTACAACTATACGGGGAGGACAGGCGGCATATTCAACTACGGTGCCAGCAGTTCCAAAGCCATGGGCACCCTCACCTACAACGACCTCGAGGGTTCGATCACGTTGGTGAAGGACAAGCTGCGCTATTTCATTTCGGGTGGGCTGAAAAACATCAAGACTCTAGGCGGCGCAACGCTGCTGACAGTCACCTATGGGGGCACGCCGTCTAGGCCGATCCGCCTGACGAATGTCGCAGGTCTGCAGGTCAACCTGACCTGGACGAACAATCGCGTCACCTCGATCACAGACCCTGCAGGCGGAGTTTGGACCTATGCGTATAACGCCGCCGGCATGCTGACCAGCGTAACGTCTCCAGGCGCTTCCCCGGACATACGCACCTATCACTACGAGGACGCCGCCAACGGGACTCGACTGACCGGTGTGTCGATCAACGGTGCGCGCTACAGTACCTACAAGTACTACTCCGATGGTCGCGTCCAGGAAAGCGGTCTTGCGGGAGGCGAACAGAAGGACACGCTGGTCTACGGCACCAACTCGACGACCGTCACCAACGCTGTCGGGCAAGCAGTGACCTACAACTTTGTGGCCGCGCAGGGCGGGCTCAAGCTCTCGTCGACCTCGCGCAATGCGACACCGACCTGTCCGTCTGCGGTGGCCTCGACCGCTTACGACACGAGCGGTTGGATCGACTACACGCTCGATTGGAATGGCAACAAGACCGACTACGCCTACGACGTTGCGGGCAAGTTGATGAGCGTGACAGCGGCCGCCAACACATCCAGTGCGCTCACGCGAGCCAACACGTGGACCGGGGACGATCTGGTCGAAACTTCCTTCCGCAACACGTCCGGCACGCCCTACGCCAAGGTCAACTACACCTACGTGGCAGCAGGCCTTGCGACCGGCAAATTCGCCAGCGAGATTCGGACCGATCTGCGACTGGGTGGTACTCGTCAAACGACGTTCAGCTACGCCTACCATCCGAACAATGTCCTGGCGTCGATCACCGAGACGCAGACACTGCCGAGCGGGGCGAGCAACGTCACGACCACCCAGCATGACGTATCGGGGAATCTGACCTCCATCACCAACGGCGCTGGGCACATCCGTCGCTGGAGCAACTACAACGGACTGGGCATGCCCGGCCGCTATGTTGATGCGAACGGCGTCATCACCGACTTCGCCTACGACGCAAGGGGAAACAAGATCTCCGAAACGCTGTACCACCCGGGTGGTACGCGTGTTGCAAGCTCCACCTACAACCACAACAGGCAGGTGACCGATGTCACCTATCCGACCGGCCGTGTCGACCGCACGCGCTACAACGCGGCTATGCGCCTTGTTCAACAGGGCAACGCGTTGAGCGAGTTCGTGAGTCTTGACTACAACGTGGCGGCGAACACATGGCGCACCCGGTCCAACAGACACGTGCCAGGCTGGAACGGCTCCGTTCCCACCGCCTCGCCCAGCGGCGAGTTTCTCGCCACGACCGAAATGGACAGTCTGGGGCGGGTCCGCCGGCAACTCGGGAACAACGGCCAGGTCGTGACCTTCAGCTACGACAACAACGGCAACGTCAAGACGCGAACAGACGCGGCCAATCGCGTCACACAGTACAGCTACGACGCTCACAACCGGCTGACGCAGACGGTTGCTCCCGATGGTGGGAGTACGTCATTCAGCTACGACAGCGAAGGCAATCTCTGGACGGTCACCGACCCGCGAGGGCTCGTCACACGGTACACGTACAACGGTTTCGGGCAGGTGCTCACTCGCGTGAGCCCGGACACCGGCACGACCACGTACAGCTACGACTCTGCCGGCCGAATGGCTTCCGAAACGCGCGCCAACGGGGTTGTGGTGACCTATGGCTGGGATGTGCTCAGCCGTCTGAGGTCACGCTCAGCCGGTGGCGTGACGGAATCGTTCACCTATGACGAGGGCACCTACGGCCGCGGGCGGCTCACGCGCCTCGACGATGCCACGGGGCAGACCACCTACCAATACGGCGCCGCAGGAGAACTGCTTGGTCAAACCAGCACGATCTATGGCGTCAGCTACAACACCACATGGAGCTACGACGCGGCTGGACGCCTGTTCGACATGACGTATCCCGGCGGCATGATCCTGCGGCACTCGTACGATAGCTATGGAAGGCTTGCCGGCCAATCCGCCTACGTGGGCGGGACATGGCTCGCGATCGCGGATTCGTTCTTGTATCAGCCTGCCACCGATCAACTGTACGCGTGGCGGCATGGCAACGGCATCGGCCGTCTGATGACGCTCGATACCGATGGCCGGATAGCGCAGCTGCAAAGCCCCGGCGTGCACAGCTTGAGCTACGGATACCAACCGACGAACACGCTTGCATCGATCACGGACGGTATCTATCCAGCACTGAACGCGAGCTTCGGCTACGACCCGAGTGACAGGCTGGCATCGGTGTCGCGCAGCGGCGATGTGCAGAGCTTTTCGTGGCATGACGTGGGCAACAGAACCGCTCACACCCGCGCCGGAGCCAGCTATACCTACACCTATTCCTCGCAAGCCAACAGGATCTCCTCGATCTCGGGCAGCGCGTCGCGCAGCTTCGGGTACGACGCCGTGGGCAATACAACGAGTGACATGGGCAGCAGCGGCAACCGGACTTTCGGGTACGACGCGCTCAATCGACTGAGCGCGTTCTACTTGAGCGGATCCTTGGTGGGCGACTATCGCAGCAACGCGCTCAACCAACGGGCATACAAGAGTGCGTCGGGCGCCGGCACGCGCTTCGTGTACGGTACAGGCGGCGAGTTGCTCTATGAGCATGGCCCGCAGCAAACGGCCTACATCTGGCTGGGCGGCAGCTTGCTGAGCGTGGTTCGCGCGGGCAACGTGCACGCCAGCCACAACGACCATCTGGCGCGGCCGGAGGTGCTGACCAACGCGGCCGGGCAGGTGAGTTGGCGTGCCAACAATGCAGCGTTCGATCGGACCGTTGCGATGAATTCGATCGGCGGACTTAGTATCGGGTTTCCGGGGCAGTACCTCGATTCCGAGAGTGGGCTTTGGTACAACTGGAATCGGTACTACGACTCGTCGACGGGTAGGTACACCCAATCTGATCCCATTGGCCTTGCCGGGGGAGTCAACACCTACGGATATGCCGAGGGAAATCCGCTCGGATCAACGGACCCATACGGTCTACAAGTAGGCGTCTGCAGTAGAGCGGCTAACTTGCCTATTGGCAATCACGCATATGTTTGGGACTACAAAACAAGCACATCGGCTGGCAGGCAAGCAAGTGTGGGTTCCGAGGGAGGTCCGGATGGGTCCGGCGAGAAGGGGCCCGGAGGGGGTGATGCCTGCAACAAGGTGAAGGGCAGCGAAGGGAAGGAGGCCGCAGTTATGGCATCGATGCGTAGGTATCAGAACGCAGGATTCTGGATGCCCTTCGCAAACGACTGTCATGATTCCGTCGATGCCGCCCTAACCGCGCATGGTCTGCCGAACCCGGGTGCGCCTGGCGGTAGGCTTGGCCCGAGGAATGCGAGCGCCCCTTAGAGCTCGCTCTCGACAACCGGAGTTTGTTCATGAAGTTCATGCGATGCATCCTTGCCTACGCCAGTGCAGGGGCAATGTTCGCGGCTATCGCAGGCACTGACATGGTTGATTCGGAAAGGGTCACAAGAGGAATTCAAGCCGGCTTGCCCAACTCATGGTCGATAGTCGAGCGAAATTCGGGCGTTCTGCCAGAGGGTCACTACTGGGGACTCACCTACGGCGGTGCGCGAGGTGAAGAAATAGTCATCCAGGGTGGCGTTGATGTCCACGTTTCATGGCAAGACTCTGAGGGGCGGTGGCACAGCGAAACGATCGGAAAAGAGGCCTTGAGACTCTATGTAATGCCGGCAGACTATCGAGAAAGTTGGCGCCGGTTCCTTCTTCTGAAGCGCCCACCTGCAGCGAGCTTGCTGTTCGAGGGTCAATCCTTCAGGATCTATGTGTATCCCTCCTTCCGGATCCTTGAGGACGAGAGGCTCGCTCGAATCGTCAAGCAAGGGCAGGCAGTTCGGTGGCCTGATTCGCCAGAGCAAACGGGAACGCTGTCTTGGAGCACATGGAGCCGCGACCTAAAGCGCGCACTGCAACCAGGGTAACGGCGCATCACTCGGCGCACACCACTTGAGCGAGCGATTGCTGCACTGGGTCCCTCGTGCACAGACTCCTCCGTAGGGACCAACGAGACTTCTGT
>DATDJF010000290.1:0-6515 GCA_036520715.1 Burkholderiaceae bacterium | reverse complement strand
TGGCCGATGTGCAGGATGCCGTTCGCGTAAGGCGGGCCGTCGTGCAGCACGAACAACGGCGCGCCGTGACGCGCGTCGCGCAGCTTCTTGTACAGGCCCTGATCGTTCCACGCCTTCACCCAGCCCGGCTCGCGCTTGGGCAGGTCGCCGCGCATCGGAAACGGCGTGTCGGGCAGGTTGAGCGTGCTGCGGTAGTCGGTGGTCTGGGCTGGAGTCATGGCAACGTGGCGCGATGGGACGCGGCGGCTGGTCGGCTGAACGGGGCGGGCGCGGCGATGCGCGCTCGCGCCCGGCGGCGGCGCTTTAGCGTGAACCGGCGCGAATTCGGTCGCGCGTGGTCTGCCGGCGCGTGGCCGCGTGGACACGCAACGGATCGAGATGGGCCATGCACGGAAGCATGGGCTCCATTCTACTGAACGAGTGCCGCGGAGCTCCTAGGCGCCATGTGCGGCGAACCATTGCCGCGCCTGCGCCACGTCGGCAGCGATGCCGTCGCGCAGCGCCTGCATCGACGGATAGCGCAGTTCGTCGTGCAGCTTGGCCAGCAGGTCCACGCGCACGACGCGGCCGTACGCGGTGTCGTTGCCGAGCTGCGGCGGCCAGTCGAGGCAGTACACCTCGAGCAGCACGCGGCCGGCGTCGTCGACCGTGGGCCGCACGCCGAGGTTGGCCACCCCGGCCAGCGGCGCCTCGGTGAGGCCGTGCACGCGCACGACGAAGATGCCCATCGCTGCCGGCCGCGGGTGCGTGAAACGCAGGTTCATGGTCGGGAAGCCGAGCTCGCGCCCGAGCTTCTTGCCGTGCAGCACGTGGCCGCTGATGCTGTAGGGCCGGCCGAGCAGTGCGGCGGCCAGCGCCATGTCGCCCGCGGCCAGCGCCGCGCGCACCGCCGAACTCGACACCCGCGCGCCGTGCACCTCGTAGCTCATCATGCGCGCGACGTCGAAGCCTAACGCATCGCCGGCGGCGTCGAGCATCGCGTAATCGCCCGCGCGCTTGGCACCGAAGCGGAAGTCGTCGCCGACCAGCACGTAGCGCGCATGCACGCCATTCAACAGCACGTCGTCGATGAACGCCTGCGGCGACAGGCTCGACAGCCGCCGGTCGAAGCGCAGCACCACGGTCTGGTCGACGCCGCAGCGTTCGAGCTCCGACAGCTTGTCGCGCAGCGTCGCGATGCGTCGCGGGGCGCTCTCTGGTTTGCCGGCCAGTCCGGCGAAGTAGTCGCGCGGGTGCGGCTCGAAGGTCATCACGCAACTCGCCAGGCCACGGTGGCGCGCCTCGTTGGTGAGCAGCGCCAGCATCGCCTGGTGGCCGCGGTGCACGCCGTCGAAGTTGCCGATCGTCAACGCGCATTGCGGCGCCAGGCCGGGATGCCGAAAGCCGCGGAAGACCTGCATACGGTGTGCGTGTGGACTCTAGTGGTGCAGTTCCAGCGTGGTGAGCTGGTTGTCCGCGGCCGGCCAGGTGCGGCCGACCACACGTTCGGCGATCGGGCCGGATTTGTAGTCCCCGACCACCGCGCGGCTGGTGGCGTTGCTCAACGTCAGCTTGCTCGACGCGACGCCGGCCACGCCCTCGGGGATGCCCGGTGCCGGGTTGCGGTCGTCGAACACGATCTGATCGCGCGGCAGCCCGAAGTAACCGCGCGGCCGCACGAACGTGACGACGGCGCCGGCGCCACGGTCGGCCTCCGCCAGCCGCTCGGGCCGCAGGTGCACGATGCTCGACGAGCGGGCGAACGGCGAGCGGTAGACGTGGTGCGTCGCGTAGCCCTGGGCGCTGACCACGAACTCCAGCGGCGTGCCGGCGTCTGTGGTGAGCGGCCCCCAGCGGCCGTCGGCACCGACCGTGACGTTGACCAGCGGCGCGCCGAGGCGCTCGCCGGTGGCGGCGTGGGTCATGTACACCCGCACGAGCGCGCCTTCCAGCGGCAGGTTGGTCGGCCCGCCGGGGCCGCTGGCGGTGACCACGCCGTCGAGCACCACGCGCGATTCGGGCGTGATCGTGGTCGTCGCCGGCTCGCGGCCGGTGATGAAGCGATGGGCCAACGCAAAAGCCTCGGCGTGATACGACACCTCGCGGTGGTCGCGCCCGGGCAGCACCACGTTGGTGGCGCCCTTCAGCGCCGGGCCGTCGAACGTGACGTTGGTGGGCGTGCCCTTGGCGCCGATCCACACGCCGTCGGGCTGCGCGAACTTGTCGTTGTTGTCGGAGCGGATCGTCATCCAGCGCACGCGGGGCGTCACCTCGTCGCCGTTGGCACCCTTGGGCGCGTTGAGTCCCATCAGAAAGGGCCCGGCGCCGTTGAACTCGCTGTTGGGCAGAAAGGTCGAGCTGACCCACACGCCGTGGTTCGGCGTGCCGCCGAGGATGGCGTGCGACACCGTGTGAACGCCGCCGCCGTTCTGAACGTAGGCGCGGATCGCATTGCCGCCGCGCGAGTTGCCCATCAGCACGACCTTCTGTGCGCCGGTGGCCTTGAGCACCCGGGTCACCTCGGCGGCCAGCGTGCGCATCTGGTCTTCGGACGACGTGCGGCCCTCCTGCGGCTTGCCGTCGTCGCTGCGTGCGGTCGGATACGGCATGTTGAGCGCCACCAGGCGATCGCGCGGCCAGCCATTGCTTTCGAAGCGCCACAGCGTGGTCAGCCACAGCGCGGCCGAATCGCCGTTGCCGTGCACGAAGATGATCGGCGGCGCGCTTTGCAGGCTCGGCGTGCCGCACGAGGTCAGTGCGAGCGTTGCCAGCAGCGCGACGAAGGCACGGCGCAGCAGCGACATGGTGGTCTCCCGAGCAGGGCCCGGCGTCACGCCCAGCCCAGGTCTTGTGCGCTCGGCAGCGGCGGCTCGCGCACGCCGGTGGCGGCGCGCACGCCGTTGAGCACAGCGCGCTGCGTGACTTCGGCAGCCAGCGCACCGAGCACGGTGAGCGGCAGCGTGCGCTGCTTGCCGCCGGTGGCCAGCGCGAACATCGTGTCGCCGTCGCTGGCGGTGTGCACCGGGTCGATGCAGCGCGCCAAGCCGTCGTGGGACATGGTCGCCAGCCGCGAGCACTGCGCCTTGTCGAGCGTGGCATCGGTGGCGACGATGCCGATGGTGGTCGCGGCGCCGGCCAGGATGGTGGGTGGCATCAACCCGCGCGCCAGCGCTGCCGTGATGCGCCGCGGCGTCTGGCCGTCGAGCTGCCGGCTGCCGGCGACCACCCGCGCCGTGGCCGGGTCGATCACGTCGCCGGCGGCGTTGACCGCCACGAGGGCAGCGATGCGCACGCCGCTGACTTCGAGGCTGGCACTGCCGATGCCGCCCTTCATCGCGTGGGCGGTGCCGAACAGCTTGCCAACCGTGGCGCCGGCGCCGGCACCGATGCTGCCTTGTGCCGGTGGCTGATCCGACGCCGCCTCGCAGGCAGCGAAACCGGCCTGCGCATCGGGACGGATGCGCGCGTCGCCCAGCCACAGATCGAACAACACCGCCGCCGGCACGATCGGCACCCGTGCCGGGCCGACCGTGAAGCCGTGGCCGCGTTCGTCGAGCCAGCGCATCACGCCGCCGGCGGCATCGAGCCCGAACGCGCTGCCGCCGGCGAGCAGCAGGGCATGCACCTTGTCGACCAGGTTGCCCGGCGCGAGCAGATCGGTCTCGCGCGTACCCGGTGCAGCGCCGCGCACGTCGACACCGCAAGTGACCCCTTGTTCGCACAGCACGACGGTGCAGCCGGTGGGCCGGCGCGGGTCGGTGTGATGGCCGACCTTGAGGCCTTGCACATCGGTGAGTGAGCCGGAGAACAGCGTCATGCGCGAAGCCTACCCGATGCGCTCAGCACGTCATTGGCACGCCATGGCTGCTGTCGTCACCGAGCAATTCGAACGCGGCGCGGCGGCGACTGCTCAACGTCTCGCTCGAACCATCGGCGAATTGCAGCGTCAGCTGCGCGTGCGCGACTTTGCTGTTCAGGCATTGTTTGACACCGCCGGGCGGGTTGGCATAGCGCAGGCCGACGAAGTCGCCGCGCTCGGCGTGGATGCGGCCTCGCACGCGGATGTTCGGGTCATGCGACTCGAACTGCCAATCGAAGGCCCGCATCGACACGCGGGCGCGCAATGAGCGGCTCATCGCGTTGAGCTGGTGTTCGCGTCCGCGGTGGCGCAGCACGATCGGCGTGATCCACGGTGTCCACAACGGTCCGACCTTCAGCTTGGCCGACGCCACCTCGAGGAAGCTCTCGTCATGCCCGTCGTCGAAGCCGGCCACCTGGCCCCATGCATAACGATCGGTGTGCTGGCGGCCCCAGTTGTGGTTCTGGCTGCCCACCCAGCCGACCACTTCGATGCGCTCGCCATCGACGCTGAGCGTGCCGTCAAAGCGGGCCAGCGGCCGGCTGACCAGACTCTTCGCCTTCGGAAAGGCGCCGTCGTACAGGCGCTCGGGCAACAGCAGCAAAGTTGGTTGCCCGCCCGCGAATCGAAGATCCCACGCCAAGTGGTGGTCCTGCGTGTGACACGACCCTTGGGCATGGCCGCCGGACAGTTGCGCACCAGGAAGCTCGATCGCCAGCCTGTCGGCGTCGAAGCGGCACATGCCGAGCGACCACTCCTGCTTCACCGCCGCATGGCGATTGCGCTCGCCGTCGAACACGATCGCCCACAACTCACCCTTCGCGTGCTCGGGATGGCCGGCGGGATTGAAGATCGTGTAGCGGATCCAAAACGCCAGCGCGCGGGTGGCGTGGTTGGCGCGGATGAAGTAACTCTCGTAGTGCCCGTCGGTTGAGCCGGTCCGGTGACGCAGCCGGTTCGCCGACTCGACTTGCATGACGACGGCTACGCGAAGACGCCCGTGCTGTCGGTCATGCGCGCGGACACCTCGCCGATGTGATGCAAGGTGTCGCCGAAGGTCACTTCGAGCATCGTCAGGCGCTTGAAGTAGTGGCTGCCGATGTACTCGTCGGTGACGCCGATGCCGCCGTGAAGCTGCGTGCACTGCTGTCCGACGAAGCGCATCGACTGGCCGAGCTGCACCTTGGCCTGCGACAGCGCGCGCCGCCGCGCCGCCGTGCCCTCGCCGAGCTTCAGGCTCGCGAAGTAGCTCATCGAGCGGCCGAGCTCGAGCTGCATCTTGACGTCGGCAATGCGGTGGCGCAGCGCCTGGAAGGTGGCCAGCGTGGTGCCGAACTGCTTGCGCGTGTTCATGTACTCGACGGTCAGTGCGACCAGCTTGTCCATCACGCCGACACCCTCGGCGCAGGCGGCCGCGATGCCGATGTCGATCGCCTGCTCGAGTGCCGCGAAGCCGTCTTGCTGGATCAGCTCGGCGGCGCTGTCGGCGAGGGTCAGCTCGCCGGCGCGAGCGCCATCCTGCGTGGCATACCCCTGAATGTGCGAGCCCTTGGCGCCCTTGGCGACCAGGAACAGCGCGATGCCCTTGGGGTCATCCTCCGCGCCGGCGATGCGCGCAGGCACCACGAACGCGTCGGCCTCGTCGGCCGCCGGCACCACGCTCTTGTGGCCGCTGAGCTGCCAGCCGTTGCCGGCAAGCTTGGCGGTGGTGGCCACTCGGGCGAGCTGGTAGCGCGACGCCCGCTCCTGATGCGCCAGCACCACCAGCGCCTGGCCCGACGCGATGCGCGGCAGCCAGGCCGCCTGCAAAGCGGCCGGCGCCTGCGCGAGCAGGTGGGGTGCCACCAGCGCGCCTGCGGCATACGGTGCATTGACCAGGCCGCGGCCGAGCTCTTCCATCACCACCATCGCCTCGACGGCGCCGAAGCCCATGCCGCCGTGCGCCTCGTGCACGGCCAGGCCGGTGAGGCCGAGCTCGGCGAGCTCGCCCCAGACATCACGCGTAAGGCCGCCCTTCTTGGCGATGCCGTGCCGGCGCTCGAAGCTGAAGCCCTTGTCGACCCAGCGGGCCACCGCGTCGCGCAGCGACAGTTGGTCGTCGGTGAATTCGAAATCCATGTCTGTCTCCGCTCAGCCGAGCACCGTCTGGGCCACGATGTTGCGTTGCACTTCATTCGATCCGCCGTAGATCGTGGTCTTGCGGAAGTTGAAGTAGTTGCCGGCCAGCGGCGCGCAGTCGCCGAAGCGGGCGAACCAGTCGCCTTGCCAGCCAGCCTCCATGGCCTCGCGCACATAGGGCTGCGTGAAGGGGCCGGCGGCCAGCATCATCAGCTCGCTGTAGCGCTGCTGAATCTCGCTGCCCTTGATCTTGAGCAGGCCCGCGATGTCGAGGCTCTGCTTGCCGCTCTTCTCGGCCGACAGCACGCGCAGCACCAGCATCTCGAGCGCGACGATGTCGACCTCGAGCAATGCGATCTGGTCGCGGAACCGCCCGTCGCCGTACACGCCCTCGGCGCGGGCGATGCGCTTCAGGCGCTCGATCTCGCGCTTGGCGCGGTTGACGTCGGCGATGTTGGTGCGCTCGTGAGCGAGCAGGTGCTTGGCGTAGGTCCAGCCCTTGTTCTCTTCGCCGATCAGGTTTTCCGCGGGCACCTCGACGTTGTCGAAGAACACCTCG